>JALSKA010000001.1 GCA_026989095.1 Ardenticatenaceae bacterium
CCTGCCCGAGCCCGAGCCGGCCGCGCTGCCCGAGCCCGCCGCCGAGGAGGCCCCGCCCGAGCCCGAGCCGGCCGCGCCGCCCGAGCCGGCCGCCGAGGAGGCCCCGCCCGAGCCCGAGCCGGCCGCGCCGCCCGAGCCCATCGCCGAGGAAGCCCTGCCCGAGCCCGAGCAGGCCGCGCCGCCCGAGCCCGTTGCCGAGGACGTGGTGGATGAGCTGGAACGTGCCCGTCGCCTGGCATTTGCCGGCCAGGAAGAGGCAGCGCTGGAGCTCATTGCGGCCATCGTCAAGACAGGAGGCCGGGACGCAGAAGTCATTGCCCTTTTGGCCGATTGGGTGGCCACGGACACCACCGGCCCGCGCCCCCACCAACTGCTCGGCGACCTCTACCAGCAGGCAGGTCGCATACACGAGGCCCTGGAACAGTTCCGCCTGGCACTCCAGAAGCTCTAAATGTGTCGGGGAAGGGGCTCGACACGCGGCGCTAACCGGACACGTTCGACCGTGACCAAGACTGCACACAGGGAGAACCCTCATGGCCTCCATAGGTCTCATTGGACTGGGCGTCATGGGCCAAAACTTGGCCCGCAACATAGCCCGCCGAGGATTCCAGGTCGCCGTGTACAACCGCACGCGGGCGAAGACCGAGACCTTCGCCCGCCACCATCCCCATCCCAACATCATCCCCACCTATGCCCTCGATGACCTGGTCGCCCGCCTCGAACGCCCACGCCGCCTTCTGCTCATGGTCAAGGCCGGAGCGGCAGTGGACGCGGTCATAGCCCAAGTGCGCCCCCTGCTGGAGCCAGGGGACATTCTCATCGACGGCGGCAATTCCCACTTCGCCGACACCGAACGGCGGCAGCGCGAATTGGCCGCCCCGGGCGTTCACCTCTTGGGGGTGGGCATCTCCGGCGGGGAGGAAGGCGCCCTCCGGGGGCCCAGCCTCATGCCCGGCGGCCCAGAGGAGGCGTATGAGGCCGTCGCTCCCATCTTCGAGGCCATAGCCGCCCGGGCCGGCGACGGCCGGCCCTGTGTGACCTATCTCGGTCCCGGCGGGGCCGGCCACTACGTGAAAATGGTCCACAACGGGATCGAGTACGCCCTGATGCAGGCCATTGCCGAAGGGTACGACGTGTTGCGCCAGGTGGGAGGGCTCGCCCCCGACCACCTGGCCGCCCTCTTCGAGGAGTGGAACCGGGCGGAGCTCGCCTCGTTCCTCGTGGAGATCACGGCCCACATCCTGCGAACACGTGACCCCGAAACCGGCCGGCCGCTGGTGGACCTGGTGTTGGACCGGGCGCGCCAGAAGGGAACGGGCAAGTGGACCTCCCAAGAAGCCCTCGACGTGGGCGTGCCCGTGCCGGCCATCACCTCGGCCGTGGAGGCCCGTTTCCTCTCGGCCCTCAAAGAGGAGCGCGTGCGAGCCGCCAAACTCCTGCCGGGGCCGGCCCCCGAGGCGAAAGGGGGGATGCATCTGATCGAGCACGTGCGCGAGGCCCTCTTCGCCACCATGGTTGTGGCCTATGCCCAGGGCATGGCCCTGCTGCGCGCGGCCGCTTCCGAGCACGGCTACACCTACCGCCTTGCCGACGTGGCGGCCATCTGGCGCGCGGGGTGCATCATCCGCGCGGCCCTGCTGGAGGAAATCCGGCACGCCTTCGCCGAGGAGCCCGAGCTCCCCAACCTGATGCTCGCCCCCTTCTTCCGCCACGCCTTGGCCGCGCGACAACAGGGGTGGCGCACAGCGCTCACGGTGGGAGTGAACCACGGCGTGCCCATGCCCGTGACGGCCGCCTCCCTGGCCTACTACGACAGCTACCGCAGCGCCCACCTCCCCGCCAACCTGATCCAAGCTCAGCGCGACTACTTCGGCGCCCACACCTACGAGCGCGTGGACCGCCCCGGCACATTCCACACGGTGTGGCATCCGAACACAGCTTCGCAGGCCTGAGCGCGGACGCGGGCGAGTCGGATTTGACATACCCCTCAGATGGTGTTACCTTGCTTAAGTCTTGGGCACACGGGGGGGCGTTCACCCGAGCCCTGGCCCCGGCAACTGGAAGGCATGTGCCCTTGGGCGAAGCATCCCTGTTGGAACGAACTTTTCACAACCACATCCGGGTAGCGGGTGCTCTTATCGAGAGGGGTGGAGGGACCGGCCCTGTGAAGCCCCGGCAACCAGCGGCAGCGTCGGCCTGGGGGCGATGCTGTGCGCCAGGTGCCAATTCCGGCAGACACACGTGCCGAGCCGTGTGTCTGGAAGATGAGAGGTCACCGTCTTGTCTCAGAGACCTCTCGCCGCGAGAGGTCTTTTTTTGGATTCACGAAGGGAGGAACAATGCGCACTGTGGAGTGGCACGACGGCGTGGTCAGGATGATCGACCAGCGCCTGCTTCCCCACCGGTTCGAGGTGGCCGAGTTCTCCGAGTACCAAGAGGTGGCCCGCGCCATCAAGGAGATGTACGTCCGCGGCGCCCCGGCCATCGGTGCGGCCGCCGGGTTCGGGCTGGCGTTGGCGGCGCTGCAAAGCCCGGCGACGACAGTGCCGGCACTGGTCGAGGACTTGAAAGCCGCCTACGACGTACTCTACGCGGCCCGTCCCACGGCGGTCAACCTGCGCTGGGCCCTTGACCGGCTGATGCACCTTGTCTACAGCCT
This sequence comes from Ardenticatenaceae bacterium, assembly GCA_026989095.1. Taxonomy (GTDB): domain Bacteria; phylum Chloroflexota; class Anaerolineae; order Ardenticatenales; family Ardenticatenaceae; genus WFWG01. The sequence continues at coordinate 2,660 of JALSKA010000001.1, forward strand.
CGAGACCGAGGACGTGGACGCCGTGCGCCAGGCCCTGGTCGCCGAAGCGCAGCGCATTGCCGACGAGGACGTGGAGATCAACAAGCGCATGGCCCAACACGGCGCCGAGCTCGTGCCGGCTAACGCGCGCATTTTGCACCACTGCAACACGGGCGCGCTCGCCACGGTGGACTGGGGCACGGCCTTGGGCGTCATCCGCATGGCCCACGAGCAGGGCAAGAACATTCACGTCTGGGTGGACGAGACCCGGCCGCGCCTCCAGGGGGCTCGCCTCACGGCGTGGGAGCTCATGCAGTGGGGCGTTCCCATGACCCTGATCGCCGACAACGCGGCCGGCTACCTCATGTCCAGCGGCCAAGTGGACTTGGTCCTCGTCGGCGCTGACCGCATTGCGGCCAACGGCGACGTGGCCAACAAGATCGGCACCTACAAGCTGGCCGCCGTGGCCAAGGACAACAACGTGCCCTTCTACGTGGTGGCGCCCACCTCGACCATCGACCTGCAGACGCCCGGCGGCGACGCCATTCCCATCGAGGAGCGCGATCCCCGCGAGATCACCCACGTGGGCGACGAGCTCATCGCCCCAGAAGGCGTGCGGGTGTACAACCCGGCCTTCGACATCACGCCCGCCCGCCTGGTGACGGCCATCGTGACCGAGTACGGCGTCGTGCGCCCGCCCTACGAGGAAAACTTGCGCGCAGTGGTCGAACAGGCCGAAGAGGACCGCAAGAAGGCAAACAGGTGAGCACCATGGTCGAACGGACATCCCTGCAGAACAGCCCGCCGACACCCCACACCCTGCCCAGGGACATTCTCGTGGTGGGATCGGTGGCCCTCGACGACGTGGAGACTCCCTTTGGCCGCGTGGAAGGCGCGCTGGGGGGCAGCGCCACCTACTTTGCCACGGCCGCCAGCTTCTACGCGCCCGTGAAATTGGTCGGCGTTGTCGGGGACGACTTCCCGCCGGAACACGTCGAATTCCTCCGCCGGCGTCAGGTGGACTTGGCCGGCCTGGAGGTCGTCGAGGGCGGACGCACCTTTCGGTGGCGTGGGCGCTACGAGTACGACTTGAACACAGCCCACACGTTGGACACACAGCTCAACGTCTTCGCCGAGTTCTCCCCCAAGCTCCCTGAGACATATCGCCGGCCCGGGCTCCTGTTCCTGGCCAACATCGCCCCCGAGCTCCAACGGGCGGTCCTGGAGCAGATCGAGCGGCCCGCGCTGGTGGCCCTCGACACCATGAACTTCTGGATCTCCTCCCGCCGCGACGCCCTGGCCGATGTCATGCGCCTTGTGGACGTGGTGCTCATCAACGAGGCCGAGGCCCGCCAGTTCGCGGACACCTACAGCCTGCTCGGCGCCGCGCGCGCCATCCTGGCGTTGGGCCCCAAGGCCGTCATCATCAAGAAGGGCGAGTACGGGGCCAGCATGTTCACGGACGGCGATCACCCGGGGGAGACGTACTTCTTCGCGCCGGCCTATCCCCTGGAGACAGTGAAGGACCCCACCGGCGCGGGGGACACCTTCGCCGGCGGCTTTCTCGGCGCGTTGGCCCGCGAGCCCGTGCTTGACGCAAACGCCTTCCGGCGGGCCATCGTTCACGGCAGCGTGATGGCCAGCTTCACTGTCGAGGATTTCAGCATCAACCGCCTGCGCGCCCTGACCGCCGACGAAATCGAGCGCCGCTTCGCCGAGTTTCAGGCGTTCACCCGATTCTAACACGCGGGGCACCCGGTGACCTGCCCCACCATATCGGAAAGCGCGAAAGGAGCTACACCATGACTGCCACCGACTACGACATCAAGGACATTTCCTTGGCCGACCAAGGGCGAGCCCGCATCGAATGGGCTGCCCAAGAGATGCCCGTCCTGAACCAGATTCTCTCCCAAGTGGAGCAGGAGAAGCCCTTCCAGGGCGTGCGCATCTCCGCCTGTCTCCACGTGACGACCGAGACGGCCAACCTCGTGCGCGTCCTGAACCGGGGCGGCGCCGACGTGGTGCTCTGCGCCTCCAACCCGCTCAGCACCCAGGACGACGTGGCCGCCGCGCTGGTGGCCTACGAGGAGGTGCCCGTCTTCGCCATCAAGGGCGAAGACCGCGAGACCTACTACCGCCACCTGCGGGCCGCCATCGACCACGAGCCCCACATCACCATGGACGACGGGTGCGACCTCGTCTCCACCCTGCACAAGGAACGGCGAGAGCTCCTGCCCAACGTCATCGGGGGCACAGAGGAGACTACCACGGGCGTCATTCGCCTGCGCGCCATGGCCGCCGAGGGGGCTCTGGCCTATCCTGTGATCGCCGTCAACGACGCCCTGACCAAACACCTCTTCGACAACCGCTATGGCACCGGGCAGAGCACCATCGACGGCATCCTGCGGGCCACGAACATCCTCTTGGCCGGCAAGACGTTCGTGGTGGCCGGGTACGGGTGGTGTGGCCGTGGGCTGGCCATGCGGGCCTCGGGCATGGGGGCCAACGTCATCGTCACAGAAGTGGACCCCCTGCGCGCGCTGGAGGCGGTCATGGACGGCTACCGGGTCATGCCCATGCACGAGGCCGCCCGCACCGGCGACATCTTCGTGACGGTAACCGGCGACATTCACGTCATCGACCGCCACCACTTCGAGGTCATGAAGGACGGCGCCATCGTGGCCAACAGCGGCCACTTCAACGTCGAAATTAACATTGAGGCCCTGGAGGAAATGGCCGTGGAGAAGCGGCAACCCCGTCCCTTCGTGGACCAATACGTCCTGGCCGATGGCCGGCGCATCAACCTCTTGGGAGAAGGGCGCCTCATCAACTTAGCCGCGGCCGAAGGGCACCCCTCAGCCGTCATGGACATGAGTTTCGCCAACCAGGCGCTGGCGGTCCGCTATCTCCTGGAGCACCGCGGAGAACTGGAAAAGCGCGTCCACCCGGTGCCCGAGGAGATCGACCGCCAGATCGCGGCCCTCAAGCTCAGGAGCATGGGCATCGCCATTGACGAGCTCACCCCTGAGCAGCAGAAGTACCTGGCCTCGTGGGAGGAGGGCACATGAGGCCCGAAAAACCACGGGCTGCGGGCTCATGGGAAGGGTTGCCGAGAACGAACACGTGGATTCAGCGAACGGAGGGAGCCAGATGAGCACGACGTTCATGAAGAGCCCGAAATTGTTCTTCACGTCAGAATCGGTCACCGAGGGGCACCCGGACAAGATGTGCGACCAAATCAGCGACGCCGTCCTCGACGCCATCATCGCCCAGGACCCCGACGCCCGCGTGGCCTGCGAGGCCGCCACCACGACCGGCCTCGTCGTAGTCATCGGGGAGATCACCACAACGGCCCAGGTGGACATCCCCAGCATCGTGCGGGAGACCATCCGCCAGATCGGGTACACCAACAGCGCGTACGGTTTCGACGCCGACACATGTGGGGTGGTTGTGTCCATCAAGGAGCAATCGGGCGACATCGCCTTGGGCGTGGACAAGGCCCTGGAGGCCAAGCGGGGCGAGATGAGCGACGAGGAGATCGAGGCCATCGGCGCCGGCGACCAGGGCATGATGGTAGGCTTCGCCTGCAACGAGACGCCCGAGTTGATGCCCATGAGCATTAGCTTGGCCCACCGCCTCGCCCGCCGGCTGGCCGAGGTGCGCAAGCGGGGCATCCTGGGCTACCTGCGCCCCGACGGCAAGAGCCAGGTGACCGTCGAATACGCCTACGGCAGGCCCGTGCGCGTGGACACCGTGCTCATCTCCACCCAGCACGCTCCCGAAGTCTCGCAGGAGCAAATCTACGCCGACGTGGTGGAACACGTCATCCGGCCCGTGGTGGGCGAAGAGATGCTGGACGAGCGCACCAAGATCTACGTGAACCCCACCGGGCGCTTCGTCATCGGCGGGCCAATGGGCGACGCCGGGCTGACGGGCCGCAAGATCATCGTGGACACCTACGGCGGCGTGGCCCGCCACGGCGGGGGCGCCTTCTCCGGCAAGGACCCCACGAAGGTGGACCGCTCCGGCGCCTACATGGCCCGGTACATCGCCAAGAACGTGGTGGCCGCCGGCATCGCCGACCGCTTCGAGGTCCAAGTCTCCTACGCCATCGGCGTGGCCCGCCCCCTCTCGGTCAGCGTGGAGACCTTCGGCACCGGCCGCATCCCGGACGAGCGCATCGTGGAGCTCATCCAGGAGCACTTCGACCTGCGCCCTGCCGCCATCATCCGCGACTTGGACTTGCGCCGGCCCATCTACAAGCCCACGGCCGCCTACGGCCACTTCGGCCGCGACGACATCGACGCCCCGTGGGAGCGCACCGACAAGGCCGAGCTCCTGCGCCAGGCCGCCGGCTTGGACGCTGTGCCCGTCAGGGCGTAGGCCGGCCCCCCACCAGAAGCCGACTTTCCCGGCACTCTCTCCGGGAAGGGGGCAGCAGGGTTCCGCCGAGAACGCACACGGGGACACGGAGGACGCGGGGGGAAATTGCACCTCACATCCGTTGGTCGTCTGTGTTCTCCGCGTCCCCGTGTGTCGCCGGCCTCTCCTCACCAACCTGTGGCCGGGGCGACAATTCCATAAGGAGGGCAACGTGAGCCTGGA
>JALSKA010000002.1 GCA_026989095.1 Ardenticatenaceae bacterium
GCCTTCAACGAGGCCACTGTGGACGCGGTGGAGAGCATCGTGCAGCAGCGCGAGGCCCAGTACCAGGAGTTGCTGGAGCAGGCCAACCGCCGCCTGCAACAGGCATACGCCAAGCAGGAGGAGCTGGCCCGCATTGCCCAGGAGGCCCAGGCGGCGCAGGCCCAGGCCGAGCAGCTAGCCCAGCAACTGGCCGAGCAGCTCGCCGCCCTCCAGGCCGCCCAGGCCCAGGCGACCGCTCAGGCCCAGGCGCAACAGGCCCAAGCTCAGACGGCCGGCCGCCAGGCCGCCCAGCCCCCGGCGCCCTCCTACGCCGTCTCGCCCGAGCAGGCCGCGCAGATCGCCCAGTCCGTGGCTAACGGCGCGACGCTCACCAAGCAGCCCGAGCTCGTCCTCTTCGAGGGCACGCCGGCCTACGAGGTGGGGTTTGACCGGGGCATGATTTACGTGGATGCCAACACCGGTGCTATACTCTACAACGGCACCGTCCCTCCGCCCCCACCCCCCCAGCAGACGCGCTACGACGATGATGACTATGAGGATGACGACGACGAATATGAGCGCGAACGGCGCGACGACGATGACGACGACGATGATGACGACGACCGGTTCGAGGACGAACGCGAAGATGACGACGATTGAGCCGGGCCGGACCCCCGTGAACCACAGGGCCCCTGGCCGGTGCTCTGGGAAGACAGGGGCCCTTCTTTCCCCGGCCCTTCGACGGACACCGCACGTTGACATCGCGGCCCAACGGGTAAACAGGGCGTAAGCGGAGAACTCGGGGTACGCCACAGGGACACAGATGCTCAAGAGCACACTTGACACGATCCGGGCGTTGTTGTTGGGACTGGTGGTGGCCGCCGTCTTCTTTGCCGGGCTCACCACCGGCACGCAGTTGGGGCGGGTGCCCAGGGCCCACACTGACCGCACCCCGACGCCTGACCTGGCGGCCACGATTTCCGCCCTGGAGGCCCGTGTCGAGGAGCTCTTGCGGGGCACGCCGGCTCGCTCCGGCGCGGAGACGGCGCCCACGCCCGCCCGGCTCACCCCATCGGCCACGCCGACGTTGCGCGTGGTGACCCGCGCCACTGTCGAGGGCACGTGGGGCAGCGTCGAACGGGACCGCGCCGTCGAAATCGCGCGCGAGTACGTGGGCGGGGGCGAGGTAGTTCAGGTGCAGCAGGAGCGCAAGTACGGCACAGTGGTGCTGGAGGTGGAGTTCAGGCACGGAAGCGAAGTCTACGTGGACATGCAGAGCGGCCGAGTGCTCTACGCCGAGGTCAACCCGGCCGACCGGGCGCCCACCTCCACGCCCGTGCCGCCGCTGACGCCCACACCCCCGCCCACGGCCACGACTGCACCCACGCCCGTGCCGCCGACGCCGACGCCGGAGCCCCCGCCGCCGCCCGCCGACAACGATCAGGGCGAGGAGGAAGGTGACAGTCAGGGGCAGGAAAGTGCCCCGCCTGCCGGGGACGACCGGGACGAGGGCGCAGAAGCCTCGCCGCCTCCTCCCCCCGCCCCGCCGCCGGACGACAGGGAAGATGAAGAGGACGACGGGCAGCGGGACGACGGCGAGGATCACGACGACGAACCTGACGACGAAGACGAAGATGAAAACGACGATGACGACTGACGTCCACTCCAGGACGCGCGGAAAGTGATGGAGGAAGCTCCAATGGCAACGGTGAAGAAGAAAAAACAGAAGCGAACCACAGGCATCTCGGACAGCCTGAAGACGCTGATCACCGTGGCCTCGGTGGCGGGCACATTGGCGGGCTGGGGCATTCTGGCCCGCGCCGACGGGAACGAGGCCCAGGCCGCGCCCGAGCCCGTCTCGACGCTCCCGCCGCCGACGCCCACACAGGCCGCCACGCCGACGCCCTGGTCCACGCCGACGCCGGACTTGGCCGCCCTGCAGGCCCAATGGCAGCGGGAGATCGAACAACTGGTCAACACCCTCCCGCCCATTCCCACATTGGTGCCCGCGCCGGACGTGCCCGAGGTGCAGGTCAAGCCGCCGGCCCAGATCACCGTGCCCACCATTCAGGTGCCGGCACCACCGCCGCCAGCGCCGGCTAACAGCGGGGCAGGGGCTTCCCCGCCACCGCCGCCTCAGCAGCTCAGGTCGGTGAGCGCGCCGCCCCCGCCGCCACCGCCTCCGCCCAGGACGAGCTCGTCGCGGTGATGGGGAGGAAGGAGGAACGTCATGCTCCTGCTCCACTTTCGCGCCATGGGATGTCAGATGGAGGCCCGCCTGGACTCGGACAAGCCGGGAGCACACATGCTGTTGGCCTGGATCCCCGTCTGGTTCGAGGTCTGGGAGAGCATTCTGAGCCGCTTCCGGCCGGACAGCGAGCTCTCGCGGCTCAACGCCCAGGCGGGCCGGGGGCCGGTGGAGGTCTCCACGGTGCTCTGGGATGTGCTCCGGGAGGCGCTGGAGGCGGCCGAGGCCAGCGGCGGGCTGGTGGTGCCCACGGTGCTGCCGGCCTTGGCCGCGGCAGGCTACACCGATTCCTTCGAGCTCGTGGCCGGCCGGCGATGGGTGGAGCAGGGGCCGACGGCTCGCGCGCCGGTCAACGCCGTGGGGGCGTGGCGCCGCATCGAGCTCGACGGGCGCCGGCGCACAGTCGCCTTGCCACCCGGCGTCCAACTCGACTTGGGCGGGGTTGCCAAGGGGTGGGCGGCCGAGGAGGCGGCCCGCAAGTTGGCCCGCCACGCGCCGGCCCTGGTGAACGCGGGGGGAGACATCGCCGTCAGCGGGCCCCAACGGGACGGCTCCCCCTGGACTGTGGCCGTCGCCGACCCCTTTCACCCGGACCGCGACCTGGCCCACATCAGGCTCTACCGTGGGGCCGTGGCCACATCGGGGCGCGACTACCGGCGTTGGCGGTGGGGCACGGGGTGGAAGCACCACATCATCGACCCGCGCAGCGGCGCGCCGGCCGAGACGGACTTGATCAGCGTGACGGCCGTTGCCGAGGGGGCCACGCGCGCGGAGATGGCCGCCAAGGCGGTCTTGATCTTGGGCACAGACGAGGGGCTGCGCTGGCTGGCGCAGCACCCCGACGTGGCCGCCCTCCTCGTGCGGGAGGACGGTGAGGTGATCGCAAGCGCAACGTGGTCGAAGTACGTCGAGGGGGAAGGAGGGTAAAACATGCAGCCCACGACATTCCGCCAGCGCTTTTGGAGCGCCCTGCTCACCAATTCCCTGCACTACCCCGTGCTCAACTTGTTGCTCGAGTGGTTGGTTATCTCCCACGCGGCCTTCTTCTTCAGGGTGGACCCGTACCTGATCGTAACGGCCGCGGCGATTCAGGCCGCTGTGCTGGCCATGCCGGCCGTCGAGGAACGAGCCCTTCGGGTGTTGGGGGCCAACTTGGTGGGCCCCGCCGTGTACACGGCCGTGGAGATGTTAATGGAGGGCATGGAGTTCTGGGACAAGCCCAACCACGTGCTCTACTGGGTCTACAGCCTGATCATCGGCCTCTTCGCCGCCTGGCGGGCGCGGGTGCCCGAGTGCCGCGTGGCCATTTTCGGCGCCTACTTGGCCCGCGCCGTGGTGCTCCTGGCCGTGTACGCCGTCGGCGAGTATTTCACCACGCCCACCATGCCGTTGATGCACTGGGTGCAAGACCCCACCCATGCCTTTCTGGGCGCGGCCGTGCCCCTCTTGGGCATCGTGGGCGCCTTGGCCGACGTGAACGCCCAGCGTTACATGCTCCTCCTCCAGGACGCCAACCGCCGGCTCCAGACTTACGCGGAGTGGTTCTTCGGCAAACGGCTCTTCCGGGAATTGGTCGAGAACCCCAGGGCCGGCGAGCCCCGCCGGCAACAGCGGGCCATTTTCTTCAGCGACGTGCGCGGCTTCACGGCCTGGAGCGAGGAGCGCACGCCCGAGGCCCTCATGGAGGCCCTTCAGGCGTGGTACCTGGCTGCGGAGGAGGTGTGGGAGCGCTGCCGCCCGGTGCGCTACAAGTTCACCGCCGATGAGGTCATGGCCGTCTTCGCCAGCGTGGAGGAGGCCGCGCGGGCAGCTCTCCTGTTCCGCCGGGTGAGCGAGTCCATTTGGCAGCCCCACGGTCTCTCCGTCGGCATCGGCATTCACTGGGGGCCGGTCGTGGAGGGGTTGATCGGCGGGCGCGAGGTGAAGTATTACGATGTGATCGGCGACACCGTGAACACGGCCCAGCGCATCGAAAAGGGCGCCCGGCAAGGTGAAATCCTGATCTCGGAGAAAGCGTACCGACGGCTTCCGCCCGAGTTCGAGGCAGGCCCCCTGATGACCATCGCCGTGAAGGACAAGCCCCACTTGCAGGTGCGCGCTCTGCGCGGCCAGGTGGAGCGCGGAACAACCCAGGAATACGTGGAGACACAGGAGGCGTTGGCATGACGACCGCACAGGGATTCCAGGACTTCGACCAATATCCGCCGGCCGTGGCCTTTCAGACGGTCATGTTGATGTTGCTCGCCGCGGCCCTGGGAGCCATTGCAGCCGTCTTCGTAGTGCCCACGTGGCTGCCGGGACTTTCGGCCTCCCTCTTCGGCGAGAGCCCCAAGGTTTACTGGTACCTGGCCCGTTCCAGCGGGGTGACGGCCTACGTGCTCCTCTGGCTCTCAATGGCCTTCGGCGTGATGATGACCAACAAGATGGCCCGGGTGTGGCCCGGCGGCCCCACGGCCTTCGACTTGCACCAGTACACCAGCTTGCTCGGGCTGACCTTTGCCCTGTTCCATGCTATCATTCTGCTGGGCGACAAGTACATTGAAGCCGGCCTGGCCAACGTGCTCGTGCCCTTCGGCTACACGGGATACCGCCCCCTGTGGGTGGGCGTCGGCCAGGTGGCCTTTTACGTGATGGCTGTGGTCGCCCTCAGCTTCTACGTGCGGCAGCTCATCGGCCGTCGCCTCTGGCGGCTGATTCACTACTTGAGCTTCGTGACCTTTGCCGGCGCCCTGGCCCACGGCATCATGGCCGGCACGGACACGGCCACGCCCTTCATGCAGGGGCTCTACTGGGCCACCGGAGGGCTCCTGCTCTTCCTGGCGCTCTACCGAGTCATCGTGAGCGCGTGGGGCCGACGCCAGAAGGCGGCCCGCCGGCGGGCACACGCGCAGGCGGAGGGTGTCCGTCCGCCTTCCCGAAACCACCGGGGACATGCGCAGGAGCAGGTGCAGGCCGGGGCACAGGGGTGAGCCGAGGACGGATAACCATGACCCGCTCCGATCACCAGGCGACCATCCTGCTCATTGAGGACAACGCCGAAATTGCCGAGCCCCTTGCCTTCGGGCTCCAGCAGGAGGGCTACCGAGTTCTCCACGCCCGGACGGGGGAGGAGGGGGTACAGTTGGCCCGCGAGCACCGCCCGGACCTCGTGTTGCTCGACATCATGCTCCCGGGCGTGGACGGCTTCCACGTCTGTCGGACCCTGCGCGCGGAGTCGAGCGTGCCCATCCTGATGCTCACCGCCCGCTCCCAGGAGCTCGACCGGGTGATGGGCCTGGAGCTGGGCGCCGACGATTACATCACCAAGCCCTTCAGCTTCAGGGAGCTGGTGGCGCGCGTGCGGGCCATGTTGCGCCGGCGCGACTTGGACCGCGCGGAGTGGCAGTCGGCCGGCGGGGAGAAGGGCGAGGCATCACCCCACGTGCTCCGCCTGCACGACCTGCGCCTCGACCTGCAGGCCCGCTTGGCCTGGCAGGGGGAGCGGCAGTTGGCCCTCTCGAGCCGGGAGTTCGACCTGTTGGCCCACCTGATGCGCCACGCTGGCGAGGCGCTGCACCGCCAGGCCATTTTGGACGCCGTGTGGGGCGAGGAGTGGGTGGGCGATCCCCGCACGCTCGACGTTCACATCCACTGGCTGCGCGAGAAATTGGGCGATGATCCGGCACATCCGCGCTATATTCAAACCGTTCGGGGCTACGGCTACCGTTTTCTGGCACCGTCTTCTCCGGCGGGCGAGAAGGCTTGAGCTTGAACGCCGCTGGCGTGCCCCCAGGCTGCACGCGCTCCTCCTCTGGCCCTACCTGGTGTTGGCCACGGTGGGCTTGGCCGTCCTGGTGATTTGGGCCGGCCTCATGCTCCAGACGCTGATGATCGAGAAGGTGGAGCACGAGCTGGAGATCGAGGCGCTGCTGATCGCCAACGCCCTGCGCGATGCCCTCGGAAACTGGGTGGAGGGGGAGTTGCCCTCCGGCCGGCCCATCGGCAACCTGGTGCTCTCCTACGCCGAGGAGACGCGCTCCCGCATCATCGTGGCCCTGCCCGACGGTTCCATCGTCTTCAGCTCCGACCCGGACACGCCCTTGGAGGCGCTGCCCTCCAGCGTGGAGCTGCGGGCCGCCCTGGCCCTGACCGAACAGCACAACATTCGCCCCGACGATTTCGGCTCCGGCCAATTGCGCCTCTACACGGCTGCCCCGGTGGTCCAAGGGGATCAGGTGTTGGGCCTGGTGCAGCTTTCCGTCCCCTACGGCCCCATTCAACGGGAGATTCAGGCCATGTGGCTACGGCTGATCCTCGTCAGCGCTGGCCTGGTGGCCGCCATCGGGTTCGCCAGTGTCCTGTTGGCCCGGCGGCTCTCGGCCCCGATCCGCCACCTGACCGAGATGGCCGACCGCATGGCCCGAGGTGACCTGGAAGCCCCCGTTCGGCCCCATGGTCCCCACGAGATCCGCCGGTTGGCCGTGGCCTTCGAGACGATGGCGCGCCGCGTGCGGGAGATGTTGGCCCAGCAGCGCCAGTTCGTGGACAACGCGGCCCACGAGTTGCGCTCGCCCCTGGCGAGCATTCGGCTGCGCATTGACATGTTGGCGCGCTTGGCCAACGGGCACGCCGGGAACCGGGAGCGCTTCGAGCGCTACCTGCGGGAGACGGAGGCGCAATTGGCCGGGCTGGAGCAGCTCGTCAACGACTTGCTGCTCCTCTCATCCGTGGAAGAGGAGGAGATGCCCGCCGCTCTCTTGGACCTGTCGCCGCTGCTCTACGAGCTGGCCGATGAGATGGCCCCCCTGGTGCGGGAGAAGGCCCACCGCCTGGTGCTGGAAGTGCCTCCCCACTTGCCCCCGGTGAAGGGCAACGAGACTTACCTGCGCGTGGCCGTGCGCAACCTGTTGGACAACGCCATCAAGTACACGCCTGCGGGGGGCACAATCACGCTACGGGCTCGCGCCGAGGCTGGCGAGGTGATCGTGGAGGTGGAGGACACGGGGCCGGGCATCCCGGATGAGGAGGTGGCCCACGTCTTCGACCGCTTCTACCGCAGCCGAGCGGCTCGGGGGTCCCGAATCACCGGCGTGGGGTTGGGGCTGGCGCTGGTTCACACGATCGTCACCCGCCACGGTGGCCGGGTGGGCGTGGAGAGCCGCCCCGGCGCCGGCACCTGCTTCCGCATCTACCTGCCCACGGCACAACACAACCCTCCCGCAGGTGCCGACCCCGCGGGAGGGTGAACAGGAAAAGGGCCGTGTTTCGGGGAATTACCGCTTGGTGTAGGTGGGCGCCTTGCGGGCGCGCTTCAGGCCGGGCTTCTTGCGCTCCTTCATGCGAGGGTCACGGGTGAGGAACCCCCCACGCCGCAGGAGCGGGCGCAAGGACTCGTCGTACTTCAGCAGGGCCCGTGCGATGCCGTGCTTGATGGCGCCCGCCTGGCCGGTGATGCCACCCCCCCGCACCACGACAGTGATGTCGAAGTGGCCCTCGTGCCCGGTGTAGCGGAGCGGCGCCGTCACCTCCAGCAGGTCCTGCATCCGCGTGAAGTAGACGTCCAGCGGCTTGCCGTTGACCGTGATCTGGCCGGTGCCCTCGGGGTAGAGGCGCACCTGGGCTGACGCGGTCTTCCGGCGGCCTACGGCGTAGAAGTAGCGGTTTTCGGTCACGGTACGCCCCCTTTACTCCTCGAACTTGAGCGGTTTCGGTTGTTGTGCCTGGTGCGGGTGCTCGGGGCCGGCGTAGACTTTGAGCTTCTTGAACATCTTGCGCCCCAGGCGGTTCTTGGGCAACATGCGCTTCACGGCCAGCTCGATGACCCGTTCGGGGTGTTTTTGGAGCTGTTCCCTCAGCGTGCGCTGGTAGAGCCCGCCCGGGTACCCGGAGTGGCGGTAGTAGATCTTCTGGTCCAACTTGCGGCCTGTCACCCGCACCTTCTCGGCGTTGACGACGATGACGTAGTCCCCACAGTCCACGTGGGGGGTGTAGTAGGGCTTATGTTTGCCGCGCAGGATGGTGGCAATTCTGGAGGCCAGACGGCCCAAGGTCTGCCCCTCGGCGTCCACCACCCACCACTCGCGCGTGACGTCGGTCGGCTTGGCGAAGTAGGTTTTCATCGTTCCGTCCCCCTAAGTCTCTTCCCTCGACAGCGTTTGGGCAAGCATCTCCTCGCGTTCGTCATACGTAACGGCCACAAGACAGAGGCCCCACGGCGCCACGGCCGGCCCTGCTGCCTGGGGCTGGCGGGCTTCCAACACCGCCCGCACGCCGGCGGGCTCGGCGTCGCCCCGCCCGACGGGGAGCAACGTGCCCACGATGCGGCGCGCCATGCGGTAGAGGAAGGCGTTGGCCTCCAGCTCCACGTAGACCCACGCTCCATCCCGGCGAACGCTGGCGCGCATGAGGCGGCGCACGGTGGTGTCGCCCGACGTGGGCTGGCCGAAGCTGACAAAGTCGTGCTCGCCGATCAGGAGCCGAGCGGCCTCGTCCATTGCCCGCTCGTCCAGCGGCCTCGGCTCGTGGAGGGCGAAGCGGCGGGCCATCGGGCTGCGAACGCGGTCGTTCCAGATGGTGTACCGGTAGATCCGGCTCACAGCGCTGTACCGGGGGTGGAAGGTCTCCGGCGCCCGCTCCAAGTGGCGGACGGCCACGTCCTTGGGCAGGAGCGCGTTGAGGGCACGCCACAGGTCATGGTCTTCGTGTGGCCAAGCCAGGAAGAAGTCGATCACTTGGCCCCGGGCGTGGACTCCGGCGTCCGTGCGCCCCGCCCCCCGGACTCGCACCCGCTCACCGCCGTTCAGCCGTGCCAGGGCCCCCTCCAGCTCCCCTTGGACGGTGCGGGCGTTGGGCTGTACCTGAAAGCCGGCGAAGTCGGTGCCGTCGTACTCGATCACCGCCCGGTAGTGGGTCGTCATGGCCTCCCGGCGGCTCAGTCCACCAGCTCGATGATCACCATGGGCGCGCCGTCGCCCCGGCGGAAGCCGTATTTCACGATGCGCGTGTACCCTCCGGGCCGGTCCAAGAAGCGTTCTACCTTGTCGTCGAAGAGGTCGTGGACCACGGTTTTGTCGGTCACGAGGGCCAAGGCCTGCCGGCGCGCGTGGAGGGCGTAGTTGGGGTTGAGGCGCGCCTTGCGGGCCAGGGTGATGATGCGTTCGGCGATGGGGCGCACGGCCTTGGCCTTGGCCTCCGTGGTCATGATGCGCTCGTGGCGCAGGAGCTCTGTGACCAAGTTGCGGTAGAGGGCCCGGCGGTGGTCGCGGTCACGTCCGAGATGGCGTCGTTTCACCCGGTGCCTCATGCCGATGTCTCCTCTTTCTTCTCCTTCTTGCTCCGGCGGGCCTTGGAGGTGCCCGCGTCCACTTCGATCTCCACGTATTGGAGGTATCCCTTCTCCTCTAAGGCGTTGAGCAGCTCGTCGAGGGACTTTTCGCCGAAGTTGCGGATGGCCAGCATCTCCTCACGCCCCCGTTGAAGCCGCTCCAGTACCTCGCCGACTTTGGTAATGCCCGCGCGCTTCAGGCAGTTGAAGGCGCGCACTTGGAGCCCCAAGTCCTCGATGGGGCGGTTGTAGATGGAGGGCGGGATGCCCTCCTCCCGCTTTTTGGGGGCAGGAGCCGTGGAGATGGTGGGCTCCACGGTGATGCCCTCCTCGACGCCGGCCACGATGGCAAAGTGGCTCATCAGAATTTTGGCGGCCTCGACGAGGGCCTCGTCGGGGCCCATTGTGCCGTCCGTCCAGACGTTCATGATGAGGCGGTCGAAATTGTGGCTCTGGCCCACGCGCTCCTGTTCCACGTCGAAGCGCACCCGGAGAATGGGGCTGAAGAGGGCGTCCACGGGAATCTCGTCAACGGGCAGCCGTCCCCGCTGGTCGGCCGGCGAGTAGCCCCGGCCCCGTTGGACGGTCATTTCCATCTCGAATTCGGCCTCGTCGCTGTCGAGGGTGAGCAGGTGGAGCTCCGGGTTCACGATCTCCACTTGGGCAGGGGCCTGGATGTCGGCCGCGGTGACGAGGCCGGGGCCACGGGCTTCCAACCTCATGCGGACCGGGTCATCGGCGTGGTACCGCAGGCGCAACTGCTTGATGTTGAGGATCAACTGGATCATGTCCTCCCGTGCGCCGGGAATGGGGCTGAACTCGTGGTGGACGCCCATGACGCGGATGGACGTCACGGCCGCCCCGGGCAGCGAGTTCAACAGCACGCGCCGCAAGGCGTTGCCGACCGTGATGCCATAGCCCCGCATGAGGGGGCTGATGACAAACCGGCCGTGGGTTTGAGTCATCACTTCACGCTCGATGCGCGGAAATACGATGTCCAACGGGAACCTCCTTCGTGATTCCTGGCCTCGGGAGCCCGGCTCACCGCGAGTAGAACTCGACCACCAGCTGCTCGTTGACCGGAATGTCGATTTGATGGCGCTCGGGCAGGCTGACCACGCGCCCGGTCAGCTCGTCGGGGTTCACCTCAAGCCACTCGACGACCTGTTTGCCGGCCATGAGCTCCGGCAGGTATTTGAAGTACTCGCGCTTGCGGCTTTCGGGGCGCACGCTGATCACGTCGCCCGGCTTGACCAAGTAGCTGGGGATGTTGGTGCGCCGGCCGTTGACCATGAAGTGGCCGTGGGAGACGAGCTGGCGCGCTTGGGCCCGCGAGTCGGCGAAGCCCATGCGGTAGACCACGTTGTCCAGGCGCCGCTCCAGGAGGCGCAGCAGGTTCTCGCCGGTCATGCCCGGCTGGCGCTGTGCCTCGCGGAAGTACCGGCGGAACTGGCGTTCCAGCACGCCGTAGATGCGGCGGACTTTCTGCTTTTCGCGCAACTGGAGCCCGTAGTCGGACATCTTCCGGCGGTAGCGCTGTTTCGGCCCGTGCATGCCGGGCGGGTAGTTGCGTTTCTCGATGGGACACTTGGGCGAATAGCACTTCTGACCCTTCAAGTAGAGCTTCACGCCCTCGCGACGGCAAAGCCGACAGACAGGTCCTCTGTACCGTGCCATCTTGTCTTCCTTCTCCTTCTCTGACTCTGTTACACGCGCCGTTTCTTGGGCGGCCGACAACCGTTGTGGGGAATGGGCGTCACGTCGGTGATGCTGACCACTTTCAGGCCGGCCTGCATGAGCGCCCGGATGGCCGATTCCCGTCCGGGCCCAGGCCCCTTGACGAAAACGTCTACCTCTTGGACGCCGTGTTCCTGGGCAGAGCGGGCTGCCTGCATCGCGGCCATTTGGGCGGCGTATGGCGTGCCCTTGCGGGTCCCCTTGAACCCCACGGTGCCGGCGCTGGCCCACGTGATGGTGTTGCCCTTCTGGTCGGTGATGGTGACGATGGTGTTGTTGAACGTGGCGTGAATGTGTGCCTGGCCGTGGGGTATGTTCTTCCGTTCACGGCGGCGTGTGCGGCGAGTTCGGCGGGCCATGCTCTCCTTTCCCTCCTTACAGTCTCCGCGTTCTCCGTGGCTCCGTTGGCCTCCGGCCCCCTTGGGGGGAGCAGGGCTACAGGCTTACTTCTTGGCGCGGCTGCGCTTCTTGCCCGGAACCGTCTTGCGCGGCCCCTTGCGCGTGCGGGCGTTGGTGCGCGTGCGCTGGCCGCGGACCGGCAGGTTGCGGCGGTGGCGCAGGCCCCGGTAGCAGCCGATCTCGATGAGCCGTTTGATGTTCATGGTGACTTCGCGGCGCAGGTCACCCTCGACTTTGTACTCCTTCTCGATAATGGAGCGCAGGCGCGTGATCTCGTCCTCGGTGAGGTCCTTCACGCGCGTGTCGGGGTTGACCTGGGCTTTGAAGAGGATCTCGTTGCTGCGCGAACGCCCAATGCCGTAGATGTAGGTCAGGGCAATTTCGACCCGTTTATCCCGCGGAAGGTCAACGCCGGCTATGCGTGCCATGAGCTTCCCTCTCCCCTGTTATCCCTGGCGCTGTTTGTGCTTGGGATTCTTGCAGATGACGTACACTTTGCCATGACGCCGAATGATGCGGCAGTACTCACAAATGCGTTTCACCGAAGGGCGCACTTTCATGCTCTTCCTCCTCTTGGGAAGGAAATACCGTGCCTCGGAAGGCCGAGGCGCCAAACGAACATTTTACATGAACGACCCGAGTCCGTCAAACCGATGGCCAAGTGTGGGCCCTTTTGCTACGGCAACGTGAGAATGTCCGGCCCGTCGTCGGTGATGGCCACCGTGTGCTCGAAGTGAGCTGTCAGGCTGCCGTCGGCGCTCACCACCGTCCACTTGTCGCCCAGCACGCGCGTTTCCCACGTGCCGGCGCTCACCATGGGTTCGATGGCCAACGTCATCCCCGGGCGCAGCACGAGGCCCTTGCCCGGTTCCCCGTAATTGGGCACTTGGGGGGGCTCGTGCATCTCGCGGCCGATGCCGTGTCCCACGTACTCGCGAATGACCGCGAAGCCGGCCGCCTCGACTACCTGCTGGATGGCGTGGCCGATGTCCCCCAGTCGCTTTCCCGCCCGGGCCTGGGCGATGCCGGCCATGAGGGCCTGCTCGGTTGTCTCCAAGAGACGCCGGGCCTCGGCCGGGATGTCACCCACGGCGTAGGTCCAAGCCGAGTCACCGTGGTAGCCCCGGTAGATGACCCCAATGTCCACGCTGACGATGTCGCCGTGACGCAGACGGCGCCGGCCTGGAATGCCGTGGACGAGCTCCTCGTTGACGGAGATGCACGTTGAGGCCGGAAAGCCCCGGTATCCCTTGAAGCTGGGCACGGCGTCGTGGGAGCGGATGAACTCCTCGATGTGGCGGTCGATTTCCGCCGTGGTGATGCCGGGGCGCAACAGGCCGCGCACAATTTGATGGGCGCGGGCCACGAGACGCCCGGCCTGGCGCATGAGCTCGATCTCGCGGCGCGACTTGAGCACGATCATGGGGTTCGCCGGTCCACAATGGCCGCCACAATGGCGCGGTTGACCTCCTCAATGGAGGCTTCCCCGTCGATGGTGGACAGCAGGCCCCGCTGCCGGTAATAATCGATGACCGGCAAAGTCTCCTGCATGTAAATTTCCAGCCGTCGCCGGATGGCAGCTTCGTCCTTGTCATCGTCCCGCTGGTAGAGGGGGCCACCACAGCGGTCGCAGACCGCCTCCTGCTGAGGCGGGTTGAAGACCACGTGGTAGGTGGCCTGACATTCCCGACAGACGCGCCGGCCCGTGAGGCGGCGCAGCAACTCCGCCTCGCTCACCTCGATGTAAATGGCCTGAGTGACCTGAGCACCCCACCCGGCCAGCATCTCGTCCAGGGCGCGGGCCTGGTTCAAGTTGCGCGGGTAGCCGTCCAAGATGGCGCCGGCTTGGGCGTCCGGCCGGGAGAGGCGTTCTTGAACCATGGCGTTGGTCACTTCGTCGGGCACCAGCTCGCCGCGCTCCATGTACGCCTTGGCCATGCGGCCCAAGTCCGTCTGCTCCTTCAGGTTGTCGCGGAAGAGGTCGCCTGTGGCCACTTGGGGAATGCCGAAGCGGTCCTGGAGCAGGCGGGCTTGGGTGCCCTTGCCCGACCCCTGGGCGCCGAACAGGATGATGTACCGGCGAGCTTCTCCTTTCATCGTCTGCTCCCGATGGAACCATGTTCCGGCCACACGATGGCCTACCGCAGCCCACTCCGCCGGATGAAGCCCTCGTAGTGGCGCATGAGCAACTGGGCCTCGAGCTGCTTCATGGTGTCGATGACTACGCCCACCACGATGAGCAGGCCCACGCCGCTGATGATCATGGGGTCCACCTGCCCTCCGGGCAGCGTGATGCCGAAGGGCACCAACACCAGGCGCAGGATGTAGGGCAAAATGGCAATCAGCCCCAGGAAGAGGGCACCGGCGAAGGTAATGCGGTGGAGCACGCCGTTCAGGTACTCCTCCGTGGGCCGGCCCGGCCGAATCCCGGGCACGGAGCCGCCCTGGCGGCGAAGCGTCTCGGCCAGGTTCTGCTGTCGGAAGATGACATCGGTGTAGAAGTAGGTGAAGGCCACCACCATCAGAAAGTACATGACCCAGTAGAAGGGGCTGTTGCTGCTGAAAGCCTGGGAGATGGAGAAAGCCACGTTAGCCACAGTGGGAATGTTCACGGTGCTCAAGTAACTGGCGATGATGCCCGGGAAGATGAGCAGGCTCTGGGCGAAGATGATGGGAATCATCCCGGACGAGTTGACGCGCAGCGGGATGTACGTGTTCTGGCCGCCGTAGACCCGCATTCCCCGCACGCGGCGCCCGTACTGGACGGGGATACGGCGTTGCCCCTCCTGGATGATCACGATGGCGAAGATGGTGACCACCATGAGCACCAGGAAGAGCACCAGCGTCGCCACGCCGCTGGCTCCCATGATCTGGGCCATGCGGGAGGGAGCCTGGGCCACGATGCCGCCCAAGATGATGATGGAGATGCCGTTGCCCAGGCCGCGTTCCGTGATGAGGTCGCCCAGCCAGATGGCGAACATGGTGCCGGCGGTCAGGGCGAAGAGGGTGGCCAGCGTGGCGAGCAGGTTGGGCCCGGCAAAGCTGAAGTTGGGCAGCACCCCCGCCTGCCGCATGAGGGCGGCCTGGCCCAAGCCCTGCAAGAAGGCCAGGGGCACGGTGAGCCAGTAGGTGTACTGGTTGAGCTTGTGGCGCCCCTGTTCGCCCTCCTTGCTCAGCTCCTGGAGTTGGGGGATGAGGGGCGTGAGCAACTGCAGGGCAATGGAGGCCGTGATGTAGGGGTACACCCCCATCGCCACCACTGAGAAGTTGGCCAGGGCGCCGCCGGAGAGCAGGTCGAACAGGGCCCCCAACTGATTGTTGCGCAGGAAGAGGTCGAGGGCCTCCCGGTCCACGCCGGGCACCGGGATGTGGGCGACCAAGCGGTAGATCACCAGAATGCCCAACGTGAAGAGCAGCCTGGCCCGCAGGTCGGGCAGGCGAAAGGCATTTCGCATGGCATCAAGCATGACTCACTCCTCTCTTACGGCCATTGCCCGTCGGCGCCGGCCAGGCCCACGTCAGCCCTCTTCCCAGGCCACTTCCACGGCCTGGCCGCCGGCCGCCTCGATCTTCTCCCGCGCAGAGCCCGAGAAGGCGTGGACCTTGACCGTCAGGGCCTTTTTCAACTCGCCTTGGCCCAACACCTTGACGGGCAACTTGCCCTTCTTGATCAGTCCCCGCTCCAACAGGTTATCGGGCGTCACCTCTTCGCCGTCCTCGTACTTGTCGTTGAGACGCTCCACGTTCACAATGCGGTACACCCGGCGCGACACCAGCCGGAACCCCACGCCGCGCGCGTAGGGCATTCGGTTCATGCGCGTGCTCATGCCCCGGAACCAGGGCTGCTTGGTGCCTCCGCTGCGCGCGCCCTGCCCCTTGCGGCCCCGGCCGGCGTAGGTGCCTCCCTTGCCGGCGTTGCCGCGCGCCACCCGCTTGCGGCGCTTGGTGCTCCCTGGGGCCGGGCGCAAATCGTGCAGTCGAATCTCCTCGCTCATGGCGCTTTCTCCTGCTCCAAGAATGAACAGTGCCGTTGGGCCGCCTCTGGGACCTACGCTTCAGTTCGAGGGGGGCTCCTCGGGTTCGGGCGCCTCGATCTCCTCGTACTCCACCAGGTGGGCCACCTTCCGACACATCCCCAGGATGGAGGGCGTGGCACGGTGGATCACCTCGTCGCCCAAACGGCGCAGGCCCAAGGCCTTGATCGTCTCCTTCTGGCGCTTGGAGTAACCGATGGCGCTCTTCACGTATCGAACACGGACGTACTTCTCAGCCACGGTGTGCCTCCTCCACGTGGTCTCGGTACCAAGGGGGCACGATCTGCTTGAGGGGCTTGCCACGGCGCTCGGCCTCCTCGTAGATGTCCTTCATCTGCCTGAGACCCTCGAACGTGGCTTGCACCACGTTGAGCACGTTGTTGCTCCCCAAGGACTTGGTCAACACGTCGCGCACGCCGGCGGCCTCCAGCACCGCGCGCACGGCGCCGCCGGCGATCACGCCCGTGCCCGGCGCGGCCGGCTTCATGAAGACCCGCGCCGCGCCGAAGTCCACCGTGATCGGGTGGGGAATCGTGGTGCCCAGCAGGGGAACGCGGATCATGTTCTTCTTGGCCCGCTCGACCCCCTTGCGGATGGCCGCCGGCACCTCGCGGGCCTTGCCGATGCCAATGCCCACGTGCCCTTGGCCGTCCCCCACCACCACGATGACGCGGAAACCGAAACGCCGGCCACCCTTGACCACCTTGGCCGTGCGGATGATGCTTACCACCTTTTCCTGCAACTCGCCTTCCGGTCGGATCTCCTGCCGTGCAGTCATGGGGACGCCTTCCCTCCTTAGAATTCCAGCCCGCCCTCGCGAGCACCCTCGGCGAGCGCCTTGACGCGCCCGTGGTACTTGTACCCACCCCGGTCGAAGACCACCCTGGTGATGCCGGCGGCTCGGGCCCGCTCGGCCAGGGTCAACCCCACCTGGCGGGCGGCCTCCACCGGGCGAAGCCCCTTCACCTGCTCGCGGAGCTGGCGGTCCAAGGTGCTGGCCGAGACGAGCGTGTGGCCCCGGGTGTCGTCAATGATCTGGGCGTAGATGTTGGTCAGGCTGCGGTAGACGTTCAGGCGGGGCCGTTCGGGCGTGCCGAAGACCCGCTTGCGCACCCGCAGGTGGCGCCGCTTCCGTGCCGCGCGCGGCGTGCGGCGCCGCTGTCGTTGGCTCATTCGCTGGCCCATACCTCACTCCTCCACTCTGCCGACGCCGGCGCTCCCACGGCCTCGCCGTCCGCCGGCGAAATTGAAGCTGTCAAGGGAGACCCATCTTGTACCACACGGCTGTTCCCCGGAATATCGGGGGAAACTGCCGGCTCCCGCTCAGGTGAGTGTCACGCCTACTTGCGGCCGCTCTTGCCGGCCTTGCGGCGAATGACCTCGTCGGCGTAGCGGATGCCCGTGCCCTTGTAGGGCTCGGGCGGGCGCACGCGCCGCACCCGGGCGGCCATTTCGCCGACGAGCTGCTTGTCAATGCCCCGCACGATCACTTGCTTGCCGCTGCGGTCCGGCACCTCGAAGGTGATGCCCGGGGGGGCCGGGATCTCCACCGGGTGGCTGTACCCCACGTTGAGCACCAGCTTGTCGCCGCGCACGTCGGCCCGGTAGCCGGTGCCTTCCAGGATGAGGCGCTTCTCGTATCCCTTGGCCACCCCCTGCACCATGTTGTTGATCAGGGCACGGGTGAGCCCGTGCAGGGCCTTGTGCCGGCGATGGTCACTGGGGCGCCGCACGATCACCTGCCCGTCCTTGACTTCCACGTGCATGTCGGGATCGAACGTGTACTTCAGCTCTCCC
The DNA here is from genome assembly GCA_026989095.1 of Ardenticatenaceae bacterium. Lineage (GTDB taxonomy): Bacteria > Chloroflexota > Anaerolineae > Ardenticatenales > Ardenticatenaceae > WFWG01. Next base: position 17,498 of record JALSKA010000002.1, read on the forward strand.
TTGGGGCCTTTCACCGTCACAGTGTGACCTTGGACGCTCACAGTGACGCCCTTAGGGACGGGCACCGGCATCCTTCCTATCCGAGACATGATCTTCTCCCTCCACTCGCGAACTCCGCGGCCCGGGGCCGGCGCTTTCTACCAGACGTAGCAGATGACTTCGCCGCCGACGCCCAGGCGTCGCGCCTGCCGGTCGGTCATGATGCCCTTGGACGTGGTGAGAATGGCAATGCCTATGCCGCTCAACACCCAGGGGATCTCGTCCTTGCCGACGTAGATGCGCCGTCCCGGCTTGCTCACGCGCTTCAGGCCGGTGATGACCGGCTTCTTCTCCCGGTCGTACTTGAGCCACAGGCGCAACATGGGCCGGGGTTTCTGGTCCAGCACGTCCACCCGCTCGATGTACCCCTCCTTCACCAGGATATCGGCGATGGCCTTCTTCATTTTGCTGGAGGGAACCAGCACGTACTGCTTGCGCACCATCAGCGCGTTGCGGATGCGCGTCAGCATGTCGGCAATGGGGTCGGTCATCATGGTCGTATCCTCCCTGAGCGCTCCACCCGTCTTACCAGCTCGCCTTGCGGACGCCGGGGAGCTCGCCCCGCAGCGCCAACTGGCGGAAGCAGATGCGGCAGAGCCGGAAACGCCGGATGAACGCCCGTGGGCGCCCACACCGCTCACACCGGTTGCGCACCTGGTTCGGGTACTTGCGCCGTTTCTCGCGGGCAATCATGCACTTCTTGGCCACCGTTCCTCTCCTTCCGTTGACATAATTGTGCGAGGAGCCGTCTCCGATCTCAGCGACGGCGGAAGGGCATTCCCAGCAGCGCCAGCAGCCGGCGGGCTTCTTCGTCCGTCTTGGCCGTGGTGACGATGCTGATTTCCATGCCGCGGATCTTGTCGATCTTGTCGTAGTCCACCTCGGGGAAGACGAGCTGTTCGCGCAGCCCCAAGGTATAGTTGCCGTGGCCGTCGAAGGAGTCGGGCGAAACGCCACGGAAGTCCCGCTGGCGCGGCAGGGCCACGTTGATGAGGCGGTCCAAGAAGCTCCACATGCGCTCGCCGCGCAGCGTCACCTTGACCCCGATGGGCTGGCCGGCCCGCAGCCGGAAGTTGGAGATGCTCTTCTTGGCCCGCGTGATCACGGGGCGCTGGCCGGTGATGGTCATTAGGTCCTGGACGGCGAAGTCGAGGGCCTTCGGGTTTTGGACCGCCTCACCCATGCCGATGTTGACCACGACCTTTTTGATTCGCGGCACTTGCATGACGTTCTTGTACTTGAACTCCTCCATGAGGGCCGGCACGACCCGTTCGCGGTAGATCTGCTGCAATCTCGCGGCCATCTCTGCTCACCTCAATATTTGTCAATGGGCTGACCGCACTTCTTGCACACGCGCACCTTCTTGCCCGTTGAGCGGTCAATGTTGACCCGTGTGGGGCGGTCGCAGTGGGGACAGACCAGCATCACGTTGCTGTGGTGGATGGGGGCCTCGCGAGTGATGCGCCCTGTTTGCGTCTGGACGCGGCCGGTGGCCCGCTGGTGTTTGACGATCAGGTTGACGCCGGCCACCACCACGCGGTCGTGGTCGGGGTCGTGTTGGCCCTTGCGCCGGCCGTACTTGAACTTGCCGCGCACCACGCGCTGGACTTCTCCCCGCTTGCCCCGGTCCTTGCCGCGCACCACTTCCACAAGGTCACCTGTTTTGATGTACATGGCTTTTCCTCCTCCTGGCGGCCGTCTGCCCCGTTTACCACACCTCGGGGGCCAAGGAGACGATGCGGCTGAACCCCTTCTCGCGCAACTCGCGGGCCACGGGGCCGAAGACCCGGGTGCCCCTGGGGTTGCCCTGGTGGTCCAGCAAGACGGCCGCGTTGTCGTCGAACCGGATGTAGGTGCCGTCGGGGCGCTTGTACTCCTTGCGGGTGCGCACCACAACGGCCCGGACCACATCCCCCTTCTTCACGGAGCCGCCGGGCTGCACTTCCTTGACGCTGGCGACGATCACGTCGCCCACGGAGGCGTACCGCCGGCGGCTGCCGCCCAGCACGCGGATGCAGAGAATCTCGCGCGCGCCGGAGTTGTCGGCCACCTTGAGACGGGATTCCTGTTGGATCATGGCTACTGCTCCGCCCGTTCGAGAATTTTCGTCACCACCCACCGCTTGGTCTTGCTCAGGGGGCGGGACTCAATGATCTCCACCCGGTCGCCGATGCGGCAGGCGTTGTGTGCGTCGTGGGCGTGGTACTTCTTGGAGCGGCGGATGGTCTTGCCGTAGAGAGGGTGGCGTACCATCCGCTCGACCCGCACCACCACCGTCTTGTCCATCTTGTCGCTGACCACCACACCGACGAGTCGTCGTCGCCGTTCGCGCGCCATCGGTTATCCCTCCTGCTCCTTGGCCTGTTCTCCTTGCCGGGCGCGCTCGTACTCGGCCCAGAGCTCCCGTTCGCGCAGGATGGTCTTGATGCGCGCGATCTCACGGCGCGTTTTGCGCATTTGGGAGGTGTCCTGGAGCTGGCGCGTGGCGTGCTGGAAGCGCAGGCTCCACAGGCGCTGGTAGGCCTCGTCGAGCTTCTGGCGCAGCTCCTCGTCCGACAACTGGCGGAGTTCGTCGGCCCTCATGCGCCACCTCCTTCGATGGTTTGGTCGGCCCGGCTGACGATCTGGGTCTTAATGGGCAGCTTGTGGGCGGCCAGCCGCAGGGCCTCGTGGGCGACCTCGTCGGGCACGCCTCCGATCTCGAACATGATGCGGCCGGGCTTGACCACGGCCACCCAGTGATCCACCGAGCCCTTGCCGGAGCCCATGCGCGTTTCGGCCGGCTTCTTGGTGACGGGCTTGTCCGGGAAGATGCGGATCCAGACGTTGCCGCTGCGGCGGACGAAGCGCACGATGGCACGGCGGGCCGCCTCGATCTGGCGGGCGGTGATCCAGGCGGGCTCGAGGGCCTGCAGGCCGTAGTCGCCGAAGCTGACCCGTGTGCCCCGAGACGCTCGCCCCTTCATGCGGCCACGGAACTGTTTGCGGTACTTCACCCGCTTTGGCATCAACATGGTTGCCTCACTCCTTCCCCACTCTGGTCATGCACGGGCCGGCGCTCACACGCCGGACGACGTTGCCGTGGCGAACGGCTGGCCGGCCTCGCCTTCGGGAAGCACGTCCCCCTTGTAGACCCACACCTTGATGCCGATGCGGCCGAAGGTGGTCAGGGCCTCGGTCTGGGCGTAGTCGATGTCGGCCTGGAGCGTGTGGCGTGGCACCCGCCCCTCCTGGGCGTCCTCACGGCGGGCCATTTCGGCGCCGCCCAAGCGGCCGGCCACGCGGATCTTCACGCCCTTGGCGCCGGCGCGCATGGCCCGCTGGATGGCCTGTTTCATGGCCCGCCGGTGGCTGACACGCCGTTCGAGCTGGGTGGCGATGTTCTCGGCAATGAGGTGGGCGTCCAAGTCCGGGTTTTCCACCTCGTGGACGTCGATGTGGATGCGCTTGCCGGTCATGGTTTCGAGGGCTTCCCGCAGCAGGCGCACGTTTTCCCCCCGCCGGCCGATGACGATGCCGGGGCGGGCGGTCCACAGGGTGATGCGCACCTCGTTGGGGAAGCGCTCGATCTGGATGTCGCTGATGCCCACGCGGCCCAGCGACTCCCGGATGTGTTCACGGATGCGCCGGTCCTCTTGGACTTGTTCGGCGTACTGCTGGCCCTCGGCGTACCAGCGCCCCTTCCAGTCCTTGATAATGCCCAGCCGAAATCCGTAGGGATGAACTTTGCGTCCCAAGGCTCAACTCCTTTGGTCTGCTCTTACTCTTCGTGCTCTCGCAGCACAACGGTGATGTGGCAGCTCCGGCGGATGATGGGCTTCCACCGGCCCCGGGCCTCGAACCGCCGCCACAGGCGCCGCGGGCCCTCGTCCACGAAGATGCGGTGGATGTAGAGGTCGTGGCGGCTCAGCCCCTCGTTGTTTTCGGCGTTGGCCACGGCGCTTTCGATGACCTTGGCGATGGGCTTGGCGGCCCGCTGGGGCATCAGGTGGAGTTTTGCCAAGGCCTCGTCCACGTCCATGCCGCGCACGACGTTGGCCACCCGGCGCACTTTGTAGGGCGACAGCGGAATGTAGCGCGCCACGGCGCGCACTCCGCCCACTTCTTGCTTGTCCATGGCTCCACCTCGACGTGTTTCAGGTTAGCGGCGCACCTTGCTCTTGCGGTCCTTGGCGTCGTGCCCCCGGAAGGTGCGCGTGGGGGCGAACTCTCCCAGCTTGTGGCCCACCATCTGCTCCGTGATGTAGACGGGCACGTGTTGCCGGCCGTTGTGCACGGCAATGGTGTGGCCCACCATCTGGGGGAAGATGGTGGAATCCCGGCTCCACGTCTTGATCACCTGGCGTTTGCCGGTGCGGTTGAGCTCCTCGATCTTCCTCAGGAGCTTGGGGTCAACGTAAGGCCCCTTTTTCAGCGAACGTGCCATACCACCTCACTCCTTTGCCTTTCTCCGTTCCTGCCCTGCCGAAACCACATACCCCGAAGACAATCCCGGACGCAGTGTGGCCGGCGGCACAGCGCGTCGGGGAGCCCGGTGTGAGGCCCCTACTTGCGCCGGCGCACGATGAAGCGGTCGCTGCGCTTGTTGCGGCGGGTCTTCTTGCCCAAGGCCGGCTTCCCCCACGGCGTCTTGGGCCCGGGGAGGCCGATGGGCGCCTTGCCCTCGCCGCCCCCGTGGGGGTGGTCCCGGGGCGTCATGGCCGAGCCGCGCACCGTGGGGCGCCAGCCCATGTGACGCTTGCGGCCGGCCTTGCCCAAGTCGATGTTGCCGTGTTCCACGTTCCCCACCTGGCCGATGGTGGCCCGGCAGCGGATGTGGATCATGCGCATCTCGCCGCTGGGCAGGCGCACGGTGGCGTAGTCGCCCTCCTTGGCCATGAGCTGGGCCGAGGTGCCGGCGGCCCGCACGAGTTGGGCGCCGCGCCCGGGCTCCAGCTCGATGTTGTGAATGACGGTGCCCACCGGGATGTCGGCCAAGGGCAGGGCGTTGCCCACGCGGATTTCCGCCTCCGGCCCGCTCATGATCACGTCGCCCACCTTGAGGCCCAAGGGGGCGATGATGTAGCGCTTCTCGCCGTCGGCGTAGACGACCAGGGCAATGCGCGCCGAGCGGTTGGGATCGTACTCGATGCTGGCCACGCGGGCGGGGATGCCGTCCTTGTCCCGCTTCCAGTCAATGATGCGGTATTTGCGCTTGTGGCCCCCGCCCCGGTGGCGCACGGTAATGCGCCCCTGGTTGTTCCGGCCGGCGTGTTTTTTGAGGGGCTCGACAAGGGAGCGTTCCGGCTCCGTCTTGGTGATCTCGCTGAAGTCGTACCCGGTCATGCCCCGCCGGCCGGGCGATGTTGGCTTGTAAACCTTGATGCCCATCGTCTTGCTCCTCGTGTGCTCTTGCGAGTTCTCCTGTGGGCGCCGTCAAGGAACGCCAAGGGCCTTCACGCCGCCTCAGACGCCCTCGAAGAAGGAGATCGTGTCCCCGGGCGCCAGGGTGACAATGGCCTTCTTCCGGGGGGAGGTCTTGGAGACCTGGCGCCCCCAACGCCGCGTCTTGCCGGGGAGGCGCACGATGCGCACTTTGGTCACCGTGACGCCAAAGGCGGTCTCCACTGCCTCCTTCACCTGCCGCTTGTTGGCGCGCGGGTCGATCTCGAAGGTGTACTGGTTCAATTCTTCTTGCTGCCGCATCGTCTTCTCGGTGATGATGGGCCGCTTGAGCACTTCGTACACGTGCATGGCGATTATCCTCCGTCTCGGTTCATCCCCACAGGGCCTCGATCTGGCGCAGCGCGTCCAGCGGCATGAGAATGTACTCGTGGCCCAGCAGGTCCCGCACGTTCAGGTAGCGCCAGTGGAGGGTGCGCACGTCCGGCAGGTTGCGGGCCGAGCGTTTGACGTTGTCGTCCCCGTCCACGCCCGTGAGCACGACGACGCTGTGGCCGGCCAAGCCGAGCCGCTCCAGCAGGGCTGCCATCTCGCGGGTCTGGGGGCGATCCAGCTCCAAGCGGTCCACGATGACGATGCGCTTTCCCTGTGCCTTGGCGGCCAGCGCCGAGCGGATGGCCAGGCGGCGCATCTTCTTGGGCATCTTTTGGGTGTAGTCACGGGGCTTGGGACCGAAGACGACGCCGCCGCCAACCCAGTGAGGGGCACGGCGGGACCCCTGGCGCGCCCGGCCGGTGCCCTTCTGGCGCCAGACCTTGCGGCCGGTGCGGGCCACCTCCGCCCGCGTTTTGGTGCTGTGGGTGCCCAGCCGCTTGTTGGCGAGCTGGCGCACCAGGGCCTGGTGCATGACCGGGATGTTGGGCTCGATCTCGAAGATGGTGGGCGCCAGCTCCACTTCGTCCACCTGTTCGCCTTGCATGTTGTAGACGGCGACCTTCATTTGGCCCTCCTCTCAGCCTGCCGACGTTCGCGGACTTTGACGGCCTCACGGATGATGAGCAGTCCGTTGCGGGCGCCGGGCACGGCCCCCTTGACGGCCAGCAGGTTGCGCTCCGGGTCCACCAGCACGACTTTGAGGTTCTGGATGGTGACCCGCCGGGTGCCCATGCGGCCGGCCATCCGCTGTCCCTTGAAGACCCGGCCGGGATCGGTGCCGGCGCTGATGGCGCCCGGCGCGCGCTCGCGGTCACTTTGGCCGTGGGTCTTGGGCTGGCGCCGGAAGCCGTGGCGCTTGATGGTGCCGGCGAAGCCACGCCCCTTGCTGTAGCCGGTGACATCGACCAAGTCTCCCTTCTCGAAGATGGAGACGTCAATGCGCTGGCCAACCTCAAACTCCTCGCCGTCGTCGAGCGGGAATTCCCGCAGATAACGCAAGGGGGGCACGCCGGCCTTCTCCAAGTGTCCGAGCTCCGGCTTGTTGAGGCGCTTCTTGGCGACCTCCTCGAAGCCGAGTTGGACGGCGCGGTACCCGTCTCGCTCCTCAGTGCGGACTTGGGTCACGTAGCACGGGCCGGCTTGGATCACCGTGACGGGCACGACCTCGCCGTTGTCGTCGAAAATTTGGGTCATGCCGATCTTCTTGCCGAGAATGCCTTTCATCGTATCCTCTCCCGCGCCCATTGGGCCACGCTCCCCGCACGGCGGACGGCGGCGGGGCAGGCCTCTTCCGGGTACGCCGTTGGCACAACGTTGCCTGCCAATGGGGCAGGCGACGTTCAGATCTTGATCTCGATGTGGACGCCTGCCGGCAAGTTCAACTTCATGAGGCTGTCGATGGTCCGGCTGTCGGGGTTGAGCACGTCGATGAGCCGCTTGTGGGTGCGGATCTCGAAGTGCTCCTGGGAATTCTTGTCAATGAAGGGCGAGCGAATGACCGTGAAGCGCTCGATGCGCGTCGGCAGGGGCACGGGGCCAACGACGCGCGCTCCCGTGCGCTCGGCCGTCTCCACGATCAGCCGGGCCGATTGGTCCAGCAGGCGATGGTCATACGCTTTGAGACGGATACGAATTCTCTGGTGTGCCATCGAAACCTCTCACACTTCAATTCGTGACGCCGCCCCGCCCAGAGGACGGGACGGCACAGTTTGGCCACCGACGATGCGCGCTTACTCGATGATCTTGGTGATGACGCCGGCGCCGACGGTGCGGCCGCCCTCGCGGATGGCGAAGCGGGAGCCCTCCTCGAGGGCCACGGGCTCGATGAGCTCGACGACGAGGTTGACGTTGTCGCCGGGCATGACCATTTCGACGCCTTCGGGCAGGGTGATGGTGCCGGTCACGTCCAGGGTGCGGATGTAGAACTGGGGCCGGTAGCCGTTGAAGAAGGGGGTGTGGCGGCCGCCCTCTTCTTTTTTGAGCACGTAGACCTCGGCCTCGAACTTGGTGTGGGGGGTGATGGAGCCGGGCTTGGCCAGGACCATGCCGCGCTCGACCTCGTCGCGGCCGATGCCCCGGAGCAGGACGCCGATGTTGTCGCCGGGGAGGGCCTCGTCGAGGAGCTTGTGGAACATCTCGATGCCGGTGACCACGGTCTTGCGGGTGGGGCCGAGGCCGACGATCTCGACCTCCTCGTTGAGGCGGAGGGTGCCGCGCTCGACGCGGCCGGTCACCACGGTGCCGCGGCCCTTGATGCTGAACACGTCCTCAATGGGCATGAGGAAGGGCTTGTCGGCCTCGCGGACGGGCTGGGGGATGTACTCGTCCACGGCGTCCAAGAGCTCCCAGATGCGGCCGCACCACTGGCATTCCCGCTCACCGCAGCCGCATTCGAGGGCTTTCAGGGCGGAGCCGCGCACCACGGGCACCTCGTCGCCGGGGAAGCCGTACTGGTCGAGGAGCTCGCGGACCTCGAGCTCGACCAGTTCGAGGAGCTCCTCGTCGTCCATCATGTCAACTTTGTTGAGGAAGACGACCATGGCGGGCACTTCCACCTGGCGGGCGAGCAAAATGTGCTCCCGGGTCTGGGGCATGGGCCCGTCGGGGGCGCTCACCACGAGGATGGCGCCGTCCATCTGGGCTGCGCCGGTGATCATGTTCTTGATGTAGTCGGCGTGGCCGGGGCAGTCCACGTGGGCGTAGTGTCGCTTCTCGGTCTCGTACTCCACGTGGGCGATGGCGATGGTGATGCCCCGCGCCCGCTCTTCCGGCGCCTTGTCGATCTCCTCGAAGGGGGTGAAGTCCGCGAACCCCTTCGTGGCGAGCACCCGCGTGATCGCCGCCGTCAGCGTGGTCTTCCCGTGGTCCACGTGCCCGATCGTCCCGACGTTCACGTGTGGTTTCGTGCGCACAAATTTCTCTTTGGCCATCGGTGCTCCTTGCCTCCTCTCATTTACCTTCCGCGAGGGGCCCGTCCGCTGCGCTACGGCTTCAACGAACGAACCAAGACCGCCACTGGACGTGTTCCAAACACGCGAAAAAGCCGACGGTCGGACTCGAACCGACAACCGTCCGCTTACAAGGCGGATGCTCTGCCAATTGAGCTACGTCGGCTTGCGAGCAAAGTATATCGCGAATCCAGATGGCTGTCAAACGCTTGCCAACGGTGTAGTATAACTGCCCCTCGTTTCCCTGTCAAAGGCCAGCGGGCTGACCCTCCCCCCTTTATCCTGAAAGGAGGGAAGGGGCGTGGGGGCCGTGCAACCATCTCTCCAGTTCCACCACCCGCCTGACCCGTTCCACGTCCCCGTAATCGGGAAACACATCCCCTGGGTCCACGAGCACGGCGTGCATGTCGCTGGCCTTGGCACCGGCCACGTCGGTAAACGGGTTGTCGCCCACGTGAACGGCCTGTTGTGGGGAGACGCCGGCCGCCTGCAACATGTGGCGAAAAGGGGCCGGGTCGGGTTTCATGAGGCCAAGGGTATCACGGGTGACGATGAGGTCGAAGAGGTGGGCGATTCCGAGCTCCTGGCAGAATGCGACCACCGTCTCGGGGCGATTGGTGAGCAGGGCGACGGTATATCCTCGGCTGCGCAACTGCTCCAGCCAAGGCACAAGATCGGGCTCTACCCACGAGCGGGCTTCCAACGTCAGTGCCCGTTCCGTCACGGCCCTCAGGGCCCGCCTGCGACTGGGGGGCAGGATGCCCATAGCGGCCATGAGCTGATCGTTGAAGAGCGTGAAGAACTCCTCGGGAGTACTCTCCTCCTGGCGCGCTCCCCGGGTGTACTCCAGGCCGAAGAAGGTGTAGAGAAAGCGCACGGCCACTTGACGCTGTCGCGTGCTCAGGGGCACTCCACTCTCCTCGGCGATGATGTCGAGCAGGCGGAAGAAGAAGTCACTGTGATAGATGGTGCCATCGAAGTCGAGGGAAATCAACTTGATTGTGTGCTCTGAGGTCATGGGGTGTGCTCATCCTCCGAGTCTATCCCAAACGAGGGGCGTTGGTTGGACAAAACAGGCCATTTCCGGTATAGTATCCCTCTCGGGATGGAAGGCAATCCCCGCCCAAAAGACCGAACGAAGTGCAGAGGAGGGATAGCTCGTGCCCAACACAAAGTCGGCGAAGAAGCGCCTGCGTCAGAGTGAAAAGCGCCGCCTGCGCAACCGACATTACAAGGGGCAAATGCGCTCCTCGATCAAACAGGCACGAAAGGCCATCGAGGCCGGCGATTGGGAGACAGCCGAGGAGATGCTCCGGCGGGCGTACAAGGCCATCGACAAGGCCGCCAGCAAGGGAGTCATCCACAAGAACAACGCCGCCCGCAAGAAAGCCCGCCTGATGGCGTTCTACAACCGGGCCCGCGCTCAGCTCCAGGCCGGATCGTCCTGAGCTCCGGCAGTCCGGGCTGCCGGCACGGCACCGCCAGAGGGGGGACCTCAGGCCACACGTGGAGGCCGCGCGACACCGTCACGCGGCCTTTTGGTGTTTAGTCAACTTCGTCCTCCTCGGCGGCGGCCTGGCGCATTGCCTGAAGAAGCTCGGACATCTTGATGGCGTTCTCCTCGACTTTGCGCATCAGGCTTAGGTAGGGGGCGTCAGGTGGCGCCTGTTGGACTATCAGATTGCTGTATCCCAGAATGATCGTCAGGGGTTGGGTGAGCTTGTGGACGACAGCTCGCGTTATCTCCCGGCGGATGCGCTGCTCGTCCTGCGGCCGGAGGAAGAGCCAATCCACCCACCCTTCCGGGTGGCTCACCACCGTGGCACTGGTGCTCACGCGCTCGCCTGTGCGTGTCCTGAGCGCAATGGGCCCGTCTGTCACCGGCTTCTCCGCGGCCTCTAGGAGCATCTCGCGCAGGGTTGACGGCTCCTCGGCAAGGGCCTCGGCTTGGGCGCCGCAGAGGGCCTCGTGGCTGGGATAGCCGAGCAACTCGACCAAGGCATCGTTGGCGAAGATGATACACCCTTGAGGAGTCGTCTGCATGGCGGGAACCGGGAGAGAAGCGAGGAGCCGCCGAAGGGGAGAGGGTACGTCACGCGCACGTTGGGCGTCCGAGTCCTTGTCGTCGCTGTAGCTCACGGCTTCTCCTCCCTCTTTTGCTGCCCGGCCTCGGCGGCCCCGTGCGTTGCGAAGTGGCCGTCGTTCACTCGTGGGCCTGCTGTTGCCAGTCGATCACGTGGCAGGCCGCGCTCAGCGAGGCCAACGATTCGTCGTGGGCCACTGAGAGGACCGGGCTCACGGGCAATCCCTCAGGGCCGACAATGTAGACTTGGTACGTCGTCGCGATGGCGTTGATGGGGATGTCATAGTTGCCGGGGGGATCACTCTTGCTCGTTGCCACGAACTTGTTGCCCCACTCGTCCACGGCCACAATGGTCACGCCGGCCACCGGCGCCTGTTCCCCGTTGACCACTATTCCCTTGATGTAGTGGCCCACACAGGCGCCTCCGGCGCCGGGCTCGGCCTGCACCTCCTGCCGGAGGGGGACAAAGGCGTAGTCGGAGGTCCCTTCGGGGGTGGCCGTGGGGCCGGGGACGGGTTGATTTCCTGTGCCCCCTTGGTTGTCGGAGGCAGACGGGGGTGCGATGAGGTCGGCCTGCTGTTGACACTTCGCCTCGGCCACTTGGGCTCGTTCGGCCACGTCCTTCCGCTCTTGAACTGACAGGGACGCCCGGTACTGCTCGGCCGCGTCGCACCAGATGCGGCGGTCGAAGAATTCGTCGCCGGCGCGCCGGAGGGCCTCGGCCAGGCGAGCGGTCACGTCGTAGTAGGAGGCGTCAATGAGGTAGGCGCGCCGAAAGCTGTCGGCCGCCAGGAGCCAGTCGCCGCGTTCCCACGCCTCCGCGCCCTGGCGATACGCGCTCGCCAGCCGGCGTTTCCGCAGCACGGTGTCGTCCTCCGGCGCCAAGGCCAGCGCGCGGTCAAAGTGGCGCACGGCGGCCTCGAAGTCACCTTGGCCCTCGGCAGCCTCGCCGGCCTGCACGTGGGCTTGGAAGAGCAATGTGCTCACCTCTTCGGCGCGAAACGACGGGAACGCTTCCTGCACCTGTTCGAATGCCTCGGCCGCCTCGGCAAATCGGCCGGCATTGTACGCCTCGACGGCCTTGGCCCATGCCTCCTCAGGTGTGGCGGGGACAGACAGGGCCTGTGCCGGCCGGGCCGCGGCGGCCTCGGCCACTTCCAGCGCCTTGCGGGCCGCCTCCAGGTCGGGCTCGAGCCGCAGCGCCTCTTGGAACGAGGCGGCGGCCAGCTCGTAACGCCCTTCCCGGTAGTACCGCTGGCCCTGTTCGTACAGCAAGATGGCTTGCTTCGTGGCCGTCACAGCCCGGTCGTTCAGCCCCTGATAGACGGCCAGTGCGCCCAACACGATGAAGAGAAGGGCCAGCGCCGCGGCCACACCGAGGAAAAGGCGAATCCAGAAGCGCACCGAGAGGGCTGAGGGGTCATCGGCAAGGTCGGCCGACGCCGTGGACGTGGAGGTGGTGGAGGTGGATGGCGCCTGGCTTGCGTCCCGGTCTGGGCCTTCCTGGTGGATGGGCGTACCACACCACGGGCACGTGGCCCGCTTCCGGCGCACCCAGGCGCCACAGTTGGCGCAGAGGTGGATGGCCTCTCGTTGTGTCACCGGGTGGGAAATGCTCACTTGGCTTGCTCCACACGCCCGGCCGCCGTGTGGGGGCGGCCACGGGCACAGACTGCGCGAGCATTATACTCTCACTTGGAGGCCGTGTCTAATGCCGCCCTGACAGGCTTGTGCAACGCTCCAAGCTCGGAACACGGGGAAGGGCAGGGCCGTGCCCCTCAAGGTGCCGAACGCGCCTGCCACCCCAGCGCGGACCACGGGCAGCACAACGGGAAACCTTGAGGAGAATTGGCGAGGCCCAGCACCTGAAACCGGCCGGTCTACCGGAGGAGCACGAGGCGGCGGAACCGTTCGGCGTATTGATATGGTGTGCCCTCCGCCGCCAACCGAGCTCGTTCTCGGATGTACGTGGCCAACTCCTGGGGATGGCCGATTTGGCTCCGGTGGCAGAGAAGCGCTTCGATCTTACGGTCGATGGTCGCCGTGATGTCCACCGCGAAGTTGGGCTCATTGGTCCCCACCAGGAAGATGTCCCGGACGTGGTGAGGGCGAAGCCCTTCTCGCTCGTGCTCCGGGAAGTTCAGCCTGTCCCGCGCCAGGGGGAAGATGGCGTCCAAGGCCGTGTCGCCCACGGCCCGGTGGTCCGGGTGGTTGATCCGCGCGTGGCCGAAGAAGCGGGCTGTGGGGTCGAAAGTGACCACAAGATCGGGGCGCAGCTCGCGAATTTGGCGCACCAAGTCGCGCCGCAATTGGGGCGTGTTGTAGACCTCGCCGTCGGTATAGCCGAGGAAGCGCACTTCTGAGACGCCCAGCACCCGCGCTGCTGCGCGCTGCTCCTCCTCGCGCAGGCGGGCCAACCCCTCGGGAGTCATCTCGGGATCATCACTTCCCTTGCTGCCGTCGGTGACGATGACGTAGATCACCTCTGTGCCGGCCTGTGTCCAGCGCGCGATGGTGCCGCCGGAGCTGAACTCCGTGTCGTCCGGGTGGGCGACAATGAAGAGCACTCGTTTGGGAACGGGAAAGTCGGTCTGCATGGCCGTTTCACCTCGTCGGCAGGATAAGGGTGGAGGGGGGCTGTGCCCTTCAGGGCACGCGGTGGCCGTAGAGCGCGTTTTCCCTGGTGATGCGCTCGACGCCCTTCATGTAGGGCCGTAGCACCTCGGGCACCACAATGCTGCCGTCTTCCTGCTGGTAGTTCTCCATGATGGCGATCATGGTGCGCGGAATGGCCAGGCCGGAGCCGTTGAGGGTGTGGACGTATTCGGGCCGCGCGCCGGGGGCCCGGCGGAAGCGGATGTTTGCCCGCCTGGCCTGGAAGTCCATGAAGTTGGAGCAGGAGGAGACTTCCAACCACTCGTCCATGGCCGGGGCGTACAACTCGATGTCGTACTTGACTGCCGCCGTGAAGGAAAGGTCGCCGGTGACCATTTGCACGCGGCGGTAGGGGATCTCCAGCGCCTCGGCAATCTCCTCGGCGTCCCGGATCAGCCTTTCCAGCTCCTCCATCGAGCTCTCCGGCCTCACGAACTTGACCAACTCCACCTTGTCGAACTGGTAGAGGCGCTTGATGCCCCGCACATCCCGGCCGGCGCTCACCTTCTCCCGGCGAAAGCAGGGCGTGTAGGCCACGTGGTAGATGGGGAGCACCTCCCCGTCCAGAATTTCGTCCCGGTAGAGGTTGGTGACGGGCACCTCGGCGGTGGGAATCCACCAGTAATCCTCCTCGATGTCGCGGAAGAGGTTGTCGCCGAACTTGGGCAAGTTGCCCGTGCCCACCAAACAGTGGCCGCGCACCATGAACGGGGGGTAGACTTCCAGGTAGCCGTGTTTCTCCACGTGAACGTCCAGCATCCACTGGATAAGTGCCCTGTTGAGGAGGGCGCCCAAGCCCTTGAGCACGAAGAACCGGGAGCCGGACAGCTTGACGCCCCGCTCGAAGTCGATGATGCCCAGCGCTTCGCCCAGCTCCCAGTGGGGCTTTGGCCGAAAGTCGAAGGCGCGCGGCTCGCCCCACGTCTTGACCACGGGGTTCTGGGCCGGGTCCGGGGCGACGGGCACCGACTCGTGGGGCAAGTTGGGCACGCGCAACATGGCGTCCCGCAGTTGGGCCTCCACCTCGGCCAGCTCCGGCTCCAGCGCCTCGATGCGGGCGTTGACTCGGCGCACGTGTTCGATGCGCCGTTGGCGCTCCTCCGGGTCGCGGGTGCGGCCGATGGCCTTGGACTCGGCGTTGCGCTCGGCCCGCAGGGCCTCCAGCTCGGTCAGGAGCTCGCGGCGCCGGCGGTCCAAGGCGAGGATGTGGTCTACGATCTCCGTGGGCTCGAAGAGCCTGGCGAGCTGTTCCTTCACGTAATCCGGCCGTTCGCGGATCAGGCGGATGTCGAGCATAGCTGCCTCCACTTCCGAACTTGGGCCAGGCGGCTGGGCCCGGCCGGGGCTGCGGCTGCTGGGCCCTCTATTGTACACCACTCCCCCACGGCGTCTAGCCCCGTTGACGCCCTCGGGCCGGGAACCTAAAATTGTGGGGAGGGCCACCCTGGCCGTCACCCACGCCATGAACCGGCGGCGGGCTGTGCAAATCCGGCACGGCGTGTATAATTGGGCCGCCGTCGGCTCTGCGGCGGCCGGCGGGGAACTGTCACTGGTGGGAGGTCGAGACACCGTATGCAGACCAACGGCTTTCACCTCAAAGTGATGGCACTGGCCACCGAGAACCGCAAGGAAGTCGAACGCTTTGTGAAGTTCGCCGTGGTCGGCGCTGTAGGCGCCCTGGTGGACTTCGGCGTCCTGAACGCGCTCGTGCTCCTGGTGGGCCTCTCCCCTGCGTGGGCGAATCCCTTCTCGGTCAGCGCCGCCATCATGAGCAACTTTATCTGGAACCGGCTGTGGACTTTTCCCGAGAGCCGGCAGCGCCCCTTCCTCACCCAGTTCGGCCAATTTGCCCTCGTCAACCTGGTCGGCCTTCTCATCAACCAGTTGATCTTCGTGACCGCCCTGCATCTCACCTCGCCGGCCGTTCCCCATCCGTGGGATTACAACATTTCCAAGGCCGTGGCCATTGGCCTGGTGCTCTTCTGGAACTTCGGGGTCAACCGGGTCTGGACCTACCGGGGCCTGTAACGTGGGCACGCCATGAGCGTGAGCTTGGGCGTGTGGCGCGTGATGGGACAGAAAGCGTGGCGCGATGTGGGCCGCCGCCGGCTCCGCTCCGCGCTCACCCTGGCCGGCGTCGTCATCGGCGTGGCGGGATTCGTGGCCATCGTCACAGTGGGCCAGGGCTTCGTGCGCCTGCAACAGGCCACCGCCGAGGCCACCCGCCAGCCCCACGTGGAGCTGTGGGTGTGGGATGCACCACCTGGGCTGGCCCGCGCCATCTCGCGCCGGCCCGGGGTGGAGGCCGCCGAGGTCCGCTTCATGCACTACGCCCAAGCCACCGTTGGGGAGCGCACAGTCACCGTGCGCATGGCCGGCCTGTGGAACTTCGACGACCAGCGCGTGGGCAGAGTGGAGTTGTTGGCCGGCCGCTGGCCCCGTCGGCCCGATGAGGCGGCCGTCGAGCCGGGCACGGGCTTGTCTTTGGGCAGCACGTTCGCCTTTCGTGATCCCCAAGGGCGCGATCGCCGGCTCACCGTGGTGGGGCTGGCCCGCCGCCCCACTGCCCTCTCGGCAACCCTCACGGGCGTGCCAGCCGTCTACGTGCCGGCTGAGACCTTGCAGCGCGTCCTGGGGGTGGCCGGGGGAAACCGCCTGTTCGTGCGCGTGCTCCCCTCGGCCGACCGCCAACAGGTGGCCGACGATGTCATCCAGTTGCTCCGCCTGCGGGGAATCGCTCACGGGCAGCCCCGC
This sequence comes from Ardenticatenaceae bacterium, assembly GCA_026989095.1. GTDB lineage: Bacteria > Chloroflexota > Anaerolineae > Ardenticatenales > Ardenticatenaceae > WFWG01. The sequence continues at coordinate 33,794 of JALSKA010000002.1, forward strand.
GTCTACTCGCCAGACGATTTCCCGGGGAAGCGGGAGCTGAATGCGCTCATACTCATCCTGGTGCTCTTCTCCGCCCTGGGCGTGGCCGTGAGCGGCTTTCTGGTGGCCAACACCATGAACGCCATCGTGGTCGAAAGCGCCGCCGATGTGGGCGTCCTCAAGGCCGTGGGCGCCACGCGCCCCCAAGTGTTGATGGCCTTTCTCCTCACGTCCTTGATGTACGGCGGCGCGGGAAGCCTGATAGGGCTTCCTGTGGGGGCGCTCCTGGGCTTCTGGCTCACGAGCGTGTTGGGCCGGCTGCTCAACCTGAGCCCTTCTCCCTACGTGGACTTGTCGGCGCTGGCAAGCGGCCTGGCCGTGGGGCTGACGGTGAGTGCCTTGGGCGGCGTGGTCCCGGCCTGGCAGGCGGCCAGGCTGCCGGTCAACGCCGTGCTCATGAGCTACGGCGTTCGCGCCGACTTCGGCCGGAGCGCGGTCGAACGCCTCATGGGCCGGTGGCTTCGGCTGCCGCCCTTGGCCTCGATGGCAGTCCGCAACGTGGCGCGCCGCAAGGTGCGCAGCCTGATGACCGGCGGTGCCGTCACGCTGGCCGTGGCCGGGCTCTTGGGCGCTGTCAGCGTCGAGGCCAGTGTGGAGGCCGTGATCCGGGATGTCTTCGCCACCTACGCGGCCGACGCCTGGGTCATCACGGGCCGGCCGGCCGGAGCTCCCCTGGCCCGGAGCCTGGAGCGTGTGCCCGGCGTGCTCCACGCCGAGGGGTGGCTGTTGAGAGACTGCTGGATCGGGCGGGCACCGGCTCGTTGCTGGGGCGTGCCGGCCACCACTCGCCTCTACCGTCCTGTGCTGTTGGAAGGCGCTTGGCTCGACCCGGCCGACCCGCTGGGCGTCGCCATCAGTGAGGACGTGGCCCGGGCGCGAGGTGTGCGGCCCGGTGACCGCGTGCGGGTCCGCTTGGGAGAGCGGGCGGCCAATGTGCGCGTGCGGGGCATCGTGCGCGACAACAGCGTCTTCCTGGGGAGCACGGTGACGGCCAAGGTGTTTCTGCCCCATGCCCTGGCCGCCCGCCTCGCCGGCGACCGGCTGGCGGCCGACATCTACGCCCTGGAGACGGCTCCCAAGGAGCGGGAAGAGATCGAAACCGTCCTCAACGCCATCCGGCGCCGCTTTGCCCCCCTGCGGCCGGCCGGGGAACCCATGGCCGTCGAGCTGGAGGCCGCCCGCCGGCAGAGCGGCATCCTGGCCCTGGCCCTGCGGGGCATGGTCGTGTTGGTGGCGACAACCGGGGCCTTGGGCGTGGCCAACACCTTCGCCCTCAACGTGACGGAGCGCCGGCGAGAGATCGGCGTCCTGCGGGCTATCGGCGTGGCCACGCGGGAGTTCATCGTCCTCTACGGCGCAGAGGGGGCTGTCGTGGCCGTGTTCGGGTGGATGGTGGGCGTCGGAGCAGGGTGGCTGGTGGGATGGCTCTTCGTGCGGGCCCTGGAAACGGTGCTCCTCACCATTCCCCTGGTCTTCACGCCCACGTTCCTGCTGTGGGGACTCGCCCTGGCCTTGGGCCTGACCCTGAGCGCCAGCACGGGGCCGGCCCTCTTGGCCGCCCGCCTTCCGCCCGCGAGGGCGCTGCGCTACCAATGACAGGGGGAGCCGTCCCTGACCGGCACGTTGCACCAACAGGGAGGAGCAGAGCAGAGTGACTCGCAGGTGGCAGTACGTGGTCTTGCTCATCGTAGTTCTCGCCGGCGGGGCGAGCTGGTGGCTGGTGGGGCGCAGCCGGCAGGAGTCGCGCCAGAAAGTCACTGTGGTGGTGCGGTTGGATGACCTGGTGGTCCGAGTTGAGGCCTTGGGGCGCGCGGAGCTTCGCCGGCAAGTGAACTTGAGCTTCCCCGCAGGCGGCTTGGTCATCGAACTCCCCGTGGCCGAGGGCGACTCGGTGGAGGCCGGGACCCCGGTGGCCACACTGGAGACGG
>JALSKA010000003.1 GCA_026989095.1 Ardenticatenaceae bacterium
GTGCAAGCTCCCAGAATGGATGGTCTGCGTCCAAATCTGCTCATTCGCCAGAAGGCTCCACAGGTGCTTGGCTGTCAATGGCTTGGGTGGCAACCACGCCCATCCCCTGACTTCCCACTCCTTACTTACACGGTATGCCCAGCTCACCACCACGCGGCTGCGCTTCCGCTCTGGCCTCAGTGTTCCAAAAACGCCGCGAGGATCGCCCCACTTTCTATTCCATCGGTGGAAACGCCATTCGTTTTTCAAGGTCGGGCTTACCGGTACGACCTGATGGCGGCTTACCAGCGGTTGTACATGTCGGGCAACATAAGACACCCCCCGGAGTTTGGTCCACCAACCAGGCTGAGAGGGAGAAAACCTAAACCTGAAAAACCCAAACCGCCTCAGGTCGGGAAGTTCGTTAGAAGGTTTTTGATCTCCCAACACCTCCCACTTCCACTTCTTAGCCCACTTTTGAACTTCATTATGGTTCTCTATGCTAAAAACGCCGTACCCCAGTTGCGGTTTGGCACCTAAGTTGCCCCACTTCTCCAGAAAGAGGAGGAAGGCGGCTACCAGAGAAAGTATCCTCCCTTCACCGGTGAAGCGCAAAGTGAAACTTCCCATCCTTCCCGGTGGTAAGTACCAGCCCCGCTTTCGGCCGGGTGGGCGGATGTTGAGCATTTTATCGGGCGGGTTCCATATTGCCGTTGTATTGTCCTCGACGAGCTCCACTTGAAACCGACGCCGCCAACCGGTCGTTCCAAAGACATAACAAGCGGAACAAAGTTGCTCTTCCGGTGGGCGGACATCTTCCGGGTTATACTGGCATTTGCCCTCCCCCGTCGCGTCACACGCCCATCCCCCCAGGCCCCGCACGATGGCCTCGTACCACCAGCGCAGGCTGCCCAGGATGCTTGTCTCGTGGATGCGGTCCATGGTGCCGTCCACGCCGCCGGTGTAGAGGGGGGTGAGGGTGCGCAGGGTGACGGTGAGGGTGGCCATGGGTTCCTCCGGTGAGAAAGTTCATTCTTCGGCGCCGGCTGCTTCATTATAGCGGGCTTGGGATGGCCTGTCATCTTCGACTTCCCACCCTTCTCGTCAACGGCCCGGCTTCGGCTATAATACCCCAGGTGTCATTCCACGGGAGGAGATCACATGGACCAGTTCGTGACCCAGATCGCCGCCGAACTCTCCCTCCAGCCCCACCAGGTGGCCGGGGCCGTGCGCCTGCTCGACGAGGGCAACACGATCCCCTTCATTGCCCGGTACCGCAAGGAGATGACGGGCTCCCTCGACGAGGAGCAGTTGCGCCTGGTGCAGGAGCGGTTGGCCTACCTGCGCCACTTGGCCGCCCGCAAGGAAACAGTGCTCAAGGCCATCGCCGAGCAGGGCAAGCTGACCGACGAGCTGCGCGAGGCCATCCTGGCCGCCTCCACGCTCCAAGCTGTGGAGGACCTCTACTTGCCCTACAAGCCCAAGCGCCGCACCCGTGCCACCGTGGCCCGTGAGCGCGGCCTGGAGCCCTTGGCCGAGCTGATCCTGGCCCAACCCCACGACGGCGACCCCCACCGGGCAGCCGGGGCTTTCGTGGGCGACGAGGTGCCCGACGTTGAAGCCGCCCTGGCCGGCGCGCGCGACATCGTGGCCGAGCGGGTGGCCGAGATGGCCGATGTGCGGCAAACTGCCCGCCTCTTCTACACCAACCAGGCCGACCTCCGCGTTCACCTGGCCGACCCGGCCGCCGATCCTGCCCGCAAGTACGAGCTCTACTACGACTTTCGCGCCCCCGTGGCCGAACTCCTGCCCCACCAGGTGCTGGCCATCAACCGGGGCGAGCGCGAGGGCGCCCTGCGCGTCACCTTCGCCGTGGAGCCGGCGCCCCTGGTGCGCTGGATCGAGCGCCACGTGGGCCTCGACCCCGATTCGCCCTTTGCCTCCCAATTGCACGCCGCCGTCGAGGACGGCTTCCACCGCCTCCTGGCCCCGGCCGTCGAGCGGGACGTGCGCCGCGCCCTCACCGAACAGGCCGAGGAACACGCCATTGCCACCTTCCGCCGCAACCTGCGCCACCTGCTCATGCAGCCCCCCCTGCGGGGCCACACGGTCATGGGCATCGACCCCGGCTATCGCACCGGGTGCAAGGTGGCCGTCTGCGACCCCACCGGCAAAGTGCTCGCCACGGCCACCATCTACCCCCACGAGCCCCAACGCCGGTGGGCCGAGGCCAAGGCCACCCTGCGCTCCCTCGTCGAGGCCCACGGCGTGCAAGCCATTGCCATCGGCAACGGCACGGCCAGCCGCGAGACCGAACGGCTGGTGGCCGAGCTCCTGGCCGAGTTGGACGGGCTCCCACACCGTCCCGCTTACGCCATCGTGGACGAGGCCGGCGCCAGCGTCTACTCCGCCTCGCCCCTGGCCCGACGGGAACTGCCCGACCTGGACGTGGCCATGCGCGGGGCCGTCTCCATTGCCCGCCGCCTCCAGGACCCCCTGGCCGAGTTGGTGAAGATCGACCCCAAGAGCATCGGGGTGGGCCTCTACCAACACGACGTCAACCAGAAGAAGCTGGCCGCGGCCCTCGACGCCGTGGTCGAGTCCGTGGTCAACGCCGTGGGCGTCAACGTCAACACGGCCTCGCCGGCCCTGCTGGCCCGCGTGGCCGGCCTCAACCGCCGCCTGGCCGAACAAATCGTGGCCCACCGCGACGAACACGGCCCCTTTCCCACCCGCGAGGCCCTGCTCGACGTGCGCGGCCTGGGCCCCAAAGCCTTCGAGCAGGCGGCCGGCTTCCTGCGCGTGCCCGACGGCGAGAACCCCTTGGACAACACGGCCATCCACCCGGAAAGCTACCACGTTGTCGAAGCCCTCTTCCGCCGCCTGGGCTTCGACGCCGTGCCCGACGGCCTCCGGCCGGGAGACCTTCTCCCCCTCGACGACCTGCGCGCCCGCGTGGCCGAGCTGGCCGCCGAGCTGGGCGTGGGCGAGCCCACCTTGCGCGACATCCTGGACGCCCTGGCCAAGCCCGGGCGCGACCCCCGTGACGACCTTCCCCCGCCCGTCCTGCGGCACGACGTGCTCACCCTGGACGACCTGCGCGAGGGCATGGTCCTGCGGGGCACCGTGCGCAACGTGGTGGACTTCGGGGCCTTTGTGGACATCGGCGTCAAGCAAGATGGCCTGGTTCACATCTCCGAGCTGGCCGACCACTTCGTGCGCACCCCGCACGACGTCGTTCACGTGGGGCAAGTTGTGGACGTGCGCGTGTTGGCCGTTGACCGCGAGCGAGGGCGCATCCGCCTCAGCATGCGTGGCCTGGGCGCGGAGAGGACAGAACGGGCTGCCCACGTGGCTGGCGCCTCTCCTGCGCTCCCACAGTAGCGGCGTGGGAAGAAGTGGCCCCACAGCGTGCGCCGGCCCCGAGCGGGCCCAACACCGGAGGCACGCGACATGACCGACGACATGAGCCGTCTGCTGCTGGCCCACGCCATCGGCGCCGCCAAGGCCGGCGAGCGCCGGGAGGCGCGCGCGTACTTGGAGCGGGTTCTGGCGCGCCGGCCGAGCAGGAACCAGCGGGTCAGGGCCTATTACTGGCTCGCCACAATCAGCGACGACCCCGCGCAGAAGCGGGAGTACCTGGAGCAAGCACTTAGCCTGGACCCCTCCCACGCGGAAGCCCGGCGCGAACTCGCCATCCTCGACGGCCGGCTCCGGCGGGAGGAGCTCGTCGATGCCGACCGCGTGCAACCTCCTTTGCCCGAGCAGCCCGTGCCGGCTGATGCCCGTCGCTTCGTCTGCGCGCGCTGTGGCGCCGGCCTGGCCTTCGTCCCCGACGGCTCCTCGCTCCGGTGTGAACACTGTGGCTTCGCCGTGAGACTGCCCGCCGGGCCAACGGCCACCCTTCACGGGGACGACTTTCTCCTGACCTTGGCCACGGCGCGTGGCCACCTCACGGCCACCCGCACCCGCACGTTCACCTGCCAGGCCTGTGGCGCCCGTTACTTCTCCGAAGCCACTTCCCTGGCCTTCACCTGCCCGTACTGCCGCTCCGCCTACGTGGCCGACATGGCCGAGGAACGCGAGATAGTGGCGCCGACGGGCGTGATCGCCGCGCGGGTTTCCGAGGAGGAGGCCCTGGCGCGGGCCCGCCGGTGGTGCCGGCACCAGGGCGCGCAGGTGAGCCGGCCCCGGGGACTCTACCTGCCGGCGTGGACTTTCGACGTGTTGGCCGTGGTCAGGGATGGTGAGGGCGGAGGGCGCCTCTTCCTGGAGGAAGACGTGCCTGTGCTGGCCACCCAAACCCTGCCCCCCGAGCTGAAGCGTTGCGTGTACACTTTCGACTTCTCCGACGTGCGACCCTACAACCCGGCTTTCCTGGCCGGCTGGCCTGCCGAAGTGTACACCGTCTCCCCGGCCGACGCCTCGTTGATCGCCCGTGGCCTCGTTCACGCGCGCGCACACCAGTGGGTCGCCGGCCTGGGGACGCCGCCCTCTTCCGCGGAGGCGCTCCCCGGGCGGGTGATCGAGCTCTTCGTCGAGCGCTTTGCCCTCGTCCTGGTGCCCTGCTGGGTGATCTCGTGTCGGGTGAGGCCGCGCGGTGACTCCCTCACCATGGTGGTCAACGGCCAGAACGGGGCCGTCTGCGGCCGACGGCCGCGCCTTCCGTGGTGGCGTCGCCTGTGGGCGAGACTGTCGGGGCAGACAAGCGACTGAGCGCGCGAGGAGCTCGCGCGACTTGAGGGCACACTCACACAGGAGGAACGAGCATGGTGAGCCATCGCAAGCAGACCGTGCGTGACGTGGACGTGAAGGACAAGCGCGTGCTGGTCCGCGTGGACTTCAACGTGCCCATACAGGACGGCGACGTGGCCGACGACACCCGCATCCGGGCAGCGCTGCCCACGATCCGCTACCTGCTGGACCGGGGAGCCAAAATCATCCTGATGAGCCACTTGGGGCGCCCCACACCTGAAGACCGCGAGCAGTTCAAGATGGACCCCGTAGCCCGGCGCCTGGAGGAGCTCCTGGGCCGGCCCGTTCGGAAGGTGAACGCCGTTGTGGGGCCGGAGGTGGAGGAGGCCGTGGCCCACATGGCTCCTGGCGACGTGCTCCTGTTGGAAAACACCCGCTTCGAGCCCGGCGAGAAGAAGAACGACCCGGAGCTGGCTCGCCGCCTGGCGGCCCTGGCCGACATCTACGTCAACGACGCCTTCGGCAGCGCCCACCGCGCCCACGCCAGCACGGCCGGCGTCAAACAGGTGCGCCCCGACCTGCCGGCCGTGGCCGGCTTCCTCATGGAACGGGAGCTGGAGATGCTGGGCCGTGTGTTGGGAAGCCCACAGCGCCCCTTCGTGGTGGTCCTGGGAGGGGCCAAGATCGCCGACAAGATCGGCGTACTCCGCCGCCTCCTCCAGACGGCCGACACCATCCTGATCGGCGGTGGCATGGCCAACACCTTCCTCAAGGCCCAAGGGCTCGAGGTGGGGCGCTCCCTCGTGGACGAAGAGGCCTTGGACCTGGCCCGTCGCTTCTTGGAGCAGGCCGGCGACAAGATCGTCCTGCCCGTGGACGCCGTCGTGGCCGACCGCTTCGCCCCGGATGCCGAGGCCCAAGTCGTGGCCGTGGAGCGCGTTCCGCCCGAGGGCATGATCCTGGACATCGGCCCGCGCACCGTGCAGAACTTCGCCGACGTGCTCTCGTCGGCCCGCACCGTCTTCTGGAACGGGCCGATGGGCGTCTTCGAGTTCCCCCGCTTCGCCGAGGGCACCTTTGCCATCGCCCGCGTGCTGGCCGGCCTTGAGGGCGCCGTCACCGTCGTGGGGGGAGGCGATTCGGCCGCGGCCGTGCGCCAGGCCGGCCTGGCCGACAGGATGACGCACGTCTCCACGGGCGGCGGGGCCTCGCTCGAGTTCCTGGAAGGCAAAGAGCTGCCCGGCGTGGCCGTGCTCGACGATGGGAGCGCGTGAGGAGTGGCGACCATGACTCAACCGCTGCGCACCAAAATCGTGGCCACCATTGGGCCGGCATCCCAGGACGCGAAGGTCCTGGAGGCCATGATTCGGGCGGGCATGAACGTGGCACGCCTCAACTTCTCCCACGGCGACCACGCCTTCCACGCCCGGACCATCGAACTCGTGCGCGCCGCGGCCGCCAAGGTGGGCAAGCCCGTCGCCATCCTGGCCGACCTCCAGGGGCCCAAGCTGCGCGTGGGCCTCATCGAGGGGGAGGGGGTGCGCTTGGAGGCCGGTCAACTCGTCACGCTGAGCACCGAGGCGGAAACCGGCCACAACGGCGTCATTCCCGTCCAGTGCGAGGGGCTGCCCCAGGCCGTGGAGCCCGGCGACCGCATCTTGCTCGACGATGGCCTCATTGAGCTTGAGGTGGTCAAGACGGCCGAACGCGCCGTGGAGGCCCGAGTCGTCGTCGGGGGGCTGCTGCGGAGCAAGAAGGGGCTCAACCTGCCCCGCACCTCCCTCAACATCTCGGCCATCACCGAAAAGGACCGTCGCGACCTCCAATTCGCCCTCCTTCACCAGGTGGACTGGGTGGCCCTCTCCTTCGTGCGCACGGCCCAGGAGATCGGGGAGCTGAAGGAACTCATCAGGCAGGCGTCGGCCTTCGGCCACTTGGTGCCGGTCATTGCCAAGATCGAGAAGCCCGAGGCCCTCAGCAACTTGGACGCCATCATCGAGGCCGCCGACGGCATCATGGTTGCGCGGGGCGACTTGGCCATTGAGACCTCCAGCGAGGAGGTGCCCCTCATCCAGAAGGAAATCATCCGCAAGTGCAACCTGGCCGGCAAGCCTGTCATCACGGCCACACAGATGCTCGAGTCCATGGTCCACAACCCGCGCCCCACGCGCGCCGAGGCCAGCGACGTGGCCAACGCCATCTTCGACGGCACCGATGCCGTCATGCTCTCGGCCGAGACGGCCTCCGGCGCTTACCCCGTCGAGAGCGTGCGCATGATGGCCCGCATCGCCGCGCGGGCTGAAGAGGCCCTGATCCGGCAGCTACCCACGCCGATCCGCGAC
>JALSKA010000004.1 GCA_026989095.1 Ardenticatenaceae bacterium
AACGGCGAGCCGGTGCGGCTCGACCGGGGGGAGGTGCGCCACTACCGCCGTGAGCTCTCCCTGATCAACGGCCGCTTGGCCCGCCGCTTCGCCTGGCAGGGGCAGGGGCCAGAGGTCGAGGTGGCCTTCCAGCGCACGGTCTCCCGGGATGAGCCCCACCTGCTGGCCCTCGAGGCGTGTGTCACGGCCACGGAGGAGCCGGCCGACGTGGAGATCAGAGCCGGCCTGCCGGCCCACATGGACAACCTGGGGTGGCTCCACTGGGAAGTGGTGGACCAGGGGGCCGACGGCGATGTGGTCTGGCTGCGGGCGCGCACCCGCGCCACGCGCATCGAGGTGGCCTTGGCCGCCCGCCTGTCCGCCGACCGGCCGGCCGAACGGGAGGCGTGGCCGGCCGAGGGGTGTCCCACCCAGGTGGTGCGCCAGCGCTTGGCCCCCGGCGAGAGCGTCGCCGTCACCAAGGCGGTGGCCCTGGTCACCTCCCGGGAGGCGAACGATCCCCTTGCCCGCGCCCTGGAGATTGTAGGCCGCGCGCCGCGTGATTTCCACGCCATCCTCCTGCCCAGCGCCGCCCGCTGGGCCGAACTCTGGGAGGCGTGTGACGTGCGCATCGAGGGCGATCCCCGCGCCCAATTGGCCACGCGCTATAACCTCTTCCAGGTGTTGGCCGTTGGGCCCGAGCGGGACGTGGACGCCAGCATTGGCGCCAAGGGGCTCAGCGGGTTTGGCTACCGGGGCCACGTTTTCTGGGACACGGAAATTTTCATGCTCCCCTTCTTCGCCCTCACCCGGCCCCACGTGGCCCGCCACTTGCTGCTCTACCGCGCCCGCCGGCTGCCGGGCGCCCGCCGCAAGGCCGCGCGCAACGGCTACGAGGGCGCCCAGTTCCCCTGGGAGAGCGCCGACACGGGCGACGAGGTGACGCCCACGTGGGTGGTGGACCCCGACAACCCCGCCCGCCTCATCCGCATCTGGACCGGCGACATCCAGATCCACATCACGGCCGACGTGGCCTACGCCGTGCTCCTCTACTGGCGCGTGACCGGCGACGATGAGTTCATGGTTCGCCACGGCGCAGAGATCGTCCTGGAGGGGGCCCTCTTCTGGGCTGACCGGGCCGAGTACAACCGTGCCCTCGACCGCTACGAGTACACCGACGTGATCGGCCCGGACGAATACCACGACCACGTGGACAACAACGCCTTCACCAATGGCATGGCCCGCTGGCACCTGCGCCGAGCTCTGGCCCTGCTCGATTGGCTGGCGGAGCACGCCCCCCAACGCCACGCCGAGCTGGTGGGCCGCCTCGGCCTCACGCCCGAGCGCCTGGCCCGCTGGCAGGAGGTGGCCGACAAGCTCTACGTCCCCGTGGACGAGTCCGGCCTGATCGAGCAGTTCGAGGGCTACTTCAACTTGGAGGACGTGGACTTGGCCTCTCTCGAGCCCCGGGACCGCTCGGTCCAAGCGCTCCTGGGGATCGAGGGTGTGGCCCGCACGCAGGTGATCAAGCAGCCCGACGTGCTCATGTGGCTCTACCTCATGCGGGACGAGCCCTTCGTGACGCCGGAGCTCCTGCGGGCCAATTGGGCCTACTACAACCCGCGCACCGACCACACCCACGGCAGCAGCTTGGGGCCGGCCATCATGGCCGCCCTCGCCGCTCGCATGGGCCACGCCGAGGAGGCCTACGAGCACTTCATGCGGGCGGCGCTGGTGGACCTGCACGACACGCGCCACAACACGGCCGACGGCCTCCACGCCGCCAGCGCGGGCGGGGTCTGGCAGGCCCTAGTCTTCGGCTTCGCGGGCGTGCGCCTCACCCCGGAGGGGCCCGTGGTCGAGCGCCCCTGTCTCCCGCCGGGGTGGCGGCGCCTGCGGTTCCGCCTGCGGCACCGCGGGAAGTGGTTCGACGTCGATCTCACCGGCACACCCCGCGTGGACCAACCCTCGGAACCGGCTGATCGCGGCGAGCCTGGCCCGACAGCCGACTGTGAAAGGGGGTGAGAAATGAGCCCGATGCCGTAAACTGTGCCGTGCGCCCGCCGTCCAACGCAAAACCCGCACGTCAAACGGAGTGAGGCCAACTGAAACTCGAGGAGGAGGAAACTCATGGTTCGCAGGCACCTTTTGCTTCCCCTGTTGGTGCTGGCCCTGTTGGCGGTTGCCTTGGGCGCGTGTGCCCAACAACAGCAGGCTGCCGCCCCTGAAGTCGTCACCCAAGTGGTCGAAAGGACCGTCGAGGTGACCAAGGTCGTCGAGAGGGAAGTGCCCGTTGAAGTCACGAAAGTGGTCGAGGTGCCGGCCGAGCGCACTGAAGTGCGCCTCTCCGGGTGGACGGCCAGCCCTGAGGAGGAGAACCTCCTGCGCTCCCTGCTCTACGAGTGCGCCGTCCAGCGCCCTGACATCCTGGTCAAGTACGAGCCCATCCCCTCGGACTACTGGGCCAAGATCAAGACCATGATTGGCTCCGGCACTGAGCCCGATTTCTACTACATGGACATCTTCCAGTTCCCCTTCTTCGCCGAGGAAGGGGTGCTCCAACCCCTGGACGACTACATGGCCGAGGCCGGCGTGAGCCGCGACGAGTTCATCGACACCCTCATCGACGCCTTCACCTGGAACGGTCAGACCTACGGCATCCCCAAGGACTTCAACACCCTGGCCCTCTTCTACAACAAGGACCTCTTCGACCAGGCTGGCGTGGAGTATCCCACCAACGACTGGACGTGGGAGGACTTGAGGGCAGCGGCTCAGGCCATTACCGAGGCCACAGGCGTGGCCGGCTTCTCCGTCCCGGCCGATCCCGGTCGCTTCCCCATCTTCGTCTTCCAGAACGGCGGCCAGATCATGAACGAGGACTTCTCCGACACCCTGCTCGATTCGCCCGAGGTCATTGAGGCCGCCGCCTTCTACACCGGCGCCCGCGAGGAGGGGTGGGCCATCATCCCGCAGGACGTGGGCGTGGGCTGGCAGGGCGAGGCCTTCGGCAAGGGAGACGTGGCCATGGTGTTGGAGGGCGGCTGGATGGTGCCCTATCTCTCCGCCCAGTTCCCCGACCGGAACTACAGTGCCGTCCACCCGCCGGCCGGCCCCAAGGGCGAGGGCAACTTGGTCTTCACCGTGGCCTACTCCGTCTCGGTCAACTCCGAGAACCCGCAGGCCGCCTTCGACGCCATCGCCTGCATTACTTCCGAGGAGAACCAGTTGAAGGTGCTGGAGTCGGGCTTCGCGCTGCCCTCGCGCAAGGCCCTGCAGGACGCCGACTACCTGACCGAGAACGAAGTGGCCCGCACCATCTTCACCGGCGCCGAGTTCGCCACGCCCTTCATGTGGGGGGTGCAGGGCGAGACGGTCAACAACGCCATCACCCAGGCCCTGGAGCGCGTCTACCTGGAGGGCATGAGCGTGGAGGACTCCTTCAAGCAGGCCGCCGAGGAGGTGCGGGCGGCGTTGCAGGAGTGAGCTGAGGGGGCACGGGGGAGCTCCGGTTCCCCCGTGCCCTTCAGGCGGCCCCGGCCGCACGCGAAAGAGGAGCGTTCAGATGACCAGGGTTTCAGCGCGCACGTTACAGGAGTGGATCACGGCTTACACCTTTCTCCTCCCCGTCCTCCTGGGGTGGGGCATTTTCGTCTTCCTCGCCATGCTCATGAGCCTCTACTTCTCCTTCACCACCTTCAACTTGCTCAAGCCCCCCCAGTGGCTGGGCGTGGACAATTACCTGCGCGTGGTGCGGCACCCCGACTTCTTCCGCTACGCCGTGCCCAACACCCTCAAGTACGTGGCCGTCGTGGTGCCCGTGCAGACGGTCCTCAGCCTCATCTTCGCCTTCGCGCTGGACCAGAAGCTCCGCGCGCGGGACTTCTTCCGCACGGCCTTCTACCTGCCGTCGGTAACGTCGTCGGTGGTCATCGGCATCATTTTCGTCTGGCTCTTCGCGCCCCAAGGGGTCATCAACCAACTGCTGGGCCTGGAGATCAACTGGCTCAACAACACCAAAACGTCGCTGCCCACCATCATGATCGTCAACATCTGGTCCACCACGGGCACGCTGATGCTCATCTTCCTGGCCGGGCTCCAGGACATTCCCGGCGAGCTCTACGAGGCCGCGGCCATCGACGGTGCCTCGCGCCTCCAGATGTTCCGCTACGTGACTGTGCCTCTGTTGCGCCCTGTCATTTTCTTCGTGGTGACGCTGGGCATCATCGGCACCTTCCAAGTGTTCGACCAGATCTACATCATGACCAAGGGTGGGCCCTTGAAGAGCACCATGACGTGGGTCTACCTCATCTACTTCTGGGGCTGGCAGGAGGTGAGGCCCGACATGGGGCGGGCTTCGGCCGCGGCCTTCCTGTTGGCCGTCACCATCTTCGTGGTCACGATGGTCCAGCGCCGTTTCATCGAGGGAAGCGAGGAGTAGCCGGCGGTGCTGGCGTTCGCCCGAAAACGAGGCGAAGGGGGAGACGAATGGCTCACGCAACCGTTGCCCGTCCGACCGCGTTGGCCGGCGAGATGCCCTTGTGGGACCGCCTCAAGGTGCCCATCTTCTACGCGCTGCTCATCCTGTGGACGCTGATCGCGGTGTTGCCCTATTGGCTCACCATTGTCTACTCCTTCATGCCCAAGACGGAGATCTTCGCGCCACCCCGCCTGTGGCCGAGCCCCTTCACCCTGGAGAACTACCGCGTGGTGCTGACCGCCTTCGACGAGTTTCCCCGCTGGCTGCTCAACAGCACCCTCTTCGCCCTCTCGGCCACGGCCCTGCGGGTCTTCTTCGCCTCTCTGGCCGGCTACGCCTTCGCGCGGATGCGCTTCCCGGGGCGCCGGCTGCTCTTCAACTTGGTCTTGGGCTCCATGATGCTGCCGGGCATGGCCATGTTGGTGCCCCAGTACTGGATGGCCGTGAAGTGGTTCAAGTTCGTGGACACCCTCTACGGCCTGACCATCGTCTGGGTGAGCGGCAGCTTCGCCTTCGGCGTCTTCATGATGACCCAGTTCTTCAAGCAGTTGCCCCGCGACTTGGAGGAGGCCGCCTTCATCGACGGGGCCACGTGGTTCACCACCTACTTCCGCGTCATCCTGCCCTTGGCCAGGCCGGCCCTGCTGGCGCTGGGCATTCTCTCCTTCCAGGGGAGCTGGAACGAGTTCATGCTCTCCCTGATCCTGCTCCAGACGCCCGACAACTTCACCCTGCCCCTGGGGCTGGCCATGTTCCGGTTCCAGTACTACGCCATTTACTCCAACGTGCTGGCCGGCAGCCTCTTCAATTCCCTGCCCATCATGATCATCTTCTTCGTCTTCCAGCGCTATTTTGTCGAAGGGGTGGCCTACACAGGGCTCAAGGGGACGTGAGGGCGGCGGCCCTTTGGCCGCCGCCGTGGGGGCGCGGGGGGGAGGAGGCTAGGCCAGGCGCTCCACGGCCAGGGCCGTGGCCCCGCCGCCGCCGTGACAGAGGGCGGCCAGGCCGTGGCGCCCGCCGTGGTGCTCCAGGGCGTTGAGGAGGGTGACGACGATGCGGGCGCCCGTGGCGCCGAGGGGGTGGCCCAGGGCCACGGCCCCGCCGAAGACGTTGAGCCGCTCGTAGGGCACGCCCAGCAGGCGGTGGAAGAGGACGCTGTTGAGGGCAAAGGCCTCGTTGTTCTCGAAGAGGTCGAAGTCCTCAATGGCCATGTTGAGCTTGTCGAGCAGCTTGCGCACGGCCGGCACCGGGGCCTCGGGGAAGCGCCAGGGCTCTCCGGCAGTCCACACGCCTCCGAGGAGGCGGGCCAGCGGGCGCAGGTTGTGGCGGCGCACGGCCTCCTCGCCGGCCAGCACCAGGGCGGCGGCGCCGTCGGAGATTTGGCTGGAGTTGCCGGCTGTCAGCACCCCGTCGGGGCGGAAGGCCGGCCGCAGGCGGGCCAGGCTCTCGGGCGTTGTCTCGGGGCGGATGCCCTCGTCCCGCTCCACGAGCTGCGGTCCCTTGCGCGCCGACACTTCAACGGGCGCGATCTCCCGCGCGAAGAGCCCCTTGGCCGTGGCCTCGGCCGCGCGGCGGTGGGACATGGCCGCGATCTCGTCCAGCTCCTCCCGCCCAACGCCGGCGTCGGCGGCCAGCCGTTCCGTCTGCTCGCCCATGGCCTCGCCGCTCTCGGCGTCGCTCAGGCCGTCGCGCATCATGATGTCCACCAGGGGCTCGCCCGTGCCCAGCAGGAGCTTGTAGCCCCAGCGGGCGCGGTGGGAGAGGTAGAAGCCGGCCTGGGACATGGACTCCATGCCCCCGGCGAGCACCAGCTCGGCCTCGCCCAAGCGGATGAAGTTGGCCGCGGCAGTGATGGCCATCATGCCGCTGGAGCAGACCATGTCCACCATGAAGCCGTCCACTTCCTTGGGGATGCCGGCGCGGAGGGCGGCCTGGCGGGGAGTCAACTGACCCTGGCCGGCCCGCAAGATGTGGCCGAAAACGTAGAGGTCCAGCTCGTGGCCCTCCAGGCCGGCCCGGTCCAGCGCGGCCCGCATGGCGTGGGCGCCCAAGGCCACGGCCGGGAGGCCGGCGAGGGCCCCGCCGAACTTGCCGATGGGGGTGCGCACGGCGGAAACGATGTACACGTCGCGCATGGTGGCCTCCTTTGGCGATATGACGCTTCTTGCGCGCGGGCGCCTTTTCGCGGGCGCCCGCCGTTCACTCCGTCCGGTAGCGGTATCGGTTGGTGATGGGCAGGCGACGGTCCTTGCCGAAGGCCCGCGTGGTGATCTTGATGCCCGGCGGCACCTGGCGGCGCTTGTACTCCGCCCGGTCCACCATGCGGATGACGCGCTCCACCAGCGCCGGCGCGAACCCCTGTTCCACGATCTCCTGGGCGCTGTAGTCCCGCTCCACGTAGAGCTCCAGGATCACGTCGAGCACGTCGTAGGGGGGGAGGGTGTCCGTGTCCTTCTGGTTGGGCCGCAGCTCGGCGCTGGGCGGCTTGGTGAGCACGCTCTCGGGGATGATGGGCCCGTCGGGCCGGGCGTTGCGCCAGCGGGCCAAGTCGTAGACCAGGGTCTTGAACACGTCCTTGATGGGGGCGAAGCCGCCGGCCGTGTCGCCGTAGAGGGTGGCGTAGCCCACGGCCGACTCGCTCTTGTTCCCCGTGGTGAGCACCAGCCAGCCGAACTTGTTGGAGAGGGCCATGAGGTAATTGCCCCGGATGCGGGCCTGAATGTTCTCCTCGGCCACGCCGAAGGGCGTGCCGGCAAAGGCGTCGGCCAGGGCGTCGAGGTAGCCCTGGAAGGGGGCTTCGATGGGGATGGTGAGCAGGCGGATGCCCAAGTTGCGGGCCAGCGCCCGGGCGTCGCGCACGCTCCCCTCGGAGGAGAAGCGGGAGGGCATGGCGACGCCCACCACGTGGTCGGCGCCGAGGGCGTCCACGGCGATGGTGGCCGTGAGGGAGCTGTCGATGCCGCCGCTGAGCCCCAGCACCACCGTCTCGAAGCCGTTCTTGCGCACGTAGTCGCGGGTGCCCAACACCAGCGCGCCGTAGACCTCCTCGAGGGGCTCGGGGGGATCGGCCAGTGTGGGCTCGATGGGGGGGCGATCTTCGGGATCCTCCACCAGGGGGGCGGCCTCAACGCGGGGCACCTGCGGGCTGAACTGCCGGGCCAACTCCACGTCCTTGCGCCGACGGGGGTCGTGGAGCCGCGCGCGGAAGACCTCCTCCAAGTCAACGTCCACGAGGATCAGCGCCTCCTCGAAGGCCGGCCCCCTGGCCAGCACCTCCCCCCGTGGTCCCACGACCAGGCTGTGGCCGTCGAAGACCAGCTCGTCCTGGCCGCCCACCAGGTTGCAGTAGGCCACGATGGCCACGTTATCGGCCGCGCGGGTGGCGATCATCCGCTCCCGGTCGTGCCCCTTGCCCCGGTAGTAGGGGGAGGCGGAGATGTTGGCCAACAGCTCGGCCCCGCCGGAGAGGGCCTGGAGCTGGGGAGGGCCCACGGGGTACCAGATGTCCTCGCAGATGCTCACGCCCACGATGTCCCCGCCGAAGTCGAAGACGGGGCTCTCCAGGCCCTCGCCGAAGTAGCGGTTCTCGTCGAAGACGCCGTAGTTGGGCAGGTAGTGTTTGCGGTAGGTGCCCACCAGCGTGCCGTTCTGGAGCACGGCGGCGGCATTGTAGATGTCGTACTCGTCGGCCGCCGGGTAGCCCACCACGGCGGTGATGTGTGCCGTGGCCCGGCGAATCTCGTCGAGCGCCCGCAGGTTGGCCTCGATGAAGTCGGGCTTGAGGAGCAAGTCCTCGGGCGGGTAGCCGGAAATGGCCAGCTCGGGGAAGAGCACCAGGTTGGCCCCCTGCCCGCGGGCCCGCGCCAGGGTGTCCACGATCTTGCGGGCGTTGCCCTCTATGTCCCCCACCGTCATGTTGAGCTGTGCGAGCGCGAGGCGAACGGTGCGCATGGTGTGTCTCCTTATCCCAGCCGTCTGAGGAGCCAGAGCAACAGGTTGAGCCCCACCGTGAGGAGGATGCTCAGCAGGATGGAGGTGGCAATGGGCACGAAGCAGCTCAGGTTGCCCCGCTGGATGTAGATGTCGCCCGGCAGGCGGCCGAGGCCGGGCAGGCGGGACAGGCCCAGGAGAAGCAGCCCCACGAGGAAGAGCAGCAGCGCCATGAGAATGAGCAGCCGTCCGATGGGAGCCAAGTCTGGCGTCATGGTCTTCCCTCCTTCACCCGGACTTGCTCAGAGCAGCGGCGGCTGTTGGGCCTCTTGGGAAGGTGGCGTCAGCCCCAGGTGATGGTAGGCCAGGGGCGTGGCGACCCGGCCGCGCGGGGTGCGCTCCAGGAAGCCGAGCTGGAGGAGATACGGCTCGTACACGTCCATGATGGTGTCGGCCTCCTCGCTGATGGCGGCCGCGATGGTCTCCAGGCCCACCGGCCCGCCCCCGAACTTCTCGATGATGGTGAGCAGCACGCGCCGGTCCACCTCGTCCAGGCCGAGCTCGTCGATGTCGAGCAGCTCCAGGGCTTGGCGGGCCACCCGGCGGGTGATCGTGCCGTCGGCGCGCACTTGGGCGTAGTCGCGCACCCGCCTGAGCAGCCTGTTGGCGATGCGTGGCGTGCCCCGTGCTCGCCGGGCGATCTCCTCGGCGCCCCCTTCCTCGATGGGCACGCCCAGGATGCGGGCAGCCCGCCTGACGATCTCGGTCATGGCCGGCAGGTCGTAGAAGTCGAGGCGGTAGATGACGCCGAAGCGGTCCCGCAGGGGGGCGGTGAGCAGGGCCGGGCGGGTGGTGGCGCCGATCACGGTGAAGCGGGGCAGCTCCAGCCGGATGTTGCGCGCGCCGGGCCCCTTGCCGATGATCAGGTCCAGGGCGAAGTCCTCCATGGCCGGGTAGAGGATTTCCTCCACGGCGCGGGGCAGACGGTGGACTTCGTCGATGAAGAGGATGTCGCCCCGCCGCAGGTTGGTCAGGATGGCGGCCAGGTCTCCCTGCCGTTCCACGGCCGGCCCGGCCGTGATCTTGATGTTCACGCCCATCTCGTTGGCGATAATGTGGGCCAGGGTGGTCTTTCCCAGGCCAGGCGGGCCGTAGAGGAGAATGTGGTCGAGCGGCTCGCCCCGCTGCCGGGCCGCCTCGACGAGGATGCGCAGGTTGGCCTTCACCCGCTCCTGGCCGATGTACTCGTCGAGCCGTCGCGGGCGCAGCGTCTCCTCGAACGGGGCCTCGTCAGCCCTTGGCGCCGGTGAAAGGGTCTCCCGCTTCTCAGAAGGCATGGTCCATTCCCCGGGGATCAGTCCGCCTCCCGCCGCGTGCTGTGTGGCGCGCGGCCGGGCAGATCGCGGTCTCGGCCATCAGGAGCCGTTTGCCGTTCTCCTGGTCGAGTATACCCCCTTCTACGGATCGCTCAAAATGAGCACCGCCGACACACGGGGGATCACCGTGTCGCTCATTGGGCGGTGAGGGCCCAGAGGAGAATGGCCGCGGCCACTTCCACGTTGAGGGAGCGCTTGACGCCCCGCATGGGCAGGCAGACGAGGGCGTCGCAGAGGGGGAAGAGGTCGGGACCCACGCCACACACCTCGTTGCCGACCACCACGGCCACGCGCTCTCCCGGGGGTGTCAGGGCCTCCGGCGGGCGCGCGCCCGGCGCCTGTTCCAGAGCCCACACCTGCCACCCCTCGGCGCGCAGGCGGCCCAGCACGTCGGCCGTGTTGGGCGCGTGGGACCACGCCACCGCCTCTTCGGCGCCCAAGGCCGTCTTGCGTACCTTGGGATGGGCCGGCGTGGGCGTGATGCCACACAGGTAGATGCGCTCCACCCCCAGGCCGTCGGCCGTGCGGAAGAGGGCGCCAACGTTCCAGGCCGAGCGCACGTTGTCCACCACCAGCACCACCCGCCGCCCGCTTTCCGGCCGTGCTGGGCAGGGCTGGTGATCACCCGTCTGCCAAGCGATCAGCGGGCGCGTGGGCGCCCGGCAGGCCGGACAGCGCTCACGGTGGGGTTGGAGCTCGTACCAGGGGTAGCGCAAGCCACACCGGGAACAGAGCCGCACCTCGGCCAACATGGTCTCTCCTCCACGGCGGTCCTCGACGTGCTCTCGGCGCACTCGATTTTCCCCTGCCCGGCGTCCGCGCACAAGCGGCGCCCGACAACTTGGTCTTCGGCGCCGATTGGGGTATACTGCCCCTCAGGTGCCGCCGGGTGTGTCTAGTACACTTCGCCCCGTGGCAACGGCTGAAGGAGATGGTCGATATCCCAAGGAGTGGCCCGTGACTGTTCGACACCTTGTGGCACGGTGGTGGTGGAGCGCAGTGGCCCTCGTCGTGCTGGCCTGCCAGGCGGCCACGGCCACACCGCCCCCTTCTCCCTCGCCCACAGTGTCCCCGGCGCCGCGCTCCCGCGGCCAATTCGACGGCGTCCGTGCCCTGGAGTTCGCCCGTGCGCAGTGTGCCATTGGCCCCCGCCCCACCGGCAGCGAGGCGCTGCTGCGCACGCGGGCGTGGATCGAACAGCAGCTCGTGCAGGCCGGGTGGGAGGTGGTGCGCCAGGAGACCACCTACCGCGGGCTGCCCATCCGCAACGTGGTGGGTGTGCGGGGCCAGGGCCGGCCCGTGATGGTGGGCGCCCACTACGACACGCGCCCGCGCGCCGAACGGGACCCCACCAACCCGGAGGCGCCCATCTTGGGCGGCAACGACGGGGCCAGCGGCGCCGCTGTGCTCGTGGAGCTGGCCTACGTGCTCGACATTCCCGAGGGGCTTCAGGTGCAGTTGGCCTTCTTCGACGCCGAGGACCGGGGCAACATCGACGGCTGGCCCTTCGCCGTGGGCGCCTCCCAGATGGTGGCCGATTTCCCCGTGGCGCGGCCCGAGGCCATGGTGCTGGTGGACATGGTGGGCGACAAGGACCAGCAGATCTACCGCGAGCGCAACTCGGACCCGGCCCTCAACGATGTCCTCTTTGCCATAGCCGCCGAGCTGGGGTACGAGGGACGCGGCTTCTACAACGAACCCAAGTGGGCCATCATTGACGATCACATCCCCTTCCTCGAGGCCGGCATACCGGCCGTGGACCTCATCGACTTCGACTACCCGGCCTGGCACACGCTGGACGACACGTGCGAACAGCTCGGCGCCGAGAGCCTGGAGCGCGTCGGCCGCGTTGTCGAGACGTGGGTGGAGCAGGGCGCTCCCCTCCGCCCCGAGGACCGTTCACCTTCACCCCAGGAGTGAGCCATGCGTATTGCTCGGCGAATTCGCGACTTGCCCCCGTATGTCTTCGCCGGCGTTGCCCGCCGCATCCGCGAGAAGGAGGTCCGCGGCGAACGGGTCATCAACTTGGGCATCGGCAGCCCCGACATGCCGCCCCCCGACTTCGTCGTGCGGGCAATGGTGGAGGCTGCCCGGGACCCCTCCGCCCATCGCTATCCCGGCTACGTGGGCACCCCGGAGCTCCGGCGCGCCGTGGCCGCCTACTACCGCCGGCGCTTCGGCGTGGAGCTGGACCCCGAACGGGAAGTGTTGCCCCTCATCGGCTCCAAGGAAGGCTTGGCCCACGTGGCCTGGGCTCTCGTGGACCAGGGTGATGTGGTCCTGGTGCCCGACCCGGGCTACCCGACGTATCGCTTGGGCACTCTCTTGGCCGGCGGCGAGGTCTTCTTCATGCCCCTAAAGCCGGAGTCGGGCTTTCTGCCCGACCTGGAGGCGGTGCCCGAGGAAGTCTACCGCCGGGCCGTGGCCATGTGGGTCAACTACCCCAACAACCCCACAGGCGCTGTGGCCCCCCTCGACTTCTACCGCCGGCTCGTCGAGCTGGCCCGACATTACGATTTCGTCGTGCTCAGCGACAACCCCTATGCCGACGTCACCTTCGACGGCTACCGCGCGCCCAGCTTCCTCCAAGTTGAGGGCGCCCGCGAGGTGGGCGTGGAGTTCAACTCCCTCAGCAAGACGTACAACATGGCCGGCTGGCGGGTGGGCATGGCTGTGGGCAACGCCGAGGTGGTCAAGGCCCTCACGCGGGTCAAGAGCAACGTGGACACGGGCATTTTCTTGCCCCTTCAAGCCGGCGCCGTGGCCGCGCTGGAGGGGCCCCAGGAGTGGATCGAAGAGCGCAACGGCGTCTACCGGGAGCGGCGCGACGTGCTGGTGGCCGGCCTGCGCGCCCTGGGGTTCACGTGCGACGTGCCACGCGCCACCCTCTACGTCTGGGCGCGCGTGCCCGCCGGCTGGACGGCCGACGCCCTGGCCGACACCCTGTTGGACCGCGCCGGCGTCTGGATGACGCCGGGCACCTTCTTCGGCCCGAGCGGCGAGGGGTTCGTGCGCGTGGCCTTCACCGTGGACGTGGAGACCATCCGCGAGGCGTTGGCCCGCGTGGAGCGCGTGTTGAAGGAGGCAACGCCATGAGTCGTCGTGTGGTCATCGTCACAGGGGCTTCGAGGGGCATTGGCGCGGCCACGGCAAGGTGGCTGGGGCGCGCCGGCGCCTCGGTCGTCGTGGTGGCCCGCACGGAGGAGGCGCTGCGCCAGGTGGCCCGGGATGTCGAACGCCTCGGCGGCCGGGCGCTGACCGTGGCGGGTGACGTGAGCGACGCGACCTTCTGCCGCCGCATCGTGGAACAGGCCCTAGACGCCTTCGGGCGGCTGGACGCGCTGGTCAACAACGCGGCTGTGTTGGAGCCCATCGCCCGCGTGGCCGAGGCGGACGTGGCCGCGTGGCGGTACGCCGTCGAAGTCAACTTGGTCGCCCCTTTCGTCCTGAGCCGGGAGGCCCTGCCGGCCCTGCGGAAAGCCCGGGGCCGGCTCATCAACATCAGCAGCGGGGCCGCCCACCACCCCATTGCCGCCTGGAGCGCCTACTGCGCCACCAAAGCGGGCCTGCACCTCTTCACCCAAGTGGTCGCCCTGGAGGAGCCCGACGTGGTTGCCGTCTCCGTTCACCCCGGGGTCGTGGACACGGAGATGCAGGCCCTCATCCGTCGGCAGGGAGAAGGGCACATGGCCCCCGAGCAGGTGGCGCGCTTTCGCCGGCTCAAGGAGCGGGGGGAGCTCGTCTCCCCCGAGCTCTCCGGGCGCTCGGTGGCTTGGTTGGCCCTGCACGCGCCGGCCTCCATGTCGGGCCGCTTCGTGGCCTTCGACGACGCCGACGTGATCGGGCCGGCCAAGAGAGCCTTCGGGGAGCCGCTGGCCGCTCTCAGTTGAGGGAGACGTGGCCCAAGGGCGTCTCCACGAGGGACGGCAGGTGGCCGCTTCGCACCACGTCGCGCACGTGGCGGAGCAGGGCAAGCTCCTGGTGGAGGAGGCGGCGTTCGGCCTCCAGGAGGTCCGACAGCGCGGCCACCGAGAGGAGGGATTGCTTGACCCCGTTGTCCACCTGGAGCACAACGGCGGTGAAGCAGGCCAGAGCCAACGGGCTTGTGGGCACTTCCTCGCCGGTCATCGGGCGGCCGAGCACGTCGGCCAACACTTCCAGGTACGCCATCACCAGGGGGCGCAGCCGCGCGGCGAGCCATGCCGTCTTCCCGTCGGGGGCCTCCTGAAAAGGATAGGGCACCACGGTGGCCGTCATCACGTTGCCCCGACGGTAGAAGTGGGTCACCATGAAGCGCTCGCTGCCCACGGCCCGCACCCGCATCCGGGTGGCGTCCAAGGGCTCGTAAGAGGTAACGTAAGCGGCCGTGCCCACTTGATGGGGCAGAGCCTGGAAGCCCAGTGGGTCCGGCCGCGAGAGGACCACCCCGAAGGGCGTGTCGCGGTCCAGGCAGGCGTCGATGACGTGGCGCTCCTCAACGCGCTCCACGTCGAGGGAGAGCACCATGCCCGGGAAGAGGACGGTGTCGAGGGGCAGGAGGGGAATCATGGCCTGTGCGTTCGACATCATCACGGCTTCTTCTCCTCCTCTTCGCTCTGCTCCACACGCTTCGGCGTGGTCTCCTGTGCGCGCAGGGCTCTGGCGACGGCCTTGACGATAATGCGGTGCTCAGTGGCGTGCATGCGCTCCTCGAAGGTCTCCAGGGTGTCGGAGGGAAAGATGGGCACTTCGGCCTGGACGATGACCGGCCCCGCGTCCACTTCGGGGACGACGTAGTGGACCATGCAGCCGCTGTGGGCGATCTCCCCCCGGCGAAACGCCTCAAAGGCGCGCTCGATGGCGTGAGTGCCCGGAAACATGCCCGGCAGGGCCGGGTGGAGGTTGATGACGCGGTTGGGGAAACGGTCCAAGAAGGCCGGGCTGAGAATGTGCATCCAGCCGGCCAGGACGATGAGGTCTGGCCTGTGTTCGGCCACGCGGGCGGCCAGGTCGGCGTCGTACTCCTCTCGGGAGCGGCCGGCCTCGCGGTAGGGCTTCAGGGGGAAGTAGAGCGTGGGCACGCCAGCCCGCCGGGCCCGCACGAGGCCGTAGGCCGCCTTGCGGTTGGAGACGACCAGGACCACGCGGGCCGGCAGCCTGCCGTCGGCGCAGGCGTTCAGAATGGCCTGCAAGTTCGTGCCGCTCCCTGAAATGAGCACGGCCAGCCGTGCCCGTTGCGCGCGTGCCGTCATGGAGTTCCTCCCGTGTTGAGCCCCTCCACGTGGACGCGTCCGTCTCCGGCCACGATCTCGCCGACGACGTGACACTCTTGCGGCAGGGCTTCCAGAGCCCGTGCTACCTCTTCGGCGGGAATCACGGCCACCATGCCCAGCCCCATGTTGAAGACGCGGAACATTTCCCCGTCGCCCACGCTGGCCCGCCGGCCGATGAGGGCGAAAATGGGGGGCTCGGGCCACGTGCCCCTGCGGAGCCGCGCGTCCACGCCGGCGGGGAGGATGCGGGGCAGGTTGTCGAACACGCCGCCGCCCGTGATGTGGGCCAGCCCCTTCACGTCGATGGCCTGCGCCCGCAGGCGGTTCACGTGTTCGGCGTAGCAGCGGTGGGGGGCGAGCAGGGCCTCGCCGATGCTCTGGCCACCCAGCTCGGGGCGTGGGGCCGACCAGTCCTCGCCCTCCAGGGCCCGCCGTGCCAGCGAGTAGCCGTTGGTGTGGAGGCCGCTCGAGGGGAAGGCCACCACCACGTCGCCGGGAGCAATGCGCTCCCCGGTGATGAGCTCCTCCCGCTCCACGATGCCCACGACCGTGCCCACCACGTCCACAGCACCCTCCCGGTAGACGCCCGGCATCTCGGCGGTCTCGCCGCCCAAAAGCGCACAGCCCACGGCGCGACACGCCTCGGCCATGCCCCTCACAATGGCGGCCACCTGGGATGGCCGAAGGTGCGCGCTGGCCACGTAGTCGAGGAAGAAGAGGGGGCGCGCGCCCTGCACGAGAATGTCGTTGACACAGTGGTTGACGAGATCGTGTCCGATGGTTTCCCAGCGGTTCAAGCGTGCGGCCACGAGGGTTTTAGTCCCCACGCCGTCGGTGGAGGCCACGAGCACCGGAGCCCGCATCCGGGCGACGGCCTTCGCGTCGAAGAGGCCCCCGAAGGCCCCCACGCCGGCCAAGACCTCGGGGCCGTGGGTGGTGGCCACGGCCTCGGCGATCAGGCGAACAGCCTCGTTGCCGGCCTCGATGTTGACTCCGGCTTGTGCGTAGCGGTCGGCCATGTGGTGGTCCTCCTGGCTGGATGGCGCCGTGCCCCCGGGATCATTGTGGTGACATGTTTCCCGGCCCACCCGGCGAAGATGCCACGGCGCATCTCTTCGGCCTTGTTCGCGGCGTTGGAAATATTCTATCCCAGGCCAAGTCGAGAGACAAACGACAGGGGCGGCTCCAGGAAGAGACTCTGTCGCCCTGGCAGGACGGAAAGCTGAACCGATGGCCGTGACCGACCTCCGGCGTCGCTAGCCTCCTGTTGGGCGGGGCGGCAGGGTGATGGCCAGCGTATGTTTTTTCGACATTTGCCTTTTCAGACGAGGAAAATATAATGGAACCGCTTCTGGGAGCACGGCCGCACTCGCACACGTGGAGCTGACTTGCCCCTGGCGGCCGGCATTTCAGGAGAAAGGGGGCAGAAAGCGAGAGGGGAAATGGCTGAATC
The DNA here is from genome assembly GCA_026989095.1 of Ardenticatenaceae bacterium. Classification (GTDB taxonomy): domain Bacteria; phylum Chloroflexota; class Anaerolineae; order Ardenticatenales; family Ardenticatenaceae; genus WFWG01. The sequence goes on from JALSKA010000004.1 coordinate 16,468, forward strand.
GTCCCTTGGTCCATCATTATCGAGGCCGTCTTCTCGGTCAACGTTCACCGGACCACTCCAAACACCGAACGTTCTTCGCCCCTCCAAATCCTTCCTCTCCAGACGACGCCTCCTCGCCCTTTTCCGCCTCCTGCGCCAAAAGCGCTTCGAGTGGCCTTTCGTGGCCCGCATTACCGGCCACGCCACGCTGCTCATTCTCATCGTAGCCGGGTATTTCGTCGGCCAAGTCCAGTGGCAGGAGCGGTTGCCCGACTTCTCCTTGCCCCCCTTGGTCCTCCGGCCCACTAGGAACATCGACCCGGCCTTGCGCCCGCCCATGATGCTCTCTCCAGGTGTCGCGGCTGCGGACGAGCCCCCCGCCGTGCGCGTTGAGGTCGTCCCGTGGACCACCGTCGTGGAGCGGCCGGCCGTAGCCCGTACCGAGCCGGTCATCTACGTTGTGCAGCCCGGCGACAACCCCTCCCTGATCGCCGCCCGCTTCGGGTTGAAGCCCGAGACCATTGTCTGGGCGAACGCCGAGCTGGAACGCAACCCCGACCTTCTCAGCGTGGGACAGGAGCTCATCATCCCGCCCGTGGACGGTGTGCTTCACACCGTCAAGAAGGGAGACACGCTGGAGAGCATTGCCAAGAAGTACAAAGTCTCCGTCGAGGCCATCGTGGGGTATGAGCCCAACGGCCTGACGCCCGGCGCCCAGCTCGTCGAAGGCCAGAAGATCATGGTGCCCGGCGGCAAGAAGCCCTACGTGGCCCCGGTCGTGCGCGCGCCCGCGCCCGGCCGGTGGGTGAACCCCGGGAAGTTCGACGGCGCCTCGGGCGCCTTCATGTGGCCCATCACGGGGCGAATCACCCAAGGCGTCCACCGGTATCACATGGCCTTGGACATCGCCAACGCCATGGGCACGCCCATTGCCGCTTCCGACGCCGGCGTGGTCATCTTCGCCGGCTGGGACAACACCGGCTACGGCTACAGTGTAGTCATCGACCACGGCAACGGCTTCCGCACCCGCTACGCCCACATGAGCTACTACCTCGTCCAGGCCGGAGACAAGGTCAACAAGGGCGACATCATCGGCAAAGTGGGCAGCACGGGGCGCAGCACCGGGCCTCACCTGCACTTCGAGATCATCTATCAGGGGGTGCGGCGGAACCCTTACAACTTCCTCCCGTGAGCTACGGGGCCCGGCAGGGGGCCCCGCCTAACACGCAGAACGAGGACACGCTGCGCGAGCTCGCCGGCCAGACCAGTCGGGCTCGCGCGGCTTTGTCTCTGGCACAGGCTCCTCGAGGCATTGATGCGCTCGTCCACCGGTGGCCATGAAGGAGATTCTGACGGTTGGCGAAATCACCGCATATCTGCAAGCGCTCCTGGAGGCCGACCCATTGCTCGCCGACGTCTGGCTGCGGGGAGAAGTCTCCAACTGGAAGCAGGCCACATCGGGCCATTGTTACTTCACCCTCAAGGATGCCCACGCCCAGATCAACTGCGTCATGTGGCGCTCCGTGGCCGCCCGGCTGCCCCTCCTTCCCCAGGACGGCGACGAGATCGTGGCCCGGGGCGCGATCTCCGTCTATCCCCAGCGGGGCGTGTACCAGTTCTACGTGGACGCTGTCGAGCCCTTGGGCCAGGGCGCCCTCCACCGCCGCTTCGAGGCCCTGAAGGCCGCCCTGCACGCCGAGGGCCTCTTCGACGACGCCCGCAAGCGCCCTCTTCCCCCCTTTCCGCGGCGCATTGGGGTGGTCACGTCGCCCAAGGCCGCAGCCCTGCGGGACATTCTCAACGTCCTGCGCCGGCGTCATCCCCTGGCAGGCGTGATCCTCAGCCCCACTCTGGTCCAAGGCAGCGAGGCACCCGGCCAGATTGTGGCTGCCCTCGAGGCCCTGTGGTCCGTGGGAGTAGACGTGATCATTGTGGCCCGGGGCGGAGGCTCCTTGGAGGAGCTGTGGGCGTTCAACGACGAGCGCGTGGCCCGTGCCATCGCCGCCTCCCCGGTGCCCGTCATCAGCGGCGTAGGCCACGAGGTGGACTTCACCATTGCCGACTTCGTGGCCGACCGGCGGGCCCCTACCCCCTCAGCCGCGGCCGAAGTGGCCGCGCCGGACCGGCACCACCTGTTGGCAGACGTGCGCGAGAAGCGCGCCCGCTTGGACCGGGCTGTGGATGCCTTCCTCGCCGCGCGCCGGGACCAACTGGGCCGCGAGGTGCGGCTGTTGCACTACGCCCACCCCGCCGGCGCCGTGGACCAGGCCCGCGAACGGCTGAAGGCCCTGCGCCTGCGGCTCGTCAACTCGGCCCGCCACGCCCTTCACGGCCGGCACCACCGGCTCCAAGCCCTTCGGGGCCGGCTGCACAACTTGAACCCCCAAGCCACGCTCCGCCGGGGCTACGCGGCCGTAACGTCGGCCCAAAGTGGCCGCTTGGTGCGCCATCCACAGGACGTGGCCCCGGGCGAGGTGGTTCACATCACCGTCGCCGAGGGCATGTTCGACGCCACCGTCGCCCCGCGAACAGAACACGTCGAGGAGTGAGTTGACATGGAGGAGAAAGTCACGCTCGGCTTCGAGGAGGCCCTTCGGGAGCTGGAGGCCATTGTGAGCGCCCTGGAACAGGGGCCTGCTACTTTAGAAGAAACACTCCGCCTCTACGAGCGGGGCGTGCGCTTGGCTGCCCACTGCGAATCGCTCCTGGAGCAGGCCGAGCTGAGAATCCAGGTGCTGCGGCGCCACGAGGACGGCCGCGTGGAGCTCCGCGACGTGGAGGCCGAGGCCCTCGACGCTTGGACGGAGGAGTAACGCGGTCCCTACGCCCTTCATGGCCGAGCTTGATCACCAGGGAGCGGCCAACGTACCATGACGATCCTGAAAAACGACGTGCTCATGGCCTCGCTGTTGGCCTGGGGCATCGCCCAACTCCTCAAAGTCTTCACCCACAGGGTCGCCACCGGCACCTTTGACGCGCGCCTGTGGTTCAGCGCCGGAGGGATGCCCAGCTCCCACAGCGCCTTCGTGGCTGCCCTGACCACGGCCGTCGGCCTGCGGCGTGGCCTGGACGACACCCTGTTCGCCGTCTGTGTGGTTTTCAGCTCCATCGTCATGTACGACGCGGCCGGCGTGCGCCGCGCGGCCAGCCAGCAAGCACAGCTTCTCAACCGCATCATCGAAGAGCTCTTCGAGGGCCACCCCATCAGCCAGGAGCGGCTCAAAGAGCTCCTCGGCCACACGCCGCTCCAAGTGGTCGTGGGCGCCCTCCTGGGAGTGGCCACGGCGTGGCTCCACTGGCTCTACACAGCGGCGGGCTAGGGGCAAGGGCCCGGCGGCGGAGGCGCGGCGGACGCCGCCGGGCGGTGCTCAGTCGCTCAGTCGCTCGGCGTCGGCCATCTTGCCGATGACCAGGAGCTCGTCGCCGGCCTCGATGCGGGCGTCGGCCGAGGGGTTCACGCGAAGTTCGTCGCCGTGGCGGATGGCCAACACTGTGAGCCCATACTGGCGCCGCAAGTCGGCCTCGCCCAGCGTCTTGCCGTGGAGGCGCTCGGGGGCCAGCATCTCCACCACGCCCAACTCCGGGCTGATCTCCAAGTAATCCACGAAGTCCACCGCCGAGAGCCGGCGGGCCAAGCGCACGCCGGCCTCGTGCTCCGGCAGGATGACCTCGTCGGCGCCCACCTGAAGCAGGATTTCGCGCTGCGTGCGCGTGCGCGCCTTGGTGATGACCCGGCGCACTCCCAGTTTGCGCAGCAGCACCGTGGCCAACAGGTTGCTCTCGAAGTCAGTGCCGATGCAGACCACGCCGGTGTCGAAGTGATCGGCGCCCACTTCGCGCAGGGCGTCGATGTTGGTGGCATCGAGCTGAACCACGTGGGGCAATTCGGTCGAGAGCGCTTGGACCCGGCGGTAGTCCACGTCCACGGCCAACACATCGTGCCCCTGTTGCACCAAGGCCACGGCCAAGCTTGTGCCGAAACGCCCCAGGCCGACCACGATGAATTCCCGCTCCTGGCGACGCGGGGGTGCCGAACGGTCCACCTTGCTCTCAGATTCTCCCGCCGAACGCGCTCCCCACTCGTCCGCGTTCCGCAGCCGACGGCGAAGGCGTTCCAGCAACGAGCGCATACGTGGCCCCCTTTCTCCTCGTTATCCCAAAACAATCTGCTCGGCCGGATACCGACACAGGGTGGGACGCTCGCGCTGGGCCAACAAGACTACCAGAGTCAGCGGGCCCAACCGACCCCAGAACATAGTGAAGGCGATCAGCAGGCGACCAAAGGTGTCCAAGTCGGCCGTGGCCCCCAAGGAATACCCCGTGTTGGAGAAGGCGCTCACCACCTCGAAGGCCACGGTGAACAAGTCGCCCGTGCGGTCCACCAACAGGAGCAGGGTGACGAAGAAGTTCACCAGCGTGGAAACGGTCATGATGGCCACGGCCTTGGCAATGGTTTCCAGGGGCAGCGTGCGCCCGAAAACGACAGCCTGTGGCACACCCCGCACCGTGGAAAGGACAGCCACCATGAGCACGCCCACGGTGCTCATGGTCACTCCGCCGGCCATCGAGGCCGGCGCCCCACCGATGAACATGGACACCATCAACACGAGCGCGCTGGCCTGGCTGAGTTCGTCGAGCTGGATGATCGTCAGGCCGGCCGTGCGGGCCGACACCACGGTGAAGAGGGCTACCCAAAACCGCTCTCCCCAAGGCAGCCCGGAGAGGGCCGTTCCGGCGAAGTGCTCGTCCGCCAGCACGATGAGCAGCCCGCTGCTGATGAGCACGGCCGTGATGACCAGCGTGAGCTTGGTGTGGACACTCAGACGGCGCTGCCACGGGTACATGATGAGGTCCGAGATCACCAGAATGCCCAGCCCGCCGATGAGGATGAGCGCCATCATCACCCCCAGCGTGAAGGGGTCTCGGCCGAAGCCGAAGAGTACCTGGCCGGTGCCGCTGAAGAGGTCGAAGCCCGCGTTGCCAAAGGCGCTCACGGCGTGGAAAACGGCCAGGTAGGCCGCCCGCTTGTAGCCCAGCGCCGGCCCCCAGCGCAGCCAGAGCAGAAAAGCCCCCACAGCCTGCACGGCCATGGTCACGGCCAACACGTAGAGGGTGAAGCTCACAATGCGCGCCGTCTCCAGCACGCCGAGCGCCTGCTTGAGGATCATGCGCTCGGCCAGCCCCAGCCGGCGGCCGATGAGCGCGAAGAGCACGACCGAGAAGGCGATGAACCCCACGCCGCCCACTTCCATGAGCACCAGCAGGACGAGTTGGCCGAAGAAGGAGAGGTCCTGCGACGGGGTGATCACCGTCAACCCCGTGACCGTGGTGGCGCTGGTGGAAATGAAGAGCGCCTCTTCCCACGTGAGTGGCCGTTCGGTGCCCGATATGGGCAACCGCAACAGCAAGGTGCCCACTGCCACGATGAGGGCAAACCCCACAACGAGCACCAAGGCGTTCTGCTTGGCCAAAGGGCTGGGATGGGCCAACTGAGCTGCGGGCTCTGCCAAGGGAACTACGTTCACGTCAGGAGAGGCACTTGCCATAGGCCGTCCGTGGTGGTGGTGGTTTCATTGCCATGTCCGGGTCCCTGCTCTGCCCGGTGATTGTACCGTATTTTGGATGCCGGGGCCAAACGCCAAACGGGAACATGGTGAAGGCAAACGTCACGGGAGCCGCTGGAAGAAGATAGGGGGCAAGTAGCCGGACACCCACGGGGACACGAGTTGGGCAAGCACGGGAAGTACCGTTATAATCATGGGCACCAAAAAAGAGCGGGCAATGCCCTCGCGAATGAAGAGGCGCACGCCATTGTAGTTGATCCAGGGCACGCTGGTCATGAAGTTAAGCGCCAAAACGAGCACCGCCGCCCAGAAGAAGCCGCTGACGAGCCCCAAAGCCATGCCGGCCAGCCGGTCGAGGGTGCCGCCCAAGCGCAGGGAGGCCTGCTCGAAGCCAAAGCGCACGCCCAAGTTAATGCCACTCCAAATGAAGAAGACGATCAACAGGAAAATGACCGTGTCGCGGACCAGCGTCTCCGAAGGCCCCAGCAGATTGGCCGCGAACCGGGAGACGCGCGGCTGGTACGCGCTGGCCACCACGAAGCCCAAGTAGAGCCCCAACAGGCTCACGGCCTGGAGCAGGAAGCCGCGCGCAAAGCCAACGAGCATTGAGCCCAGCAAAACGAGCAGAAGCACGAGATCGAACCAGAGCATATCAGGATTGTATCTGGAGGCGTTCACTTCGTCAAAGGTGGTCCGTCTGCCTCGCGGTCACCGCTGGGTACTTCGCCCTTGCCCTCCTGCTCACGTGGCCGCTGGCCCGCCTGTGGACTACGCACGCCCCTGGCGACGGGAGCGATGATCCGGCCATCCTCTGGAACCTCTGGTGGGTGCCCTTTGCCCTCTTTCAGGGCCTCAATCCCCTGGTCAGCGAGTACCTCTTCTGGCCCCTGGGTGTGAACCTGGTCTTCTACACCCTGACGACGCTGAACGCCCTGTTGACCATGCCCGTTCAGCTCGCCGTGGGCCTGATCCCGGCCAACGCCATCCTGGTCTGGTTCGAGCTCGTGGCGGGCGGGGTGGGCATGTTCTACCTGGCCCGCCGGCTGAACGCCGGGCTGCTCGGCGCGTTTCTGGCCGGGTGTGTCTTCACCTTCGCCCACTCCCGCTTCGTCTACCTCTCCCTGGGCCAGTTCAACATCGCGGCCAGCCAATGGGTGCCCTGGTACGTGCTGTCCCTCTGGCGCTTGGAGGAGCGGGCCGGGTGGCGTGACGTGGGGTTGGCCGCCTTCTTTCTCCTCGCCAACGGGTGGACCGAGTTCACGTATGCTTCGTTCTTGATCCTCTTCACCCTGCTCTGGTGGGCCTGGCACCGTGCCGGCGACCTCAGAAGGAGGGAGCTCCGCAGGGCGCTTGCCAGCACAGGCCGGTACGCCGGCGTGGCCGCGCTCTTCGCCTTGGGCCTCTTCCCCGTCCTCATCTCCATGATCACCACCCTGCGCGCGGAGGGCGACTTCCTGGTGGAGGGGCTGGGCTTCGCCGATGTCTTCAGCAATGACCTGGTGGGCTTCTGGGTGCCAAGCCACCTTCACCCCCTGGTGGGCGACTGGGTGCGCCAGAACTTGGACTTCGCCTACCTCAACTTCGCCTATTTGGGATACGTGCCCCTGGCGCTGGCCGTGATCGCCCTGTTGAGCCGGCGCACGAGAGCTCGGGCGGCATTCTGGGGTGTGGCCCTGGTCACTTTCATGGCCCTGAGCCTGGGGCCCACCCTGCGCGTCAACGGCCAGCAGTGGGACCTTCCCCTCCCCTTCGACCTGCTGTTGCGCCTGCCCATCTTCAAGGCGAACCGATACCCCAGTCGCTACAGCGTGCTCATCGCCGCTTGCCTGGCCGTGCTGAGCGCCTACGGCGCACAAGCCTTGGGCAAACGTTGGGGCCAAAGGCGCCGGCGGGCTCTCCTAGCCTTTGCTCTGCCCCTCTTTCTGGTGGAGACGGCCGCCGTTCCCCTGCCACTGAGCGCCTATCAGGTTCCCCCCGTCTACCGGACCCTGAAGGAGAAGAGCACCCTGGCCGTGCTGGAAGTGCCCATGGCCTGGCGCAACGGGTTCCGCGTCACCGGTCCTCTGGACAAGACGTTCATGTTCGCCCAGTTCTACCAGACTGTCCACGCCAAGCGCTTGATCAACGGCAACACCAGCCGCAACCCGGAGTTCCTCTTTCAATACTTCACGGAAGCCCCCCTGCTCAACAGCCTGCTCGCCCTGGAGACGGGGAAAAGCCTGCCCCCGGAGCGCGAACTCTTCGACGCCCAGTACGCGGCCGACGCGCTCCAACTGCTCGGCGTGCAAGAGGTGATCGTCCACCGGGTCAACTCGCCCCGCCCAGATGTGACTCCCGAGGCCACCATCTCCTACTTGGAGCGCGTGCTCCCCCTGACCCAGTGGTACGACGATGGCACCATCGGGGCGTGGGAGGTAGTGCTGCCGCCGTTGCCACGCACTGTGCGCTTGGACGCAGTCCACCCGCTGGCGCGACTCCACTTCGGCGACGGCTGGGGGCCCCTGCCCCCCTTCGAGCGACGGCCCTCCCGCCCGCCCACCGTGTGGGCCCAGCGCCGAACGGCGCGCCTCTTCGTGGCCTTGGACGCCAGGCGAGCGCGCCTGCGCTTCCGCGCCTGCTCGGCCGGGGCCCAGCAGATGGCCGTGTCGGTCAACGGGGGCCGGCCGGTCCCTGTGGACCTGCGTCCCGGCTGGCAGGAGTACGAGATAGTCCTGGATGGGTTCCGCCCGGGGCCCAACGCCCTGCGCTTCTCGTTCGAGCGCCTTGTGCCCGTGGTCGGGGAAACGCCGGCTTCGGCCTGCATGGAGCCGGCCTCGCGCGGGCTGGTGAGCCTTGTCGTGGAGAGCGCTGGGCTGGACGTGGGCGATTTCGCCCACATCTACGTCAACGGCCGAGATGTGGCCCCCAACCGCATGGGGTATAACGTGGCCGTCGTCGAGCCGACAAGCGGTCGGGTGCTCCGCGTGGCCGCCTTCGATCCCGTGAACGTGCCGTCAGACGCCGGCGCGCTGGCCCGGTTCATCGAAGGTGCTCCCGGGGGCACGCTGGTGGCCGTGGCGGCCAACGACACCGTGGACTTGCCCCCCGAGTTCGGCGGGCCACGTCTCACCGCCGAGGCCGTGGATGCCCTGCGCCTCCTCGGCGGCACGGCCGACCTGCGCGGCACTTTCCGGTGGAGTCACGCCCTGTTGGGCATCAAGGGAACGGCTGCTGCGTCGGCCGACGAGGACGTGAGCGCCGTGCGTCCGGCCCGTGTCTGGCTCGGCGAGCTGGTGACGGCGCCGAACGTGGCCGCCGGATTTGCCTGGTTCGAGCTCTCGGCCGAGCCATGAGAACCCCCTTTGACAGCCGGCTCAGGGGGCTGTAGAATAGAGCGCTTCGAGCAGGGTCTGGAGGCCCCGAACAGAAGGGACAGCATGGACCTCATCCTCTCGCTGCTGGACCAGTACGATTGGGTCATCTACATCGTAAGCCTGTTGGGCATCCTCCTGTACTTGGGAGTGGCCCGTCGGGCCTACCGCGAGTATCGCTTCTCCGTCTTCGCGCTGGAACGGGAGGAGAAGTTCCGTGAGGCCCGTCAAGCTTTTCTCTTCGCGATCTTCTTCGCCGGCATCATGGGCGTCACGTTCTACGTCAACGTCTCGCCGGGGCGCGCCGTCGGCGCACCTGCTGCCCTCCGGGCCACGCCAACGCCCACGCCGGTCGTCATCGGGCCGACTTTGACGCCCGAGCTGACGGCGACGCCCACGCGGACGCCCACGCCACGTCCCTCGCCAACGCCATCTGCGCCGAGAAACACGCCCACGCCGGTCGTCTCGCCCACACCTGCCCCCTCGCCCACGCCCCGAGCCGTGCCCCCCAATTGCCCCAACCCGGGCGTGCGCATCGTCTCGCCGGGCATGAACCAAAACGTGAGCGGCTCCGTGGCCGTGGTGGGCACGGCCAAAATCGAGAACTTTCAGTTCTACAAGGTGGAATTTGCGGCCGGCGATCCGCCCGATCCCAACGCGTGGGCGGTCATTGGCGACGTCGTGCGCCAGCCCGTGGAGAACGGCGTGCTCGCCACCTGGCCTGCCGGCGCCTTTCCCCCTGGAGTCTACTGGTTGCGGCTGACTGTGGTGGACATCACGGGCAACTTTCCCCCGCCGTGTGACGTGCGTGTTGTCGTCACCGGGCCATGAGCTTTATCTGGCGACGGGAATAAGGAGCACAACGTTATGAACAACGAGGTGGTTAGGGGAATCATTTTCGTGGTCTACAGCCTGCTCTTCTGGCTGGCCATGGCTGCCGGCGTCCTGATGACGGTCGTCGCCGTTCTCGCCGTGTGGAACTCGTGGAAGCGATGGCTCAGAGGAGACGAAGACGAGGGGGAGAGACCCGAGCACCTTAGCTGATTCGCTCATGCCCGGTTCGTGCCCGGCCCGCTGCCGCCGGGGCTGCTCTCTTCTCCTGCGGGGCCGTTACGCATCCATCTCCTCCGGCGATGCCCCTTGGACGACGCCCTCCTGGCCACCACCCTCCTGTTCGGCACGGCTTTCGAGCTCTTGGGGGGCCACGAACCGGTAGCCTTGACCCCGAATGGTCACGATGTAGGCCGGCCTGCTCGGGTTGCGCTCGATCTTCTTGCGAATCCAGCGGATGTGAACGTCCAAGGTCCGCGTATCCCCCATGTACTCCGTCTCCCACACCTCGCGCATGATCTCCAGCCGAGTGACAGTGCGCCCCGCGTTGCGCATGAGCAGCCGCAAAATGCCGAACTCCTTGGGCCGCAGGAGATGCTCAGTGCCGTTCGCCCCCCGCACGCGGCGCGTGCGCAAGTCGAGGCGCACTTCGCCGATTTCAATGACGAGCGGCCTGGCACACATGGCGTGGAGAGCTTGAGTCAACGCCTCGGCCGAATAGGGCTTCATGAGGCAGAGATCGGCATCAATCTCGGCAGCGTGGCCGTCTGGCCTGCCGTCCCCTTGGGCGCGCACAATGGCCACAATGGGCACTTCCGACATGCGACGAATGGCGCGGCACACGTGCCGGCCGTCGAACCGCGCCGAAGTCGTGTCCACCAGCACAACATCAGGACAGGCGACGCGCACGTGCCGCAGCGCCTGCCGCCTGGTCTGAGCCCAGATGATCTCATGGCCTTCTTGGTGCAACACCCGCCGCAGGGCGTCCGCTGTGGTCTTCCGGTTCGCGACCAGCAAGATCGTGCCCATGGAGTCCCACCTGCACGTAGCACCGGAACGGAAGCGCCGCCTGTTGGTCACCCCCCTCACCCCCGACAGCGAAGATCGAACAGGGGCCGCCGCGGGGGAAGAGCACTGCCCTCCTCTCGGGAAAGGAGGTCGTTTATGCTCCCAACGTGTGGTTTGGACGCTCTTGTTCTCCGTGTCCCGGCGCACACCGCACGTCCAACGCAGGGTGCTGGCGCCAGAACCGGCCTGTGAGCGGACAACCAGCTCGCCGCAGGAGGTTCATCATTCTTGGTTCACGGGGCTCAGCAGCGTGGAGACAGGTGATGGGTCCCCGGGATCAGCAGGCCAAACGTCCCACGCTTTCCTGACCGGGAGGTGGTTTGCCATTATAGAAGATTGAGCGCAGAACGCAATCGGCGGCAGACAGTTGACCGCACCCTGGCCCCACGGTATAATCGCCTGTCATGGGCAGGAGTGTGCCACGGCCTGCCCCGGTCCCTGCCCACAAGGGGGTTCACATGAACGTGACAGTGGTGATACCAACGTACAACGAAGCGGACAACTTGGCAGAGCTTGTCGAAGCACTCTTTGCCCTTCCCCTGCCAAAGCTCCACGTGATCATTGTGGACGACAACTCTCCCGACGGCACGGGGGATCTGGCCGAGGAGTTGGCCGGCCAACATCCTGGGCAGATGACGGTGCTTCACAGGCCGGGAAAGCTCGGACTCGGCTCGGCGTACAAGGCGGGCTTCCGCCACGCCTTGGCCCTCGGCGCCGACGCCGTGGTGCAAATGGACGCCGACTTTTCCCACTCGCCCCACTACGTGCCCCAGATGGTCCGCCACTTGGACGCCTACGATGTGGTCGTCGGCTCGCGGTACGTGGCCGGCGGCCGGCTGGACGAGCGGTGGTCGTGGTGGCGGCACTTGCTCTCCTGGTGGGCCAACCAAGTCTACGTGCGCATGATCCTCAACCTCAAAGTGCGCGATGCCACGGCCGGCTTCAAGGCATTTCGCCGGGAGGTGCTGGAGGCCATTGACTTCTCGCGCGTCGTCAGCAACGGGTATGTCTTCCAGGTGGAAGTGGCCTACTTGTGCGAACGTCTGGGGTTCCGCGTGTTGGAGATCCCCATCTACTTCGAGGACCGTCGCATCGGCCGGAGCAAGATGAACGTGCCCGTCAAAGTGGAAGCGGCCGTGCGCGTGTGGCAAATCCGATGGCGCCACCGCCACGTGACGCCCCTGGCGATGCGCACGGCGGACCACAAGCCCGTGTAGAACGGAGCCATGACCACGGCCGGCCGTGATCTCCACACGTCAACCGGCGCCGGCGGGCAGACGGAGGGGAGGAGAGGGCCCGTGGCCCTCCCGCGCTGGCGAGAGAGCCTTCTCCTCCTCGCCTGCTTTACCCTGTTGCCCCTGGCCCTCTTCTGGTCGGTCACCGTGGGTGGGCGCAGTCTAGTCCCCTTCGACATCCTCTACCAGTTCGAGCCGTGGCGCTCTTTCGCGGACCACGTGGGCGTGGGGCTCCCGGCCAACGAGCTGGTGGCCGATCTCCTGCTGGAGAACTACGCCTGGAAGGGGTTCATCGTCGAGGCGCTCTCCGAGCGTCAACTCCCCCTCTGGAACCCCTATGTGTTCGCCGGAATGCCCTTCTTGGCCGCCGGACAGCACAGCTTCCTCTACCCCTTCTCGGCCCTCTTCCTCATCATGCCCGTCTGGCAGGCCTACGGCTGGTTTACGGTCATCACGCTGATTCTGGCCGGCCTGAACATGTACGTCCTCCTGCGGGTGGTGGGCGCCGGACGAGGTGCCGCGCTGGTGGGAGGGCTCGTCTACCAGGGGAGCGGCTTCCTCACCATCAGCGTGGTCTTCCAGATGATCATCGCCGGGGCGGCCTGGTTGCCCTTGGTGTTGGCCATGATCCACAAGTTGGCCGAGAAGGCCGCGGCCGGCGAGCGTGACCTCACCGCTTACATCCCGTGGGCCTCGGTGGGGGGCGTGGCCCTGGGGCTTGTCTTCCTGGCCGGCCACGTGGAAATTGCCTACTACACCTTGCTGCTCGGCGCCGCCTGCGGCCTGTGGCAGGCCGTGCGCCTCTGGCTTGGCGGGCGGGAGCCGGCCCGCCTGATCGTGTGGGGCCTGCTCATGGGGCTGGTGGGCGGCCTGCTGGGCGCTGCCCAGATGGTGCCCCTCTACGAGCTGGTGCGCGCCAACTTCCGCGAGGGGAGTGCTACCCTACAACAGGTGCTGGGTTGGGCGTATCCGCCGCGCCAGATCATCACCTTCCTCGTGCCCGACTTCTGGGGCAACCCAGCCCGCCACGAGGTCTTCGACATCGTGCGCCGGACGTGGCGCCCCATTCTCACCCGCAACGTGATGGGCCAGACGCTCAACTACGTGGCCTGGACCCAAGGGCTTCCCTCCTGGAAGAACTACGTCGAAGCGGCCAGCTACGTGGGCGTGCTCCCCTTGATCTTGGCCGGCGTGGCCGCCTGGCACCGTCGGCGGGAGCCGGCCGTGCGCTTCTTCGTTCTCCTGGCCGTGGTCAGCCTCCTCTTCACCTTCGGCACGCCCCTCTACGCCCTGCTCTACTACGGCCTGCCCGGCTGGAAACAACTCCACACGCCCTTCCGGTGGGTCTTCCCCTACACTCTGGCCGTGGCGGTGTTGGCCGGCTTGGGCTGGGACTGGATCGTTCGCCACCCGCGCTTGGCCGGCGTGCGCCGGCTGGGGATGGGGATGGCCGCCGGGGGCGGGGCGATGCTGGCGGGCCTGGTGGCCGTCTTCCTGGCACCGGGCCCTTGGCTGGCCCTGGCCGACAGGCTCATGGCCGTGTCGGAGCTCACGCGGGTGGCCTTCGCCGACGACCCGGCCCTGTTGGTGAGCTACCAGTGGCGCAACTTCCTCGTGCTGGCGATCTTCTTGCTCTTGGCCGGCGGTCTCCTGTGGGGCGCACACCGCGCTCTGAGCGCCCGGCCCCGCCTGTGGGCGGGCGCAGCGCTGGCCGTGGTGGGGGTGGACCTCTACGTGGCCGCGGCCGGCTTCAACCCCGCCGTCTCGCCCGAGCTCATCCGCGTGACCCCGCCGGCCATCGCGTGGCTTCAGGAGCAGCCCGGCCTGTGGCGCTTCACCACCCTGGAAGAGCCGGGGCAACCGGTGCTCACGGCCAACGCCGGCATGTTCTACCGGCTTCACGACGTGCGGGGATACGATTCCATCATCCTGAAACACTACGTGCAGCTCATGGAGCAGGTGGAGGGACAGGGACAACTCCTCTACAACCGTGTCTCTCCCCTCTTCTGGGAGGGCTCCCTGGACAGCGCCCTGCTGGACATGCTGAACGTGCGCTTCGTGGTCACGACGCTGGAGGTCAACCGCCCCGGGTGGCGCCCGGTCTACGCCGGAGAGGTGCGCATCTACGAGAACCAAGACGTGCTGCCGCGGGCCTACTGGCTGCCGGCCGAACGCGCGCGGTGGCGCGATCACGACACTGTGATCGCCGAGCTGAAGTCCCTCGATCCCAGACGTGAGGTCTGGCTGGACGCTGAGAGCGCACAGGTGCCGGAGGCATTCCCGCAGGCTTCCCCCTCGGAGGAGAAGGCCGCTTGGAGCCCTGCGGAGGTGGTAGCGTACACGCCCAACGAAGTGGTGGTGTACGTCGAAACAGACCGGCCAGCCGTGCTCGTCTTGGGGGACACGTGGTTTCCGGGGTGGCGGGCCTTCCTGCGGCCGGCCCCCGGCGGGGAGGAGCGCGAGGTGCCCGTCTGGCGGGCCAACGGGGCCCTGCGGGCTGTGCCGGTTCCGGCCGGCGCGTGGACCGTGCGCTGGAGGTACAGCCCCGACAGCGTGAAGGTGGGCTTCTTCGCCAGCTTCTTGGGCACCGTGCTGCTGGTGTTGGGCGCCGCCTACTGGCTCTGGGGGCGCATCTACCAGGAACAGCCCCACGAACACGCCGTGCGGCGAGTGGCCAAGAACAGCCTGGCGCCCATGCTCCTCCAACTGCTCAACAAGGCCGTGGACACGGTCTTCGCGGCCTTCATGGCCCGCATTCTGGGGCCGGAAGGCGTGGGCGCCTACGCTTTCGCCGTGGCCATCATCTGGTATTTTATCATCTTCACCAACTTCGGCCTCGGGACCCTGCTCACCCGCGACGTGGCCCGGGACCCCCACATGGCCCTGCGATACGTGCGCCACACCATCGCCTCCCGCCTGCTCCTCTTCCTCAGCGCGATGCCCCTGCTGCTGGCGGTCATCTGGCTCTGGGAGACCCGTTTCGGGCTGAGCCGGACCACGAGCTGGGCCATCGTGTTGCTGGCCCTGGGGCTCATCCCCAGCAACTTGGCCGACGTGCTGACGGCACTCTTCCGGGCCTACGAGAAATTCGAGGTGCCGGCCCTGATCACCACGGTGACCACGCTGGTGAAGGTCAGTTTGGGCGCCGGCGTCCTCTTGGCCGGCTACGGCATTGTTGGGCTGGCGGCTACCTCGGCCGTGACGAACACGATCACGCTGGTCGTGTTGGGCTGGCTGGCCGTGCGCCAGGGGTGGCCGGCCGGCCGCTGGTGGCGCGGGTGGTGGCAGGAGTGGCGCGCCGGGTGGAACTGGAATTTCAGCCGCACCCTGCTGAGCACGGCCTTTCCCCTGATGATCAATGACTTCCTGAGCACGGCTTTCTTTCGCATGGACGTGGCCATCCTCCAGCCCATGAAGGGCGACACGGTGGTGGGATGGTACAACGTGGCCTACAAGTTCATCGACGGCCTGGTCATCATTCCCAGCTCCTTCACCCTGGCCCTCTTTCCGGTCATCTCGCGCTACGCCGAGGGCGCCCGTGACGCCCTCTGGCGGGCCACCGTCCTCTCATTGCGCTGGCTCCTCTTCCTGGCGATTCCCATCTGTGTGCTGACGACCCGCTACGCCGACACCATTATCTGGGCCTTCGGGGGCTCGCGCTTCTTGCCCCACTCGGCCACGGCGTTGCGGCTGCTCATCTGGTTCCTGCCCTTCAGCTTCATCAACAGCCTGGTCCACTACGTGCTCATCGCCGTCAACCAGCAACGCTACCTGACCCGCGCCTTCCTCATTGGAGTGGGGTTCAACTTGGTGGCGAACGTGCTCCTGATCCCGCGCTACTCCTACCAGGCCGCGGCGGTCAACACAGTGTTGAGTGAAATCGCGCTGCTGCTCCCCTTCTACTCGCTCCTGCGCCGGCACGTGGGCCCCATTCCGTGGTTCTCCATCTGGTGGCGGCCGCTGGTGGCCGGTGGGCTCATGGTCCTGCCCCTGTGGGCCGGTCGGCTCTCTCCCCTCGTGGCCCTGCCGCTGGCCGGGCTCACCTACATTGGTGCCCTGCTGGCCTTGCGCGCCTTTACCCCAGACGACTGGGGTGTGATGGAGCGCCTGCTCCCGGCCGGCGTGCGCCGGCGCGTGGCTCCCCTCATTGCCGTGCTGGTTACGCCCACGGGACGGGCGTGATTCACCGCCAATTCCCGTACCGAAGTACTCTTGTCCCCGTGCCGTTCCCTGGAGTACAATGGAGCCGAGCGCGGCCCACACGGTCCACTTTCACATTTTTTGAACCACATGGCGAACACGTGCGACTATAGAAGTGAAGAGGCCCTTCTTCGCCGTGTGGCCGAGGGGGACCAAGACGCCTTTGCCGAGTTGTACGCCGTTCTCGGCCCCGTGGTCTACACCTACTTGGTCCGCCTCGTGGGCGACCAAGGGGCGGCAGAGGACCTGCTTCAGGAGGTCTTCATGGCCGTCTGGGAGGGTGCCGGCCACTTCCGGGGCGACTCCCGTGCGAAGACGTGGGTGCTGCGCATTGCCCACTACCAGGCCGTCTCCTGGCTCCGCCGGCAGCGGCCTGTGGCCGCGTTGAGCGAGGCGCTCCCGGCCGAGGAGGACATCGAGGAGGCTGCGCTGGCCGCTTGGAGTGCATCCCGCCTGGCCGAGGCCTTGAAGCGCCTTCCGCCCCGCCAGCGCGCGGTGATCGAGCTCGTCTTTGGCCAGGAGCTCTCCTACGCCGAGGTGGCTGCCGTGCTAGGGTGTCCTGTGGGCACGGTCAAGAGCCGCGTCAGCTACGCCCTGCGCCTCCTGCGCCACCTGCTGCGCGATGTCCGGGAGAAACAGGTGTAACCGGAGACCGCCATGGCCCCACTTCACGTGACGGCGGACAACGGGCGCAACGGAAAGGGGCCCGACGACGTGCGGGCCCTGCTGCCCTGGTACGTGAACGGCACGCTCGGCGGAGACGAGCGGAAGGCCGTGGAGGCGTGGCTCGCCCGCCACCCCGGCGCACAGGCCGAGGTGGAAGCCCTGCGCCACCTCCACCGCGCCGTCCGAGCCCAGCCCCTTCAGCGCCCGCCGGACCGCGTGTGGGCACAGCTCCGGGCGCGCCTCCAAGCCGCGACATCCCCGTGGCCCCGGTGGCTCACGTGGGCGTGGACCGGGCTGGTCACCTTCATCCTCGCCTTTTTCCTGTGGGCCCTCTTCCAGCCCGGCATTGTGCTGCGCTGGCAGGCCCACACGTCACGCCCCGCCCAAGCCCACGTGTGGCGCGTGGCCGAAGACGGCCGCCTCATTCCCCTGGCCGCCCTCCCCCTCCCGCCCGGCCAACAGAGTGCAACCTTTGTGGACCCTTTCGTGCGCCCCGGCACGACGTACGTCTACCGCGTCGAGCTCGTGGACCGGGCCGGCCGAGTCGTCTGGTGGTGGACGGTGGTCCAGCGGGCGGACACACAAATTGTCGGCTTCTATGTGGCGATTGGATTCGTCAGCCTTGCTTTCGGATGGATGACAGTCACGGCCTACGTTCATGTGTGGAACCTCTCGAGGCGGAGGTCACGTCCGGTTCAACGTCATGCCCCATGGGTACATAACCTGTAGAGGGGAGGCACAAATGACCACACGTTACTACAGAATACGAACAGCCACTATCAATGCTACTTTCATTCTCCTGATGATATTTCTCGCCGTTCCGGTGCAGGTATATGCGTATGGTGGCGTTCAAGGGCAAGTTATCGACAGCAAGAACAAGGATCCGTGGCAATACGGCGGAGAAGTATGGGTCTATGTGGTGAGCACAGGCGACGTGTGTGCCACCGGGCGGTTGAACCCCACGGATGGGACGTTTAACTTAGCCTTGAATGGAACCGATGATGTGCTCGGGTACGGTACGACTGCCGATTGCACAACAGGAGCTTTTGCCGGCCAAACCATAGAGATCCTGATCGACTTCACGTGCAGTTTTAAGGGTTCCTATGGGGGCTCAACGTGCAATCCCCCCAGTGGCTACCCGGCAACGGCTCAGGTCCAATTCACCCAAAACGCGCTCCCTATCACTTACAACGCGGGGTACATCGAGACCGGCACAGGGCCAACTGCTGTCACGCTGGAGTCGTTCAGCGGCACAACCGTCACCCCCTCCAACCGTCTCGTGGCCGTGGCCGCCGGGCTCCTGGGCGTGGCCGTGATGGCGCTCACGGCGATCACCCTGCGCGCAGGCCGGCGCCGGTAGCGGCCT
>JALSKA010000005.1 GCA_026989095.1 Ardenticatenaceae bacterium
GCCGGCTGTGGCCCAAGGCGGGAAAGGCGATGTCCACGACCATCTCGTCGGGCGCCAAGTCCACCTGCCGGAAGCCCGTGTAGAACGCCTCCAACGCCACCGTGCGCTCCCCACGGGCCGCGCTGCGCAGGGTCACGCGGGCGTCCAGGGCCATGAGGGCGGGGATGGTGTCGTTGGCCGGGGAGGCCGTCACCAGGTTGCCGGCCACCGTGCCCCGGTTGCGAATCTGGGGCGCCCCCACGCTCCAGGCCGCCTGGGCCAGCGGCAATCCCCGCTTGACGATCAGGCGGCTGGCGGCCACCTGGTTGTGAGTCACCAGGGGGCCGAGGTGGATGTTCCCGTCGCTGTCGATCTCCACGGCGTCCAAGCCGGGAATGCGCGTGATGTCGATCACGGCCTCCAGATCGCGCTGCCGGCGCTCCAGCTCGATGAGCAAGTCGGTGCCGCCGGCCACTAGGCGCGCGCGGGGAGCGTGTTCGGCCAAGAGGTCTAACGCCTCCTCGACGGTGCGGGGCGCGTAGTAAGCCCGGTACAACCTCATCTATCTCCCTCCATATCGTCATCGTGCACCCGTCCGAGCGCCCGCAACACCCGCTCCGGCGTGGCGGGAATCTCCGTGATCCACACGCCCACGGCGTCGTAGATGGCGTTGACCACAGCCGGGGCCACGCCGTCCATGGGGATCTCGGCCACGGCCTTGACGCCGAAGGGATGAGAGGGCTCGAACGTCTCCACGAAGGCCACCTCAAGGGCCGGCATCTCGTCGGCCGTGAAGATGTGATAGTCCGAGAAGGTGCGCTCCTGGGGCACGCCCTGCTCGTCGTATGTCATGGCCTCGCAGACGGCGTAGCCCAGCGCCTGGGTCATGCCCCCTTCCACCTGGCCCGAGGCCGTGGCCGGGTTGACGATGCGGCCGGCGTCCACCACCATGACCAGGCGGTCCACCGTCACTTGGCCCGTCTCGGTGTCCACGGTCACCTCGGCGAACTGGGCGGCGAAGGGGGGCGGCGATTCGGGCGAGACGTAGGAGGCCACGCCCATGATCTGGTGTTGCTCCTCGTGGTGGAGGGAGTTGAGGGCCACCTCCTCCAGCGTCACCGAGCGCCCGTCGGGCGCCCAAGCGCGCCGGTCGCGCAGCTCGATCTCGTCGGGCGCCACCTCCGCGCCGCCCTGCCGGCCGATCAGCCGCGCGGCCACCCGCCGAATCTGGGCCGCGGCCTGCTCGGCGGCCTTGACCACCGCGTAGCCCGAGATGTACGTGGTGCTGGAGGCGTAGGCGCCCTTGTCGAAGGGGGTGAAATCGGTGTCGCTGGAGTAGACCACAATGTCCTCCACCTCACAGCCCAGCACCTCGGCGGCCATCTGGGCCAAGACCGTGTCCGAACCGGTGCCCAAGTCCGTGGCGCCCACCAGCAGGTTGAAGGAGCCGTCGTCGTTCATCTTGATACTGGCCCCGCCCATGTCCAAGTAGGGAATGGCCGTGCCCTGCATGACCAAGGCCACGCCGATGCCCCGCCGCAGCCAAGGGGCTCCCGGCACCTCGTGCCACTCGGCGTTGCCGAACTTGGCGTGCCAGTCCACCATGCGCATCCCCACGGCCACACACTCCCGCAGGCCACAGGTGTGGATGATCTCCGGCCTGGGCTCCCGCCCCTCGCTCCAGGCGCGGCTGAAGGGATGCTCGTCGCCGGCCTGCAGGGCGTTCTTGAGGCGGAACTCAAGGGGGTCGAGCCCCAGCTCGCGGGCAATGCGCTCCATGTGGACCTCCACGGCGAAGAAGCCCTGGGGCACGCCGTAGCCCCGGTAGGCCCCGGCCGGCGGCGTGTTGGTGTAGACAATGTCGGCGTGAAAGCGGATGTTGGCGTACCGGTAGCCGTCCGGGTGCTCGCGCCACGTGCCGGGGTAGAGGGCCATGGCCTTGTGGCCCGTGTTGCCGGCCACGGTGAGGGCGTGACAGCCGTAGGCCCCCGTGTCCGAGAGCACGTACATCTCGTTGGCCACGATCGTGCCGTCCCGCATGACCCCCGTCCTCATGCGGATGCGCATGGGGTGGCGCGAGCGGGCGGCGATGAATTCCTCCTCGCGGGTGTACTCCAGGCGCACGGGCCGGCCCGTGGCCATGGTCAGGTGGGCGGCCACATCCTCGATCAGCACCTCCTGCTTGCCGCCGAAGCCCCCGCCGATGCGGGGCTTGACGACGCGGATACGCTTGGGGGGCAAACCCAGCACGGGCGCCAGAATGCGGCGCACGTGGAAGGGCACCTGGGTGGAGGTGCGGATGACCAGGCGGTCGTCCTCGTCCCACCAGGTGACCACGACGTGGGGCTCGATGCTCGCCTGCTGCACCTTGGGCACCACGTACTCCCCCTCGAAGACGAAGTCGGCCTCGGCGAAGCCGGCCTCCACATCGCCGATGTCAATGCGGATGGCCGCCGCCACATTGCGCTGTGGGTCCGAGCCGGCAAAGGGCACGTACTCGGGCTCATCGTGGATGACCGGCGCCCCTTCCTGCATGGCCTCGCGGGGGTCGAGCACGGCCGGCAGGGGCTCGTACTCGACTTCGATGAGGCGCAGGGCCTCGGCCACCAGCTCGGGCGTCTCGGCCGCCACGAAGGCCACGCGGTCGCCCACGTGGCGCACCTTCTGGTCCAAGCTGAACGTATCCAGGGGGCCAGGGATGGGGTCGGACTGGCCGGCCGTGGAGTAGATCACCCTGGGGATGTCCCGATAGGTGAGCACCGCGTGGACGCCGGGCAAAGCGCGGGCGCGGCTCACGTCGATGCGCTTGATGCGGGCGTGGGCCACGGACGAGTGGAGAATGCCGGCGTAGAGCATCCCCCGGCGCTCCACGTCGTCGGTGAAGGCCGGCTTGCCCAAAGCCAGCTTGACGGCGTCCACCTTGACCTCGGGCCGGCCCACGACCCGCCACTGTTCGCGGGATGAGAGCACGAGAGGCGGCAGTGTCCTCGCGGGCGCCCGCACGGCCGTCCCCCCCTCGGCCCCGGCCGGGGGCGGCTCGGGTGGGGGCACGGGGCCGAAGACCTCGTCGATGGTGGGCATCCGGCCCGGTTCCTCCGGGAAGGCGGGCGGGGCTTCGCCCCGCAGGCGGGCCGCCGCCAACAACACGGCCTGCACGGGCTTCACGTAGCCGGTGCAGCGACAGAGGACGCCGCTGAGGGCCTCGCGCACCTCGGCCTCGGTCGGCGCGGGCGTGTGCTCCAGCAGAGCTGCGGCCACCAGGAGCATGGCCGGCGTGCAGAAGCCGCACTGAATGGCGCCCGTCTCGACGAACGCCTGTTGGAGGGGGTGGAGATGGGCACGGGTGCCCAAGGCCTCGACGGTGGTGATGGTGTGCCCGTCGGCTTGGGCGGCCGGCAGCAGACAGCTCGGCACCGGGATGCCGTCCAAGAGCACGGTGCAGGCACCGCACTCGCCCGTCTCACACCCGTGCTTGACACCGTAGTACCCGTGCCGGCGGAGCACCCAGAGGAGGCGCTCCTCCGGCCTTGCCTCGAGCACCTTCGACTCTCCGTTGATGGTGACAGCAATGCGCATGGCTGACCACGTCCTCCTCTCGTGCCAAAACCTCTCCGGGACCAGGGAACCACAGGACTCCACACAGGGCCGGGGGGAGAGTTCTCCCGCAGCACGACACCTTTCACAGCCGGGGGACCCAGTGTGTCGGGCTAAGGATACTATACAAGGCGCCCGGGGGCAACTTGAAACGAGGACGAGCACAAAGCAGGGGTTTGGCCCTTGACATGTGGGGAAAGGTGTGTTATAGTGGAGCTAAATCGTTTTAGCGACGGGCTGAGCGCCCAGCACCCCGCTTCACCCGGACCGAAGAGGAGGCAACGTGGCCGCAAAACGGCGGGTCACCATCCGGGACGTGGCCGAGCGGGCCGGCGTCTCCCAGACGACCGTCTCCTTCGTCCTCAACGACGTGGAGGGGATGCGCATCAGCGCCGAGACGCGCCGGCGCGTGCTGGAGGCGGCCCGTGCCCTCGGGTACCACCCCGACGCCTCGGCCCGCCGGCTCGTCCAAGGGCGCACGAGGGTCATCGCCTTCATCGAATACCACTCCCCCCACGCCGCCCAAGTGGACCCCTTCCTGGCCGAGGTCCTGCGCGGGCTCCACGCCGTGGCCCGCCAGCGGGGCTACCACATCCTCTTCGAGCCCCTCTCCCCCGCCGACGAGGGCTTCATGGACGCCTTCGTCCGCCTGGTGCGGGGGCGCCACGCCGACGGCGTCATCCTCTCGGGGCCCAGGCTCGACGACCAAACGCTCCTGCCCATCCGCCGCGAACAGGTGCCCGTGGTGCTCCACGGCCGCCCCCCGTCGGGCGAGTGGCCCTTCATCGACGTGGACAACGTCCACGGGGCCCGCCTGGCCACCGAGCACCTGATCGGCCTCGGGCACCGCCACATTGCCCTCATCACCCACGCCCCCTTGGTCTACACGGCCGCCGCGGACCGCCGGGCCGGCTACGTGCAGGCCCTCGAGGCCGCCGGCCTGCCCGTGGAGGAGACGTTCATCCGCGAGGCCGCCTTCACGCCCGCCAGCGGCAAAGAGGCCATGCGCGCCCTGCTGGCCCTCTCGCCGCGCCCCACCGCCGTCTTCGTGGCCGGGGACACGGTGGCCCTCGGCGTCCTCCAGGCCGCCAAGGAGGCCGGCCTGCGCGTGCCCGAGGAGTTGGCCGTGGTGGGCTTCGACGACATTCCCCTGGCCGCCTACTTCGACCCCCCGCTGACCACCGTGCGGCTGCCCGCCTACGGCCTGGGCTGGGGAGCCGGCGACCTGCTCATCCGGCTCCTGGAGGAGGATGAGGTGCGCTCGCCCCACGTGCTCCTCCAGACGGAATTGATCGTGCGCCGCTCCTGTGGGGCCACGCCTCCCTCGGCCCCATGAGGGGGGAAGGGGTGCTCCCGGCCGGTCGAACGGAACAAATCGCAACAAAAGGAGGAGGAGACCGATGTTGAGGAAAGCACTTGTTCCGGCCGTGCTCGTCGGGCTCTTGTGGCTGGTGGCCGCCTGTGCCCAACAGCCGGCCACCCAAGTTGTCGAGCGCGTCGTCACCCAAGTCGTGGAGCAGACCGTTCCCGTCGAAGTGACCCGCGTCGTCGAGCAGAAGGTGGAAGTCACCAAAGTGGTCGAGGTGCCCGTCTCGCGCGGCGTGGTGACCGTCCTCGGCGTGTGGGGCGGCGACGAGCTGGCCAACTTCCAGGAGGCCGTCTTCCCCTTCACCGAGGAAACGGGCATCGGCATGGCCTTCGAGGGCACCCGTGACCTGGCCGCCGTGCTCACCACCCGCGTGGAGGCCGGCAACCCGCCGGACCTGGCCATCCTGCCCAACCCCGGCCAACTCTACGAGCTCGCCGCCCAAGGCGCCCTGGTGCCCCTCGACGAGTTCGTGGACGTGGAGGCCCTGCGGGCCCAGTACGGCGACTCCTGGATCGAGCTGGGCAGCTACGACGGCCGGCTCTACGGCATCTTCTACAAGGTGGCCATCAAGAGCCTGGTCTGGTACAATCCCAAGGCCTTCGAGGCCAACGGTTACCAGGTGCCCACCACGTGGGACGACCTGATCGCCCTCTCGGACCAGATCGTGGCCGACGGCGGCACGCCCTGGTGCATCGGGCTGGAGAGCGGGTCGGCCAGCGGGTGGCCGGGCACCGACTGGATCGAGGACATCATGCTGAGGACGGCCGGCCCCCAAGTCTACGACCAGTGGGTGCGCCACGAAATCCCCTGGACCGACGACGCCGTGCGGAACGCATGGGAGCTCTTCGGCCAGATCGCCCGCAACGAGGAGTACGTCTGGGGCGGCACGACGGGCGTGCTCTCCACCAACTTCGGCGACTCGCCGGCCCCCATGTTCGACGACCCGCCGGGCTGCTACTTGCACCGCCAGGCCAGCTTCATCACGGGCTTCTTCCCCGAGGGGCTCACGGCCGGCGAGGACTATGACTTCTTCACCTTCCCGCCCATCGACGAGACCTACGGCACGCCGGCCCTGATCGCCGGGGACGTGATCGTGATGTTCAACGACACGCCTGAGGCGCGCCAACTGGTGGAGTACTTGGCCTCGCCCACGCCCCAGGAGATCTGGGCGGCCAACGGCGGCTTCATCTCGGCCAACAAGGATGTCTCCCTTGATGTCTACCCCGACGAGCTGACCCGCAAGATGGCCCAGGCCATCGTCGAGGCCGAGGTGGCCCGCTTCGACGGCTCCGACCTGATGCCGGCCGCCGTGGGCGCCGGCGCCTTCTGGCGGGGCGTGCTCGACTACGTGGGCGGCGCCGACCTGGAGACGGTGCTGGAGGAGATCGAGGCCGCAGCAGCGGACGCCTATCAATAGCAGCACGGCGGACGGCCGGCCCCCCGGAGCTCCGGGGGGCCACATCACGTCTCGGGAGGGGATCATGCGGCGCAGTGGTCCGGTGGCGTGGCTCTACGTGGGGCCGACGCTCCTCATCCTGGCGGTCTACTTGGTCTACCCCACGCTCAACACCGTCTACCTCAGCTTTCTCGACAAGCGCTCCGAGGCGTTTGTGGGGCTGGCCAACTACCGCTGGCTCTTCACCTCGAGCGCCATGCGCATCGCCTTCCGCAACAACCTGCTCTGGCTGGTGGTCTTCACGGCCCTGACGGTCTCGCTGGGGCTGATCTTGGCCGTGCTCCTGGACCGAGTGCGCTACGAGTCGGCGGCCAAGTCCACCATCTTCCTGCCCATGGCCATCTCCTTCGTGGGCGCGGGCGTCATCTGGCGCTTCATGTACGCCTTCAGGCCCCCGAACACCCCACAGGTGGGCGTGCTCAACGCCGTGTTGGTGGGCGTCTTCGGCCGGGACCCGGTGGGGTGGCTGGTGGAGCGGCCCATCAACAACTTCGCCCTCATCGTGGCCGGCGTGTGGATCTGGACGGGCTTCTGCATGGTGATCCTCTCGGCCGCCTACAAGGGC
>JALSKA010000006.1 GCA_026989095.1 Ardenticatenaceae bacterium
GGTGTGGAGCTGGGGCGGTCACTCCTCGCGCTGGCGATGACGTTGGTGGCATTTGCCGTAATGGGCATCTCGCTGGGTGTTTTTCTGGCCACCCTCATTCGCACTTCCCAGGCTGCGGCTGCCCTGTCCACTTTTCTCAGCATGGTATTAGCCGCGTTGGGGGGCGCATGGTGGCCGCTGGAAATCACCCCCGAAACCTACCAGCGGGTTGCCCAAGTCCTCCCCACTACCTGGACGATGCGCGCGTTCAAGGACATTTTTCTGCGCGGTGGCGGAGTCAGTGAGGTGCTCGTCGAAATCGGGGTGTTGCTGGGATATGCGGCGGTGTTTTTAACCATCGCAATGTGGCAACTCCGCGAGCTGGAGGAAAATGTCAGTTAACAGGCCGGCGGGCATTCTCCAGTTTATCGAGTTCGTGCTCAAACTCCTCCCAAAAGTGGGATATGGACCACAGACTTACGTGTGGGATGTACAGTAACCCTCTTCCTCGGTAATCACCTCCACAGTAACCTTGTCTAGCTAGCAGCGATTCGCTGATCAATCGGCGTCAGGCGATGAGGAGTTTGTGGCGTTCAGGGTTGTGCTCCCCGCTCATCTAACCGCCTCTTCATGGGAGTCGAAGGCTAGGGCTTTCTCTAGGTGCTGGAACACGCCCACGAAGTCCGCGATGAGGCCGCAGATCTTGCGCTGACCGTCCCGCTCGTAGGGGCGGTTGCCCCGGGCGATGGCCTGGAGGAGCGCATGGTTGCGCATGGGCTTGTCCAAGGTGCATGGCGTAGAGCACGGGCACGTCGAAGCCCGTGAGCAACTTGGAGGTGACGATGAGAAACTTGGGGTGCCCCTCCTGGCGGAAGCGGTCATCGCACAGCACGCGCACCATGCGCGCAGGGTAGACGAACTAATTGTACCATGGCCCGCGAGAGGACAAATGGTATGACACGGGGGGACATTTGAAGTCCGTGACAAGCTCAGCTATACTTCACCCCACCGGGTACAGAGTGCGGGAGCACGGTCATGGCCCACCGAAAATCGCCCTTCTTCGAGGAGCTGTCACACACGGCCGACGTGGCCGTGCGCGTGCGCGGCCGCTCCTTGCCCGAGCTCTTCGAGCACGCGGCCCTGGCTATGTTCCAGCTCATCGCCGGCGGCGAGTTGGAGCGTGTTCCCCCCCTCCACGAGCGGGAAGTCGGCGTGGCGTCGCTGGACCTGGAGTCCCTGCTGGTTGACTGGCTCACCGAGCTGCTCGTCCTCTTCGCCACCACGGGGGAGCTGGTGTGCCGGGCGCGCGTGACGGCCTTGGAGGAAACGCGGCTGCGCGCTTCTGTCTGGACGGGGCCTCCACCCTTCGAGCCCTATGAGGACATCAAGGCCGTCACGTACCACGACCTGCGCGTCGAGCAGGACGAGGAGGGGACGTGGTGGGCCACCATTGTGTTCGACGTGTAGAGGGCCCTGGCACGTGTGTCGGCAGGGCTGTGGGGGAACGGGCGCATGGGGGACAACGTCCTCACGATGGTGTGAGTGACACGGAAGGAGGGGTGTGGCATGGTGAGCAAGCGGGAGCTGGTGCAAATTGACGAGTTCCTCTGGGAAATCCCCAAGGGCTACCGGCCCGACATGCGCGTGCCGGCCCGCGTCTACGCCAGCGAGGCGCTCTTGGACGCCATCCTGGGCGACAAGAGCATCGAGCAGCTCGTGAACGTGGCCACGCTGCCCGGCATCCAGAAGTACGCCCTGGCCATGCCCGACATCCACCAGGGCTACGGGTTTCCCATTGGCGGCGTGGCTGCTACGGCCTGGCCGGACGGGGTCATTTCGCCCGGCGGCATTGGCTACGACATCAACTGCGGCGTGCGCCTGCTCGCCTCGGAGCTGGACGAGGAGGAGGTGCGCCCGTATTTGGACGACCTGGCCACGTGCCTCTACCAGTACTGCCCCAGCGGCGTGGGCCGCGGAGGGCACTACCCGCTCAACAACGCGGAGCTGGAGCGGGTGGCCGTGGAAGGTGCCCGCTGGTGCCTCAAGAAGGGCATGGCCCGCGAGGAGGACTTGGAGCGCACCGAGGAGGGCGGCCGCCTGTCGGGGGCCGATCCCGCCCACGTCAGCCCGCAGGCGCGCAAGCGGGGGCGCCAGCAGCTCGGCACGCTGGGCGCGGGCAACCACTTCCTCGAGGTGGACGTGGTGCGCGAGGTCTACTACCCCGAAGCAGCCGACGCCTTTGGGCTGCGGGTCGGTCAAGTGGTGGTGCTCATCCACTGTGGATCGCGCGGTTTCGGCCACCAGATCGCCACGGACTACATCCGCGAGTTCCAGAGGGCGGTCCACACGTACGGCATCGTGCTGCCGGACCGGGAGCTGGTCTGTGCGCCCCTCGACACGCCCGAGGGCGAGCGCTACTTGGCGGCCATGCGGTGTGCGGCCAACTTCGCCTTTGCCAACCGCCAGGTCTTGGCCCACCAGGTGCGCCGGGCCTTCGAGGACGTGCTGGGCTGCCACGGCCTGCCCTTCGACTTGGTCCAAGTCTATGACTTGGCCCACAACATCGGCAAAGTCGAGTGGCACGATGTGAACGGCGTGCGCCGACAGGTCTGCGTCCACCGGAAGGGGGCCACGCGCTCCTTCGGCCCCGGCCACCCCGATGTGCCGGCCGCCTACCGCCACGTGGGCCAGCCGGTCCTGGTGCCCGGCTCGATGGGCACGGCCAGCTACGTGCTGGTGGGCACCGAGGGGGCAATGGTGGCCACGTTTGGGTCGAGTTGTCACGGGGCCGGGCGCCAGATGAGCCGGCGCAAGGCCAAGAAGAGCATCAAGGGCGCCACGCTGCGGGGACAGTTGGAGGCACAAGGCATTGTGGTGCGGGCCGGCAGCATGAAGGGGCTGGCCGAGGAGGCGCCCTTCGCCTACAAGGACGTGGAGGCCGTGGTGGACGTGGTGGAGGCGGCCGGCGTGGCCCGCAAGGTGGTGCGCGTGGAACCGATTGCGGTGATCAAAGGATGATGGGCACCCTGTACGTGGTGGGCACCCCCATCGGCAACTTGGAGGACATCACCCTGCGCGCCCTGCGGGTGCTGCGCGAGGTGGACCTCATCGCGGCCGAGGACACCCGCCGGACGGCCAAGCTCCTGCGCCGGTATGACATCCACACGCCCCTCACGAGCTATCACGAGCACAACCGGCGCCGCAAGCTGCCCGTGCTCATCCAAGCCCTCGGCGAAGGGGATGTGGCCCTGGTCTCGGACGCCGGGATGCCCGGCATCAGCGACCCCGGTTACGAGCTGGTCGCCCGGGCCATTGGCCACGGCATTCGTGTGGTGCCCGTGCCGGGGCCGTCGGCAGTGATCGCCGCGCTCGTGGCCAGCGGGTTGCCCTGCGAGCCCTTCACCTACTTGGGCTTTCTTCCCCGCAGGCGTCCGGACCGCCGGCGCCTGTTGCGCGAAGTGGCCTCCGTGCCCCACACGTTGGTGGTCTTCGAGGCCCCCCACCGCCTGGCGGAGAGCCTGGCCGACATGGCCGAGCTCTTGGGGGACGAGAGGCGTGTGGTGGTGGCCCGCGAGTTGACCAAGGTTCACGAGGAGTTCTGGCGGGGCACCTTGGGTGAGGCCTTGGCTCACGTCCGGGTCACCCCGCCGCGCGGGGAGCTCACTCTGGTGGTCGAGGGGGCCGGGGCTGACACAGGCGGCGAGCCCCCTTGGGCCGCGGAGCGCGTCCGGCAGGCCCTGCGCCATTTGGCCTCACAGGGCGTGACCGGATCGCGCGCCGTCAAGGACGTGGCCCGCCGAGCCCGTTGGCCGCGGCGTGACGTTTACCAAGTGTGGCTGGAGCTTCAGGAAGAGTGAAGGGGAGATGGCTCTGCGGTTCAGGCGGTTTGGGAGGGCCGGAAGGAGGACCACGTGAATCAGGAGCAGCTCCGCCGTCGAATTGCGAAAGGGGAAGACTTACACACGGAGTTCAAGGAGAAGCCGATCCGCCCAGATGACTTGGCTGCGGAACTGGTGGCTTTTGCGAACACCGATGGCGGATGGCTCATATTCGGTGTCACCGATGATCGTCACATCGTCGGCGTGGAAGACGTGGACACATTGGTCCAGCAGGTGGACCAAGTCGCGTATCAGAATTGTCGCCCTCCTGTGACGGTTGTTCAAGAAGTTCTCCCCGTGGGTGATGGAAAGGCAGTATTGATTGTACGGGTGCCCAAGGGGGATCAACGTCCGTATCAAACTCGCCGTGGTCATTTCTACGTTCGCACTGCCAGTGGC
Organism: Ardenticatenaceae bacterium; assembly: GCA_026989095.1. GTDB lineage: Bacteria > Chloroflexota > Anaerolineae > Ardenticatenales > Ardenticatenaceae > WFWG01. Next base: position 4,257 of record JALSKA010000006.1, read on the forward strand.
AAACGGCGAGCTTCCCGACAGGAGCTTCTACGCCTTTTTCAGGCCGCCCAGAGCCTATTCTTTGAAGAAACGCTCATTCTTCAAGCTTCCCTGGATGATCTGAACCTTGCAGCATTTCGGCGGTTTTGCCAGCATGTGGTCGGTGATTGGAACGGACAATATGCCCAGTTGCTAATGAATTGGAGTCTTGTCAGGGAACATGAAGGAGAGCACTATCCCACGGTGGCTGCTTTGCTCCTCTTTGGGTATCAACCGGAGCGGTTTCTTCCTTATGCTTATGCTAGTGCGGCACGCATTCCGGGCACCGAAGCGAGCGCGGAACCCTCTGATGTGAAACGGGTGGAAGGTTCTCTCTTTGATATCCTGGAAAATATAACTCGGTTCATCAGACTCCACTTGCCCACACCTCATCGCATTCGTGGCTTCGAGCGAGAAACCTTTCCCGAACTCCCCGAAGCTGCCTTGCGAGAAGTGATAGTCAATGCCCTGGTTCATCGGGATTATGCTATTGCCGCCCCAATTCGCGTGTTCATCTTGGACGACCGTGTGGAGGTACGGAGTCCGGGGGGGCTCCCAAATACAGTGACGGTGGAAATGGTCAAATTTGGGCTGGCCCATGTTCTGCGCAACCCTCTGTTGTATACGTTTTTCTACAGAGCAGGTTATGTCACGGACACGGGAAACGGGCTCCGTCGAGTCATTCGGCTGGTGCAAGAGGCAACAGGGCAGGAGCCTCTTCTCAAGGAGGAAGGCAACGAGTGGGTCGTGGCGCTTCCACGGCGGGGAGACGTGGGCCGCTGAAGAGCGGCTTTCCGGAAAAACGTCGGCCGCAGTGTGACAACACGTAAACCTTTCGGAGGGGATCATATGGCATCGGATTCGTCGCTCGACGGCATGACCGACTACATCTCGTTCGATCCAGACGGCATGTTGGAGTGTATTCGCGAGCTGCCGGCCCAGATCGAGGCGGCCTGGGCGTTGGTCAACCGCCTTTCCTTGCCCGGCGACTTCGGCGAGCGGGTGGCCAACGTGCTGGTGATCGGCATGGGGGGGAGCGCCATCGGCGCCGACCTCGTCGCCGGCATTGTGGCCGACCACTGCCGGGTGCCCATCGGCGTTCACCGGGGATACGGCGTGCCCGCCTGGGTGGACGAGGAGACACTGGTGATCGCTTCCAGCTACAGCGGCAACACGGAGGAGACCCTGAGCGGGTGGAAGGCCGCGCGCCGGCGGGGCGCCCAGTGCATGGCCATCACCACGGGCGGCGCCCTGGCCGACGCGGCCCAGGAGGCCAAGGCGCCCCTTCTCCTCTTCGACTACCAAGCCCAACCCCGCGCGGCCCTGGGCTACAGCTTCACCCTCATCTACGGCGTGCTGGCTCGCCTGGGCCTCATCGCCGACCCCACCATGGGCTTGCGCTCCGCCGTGGCCACCTTGCGGGCCACGGGCACGGCCTGGGAGCCCGACGTGCCCACGGAGCAGAACTTGGCCAAGCAACTGGCCCTCTGGTACGCCGATGCCCTGCCCGTCATCTTCGGCGCCGAGCACCTGAGCGCCGTGGCCCGCCGTTGGACCACCCAAGTCAACGAGAACAGCAAGGCGTGGGCCGTCTGGGCCGAGATGCCCGAGCTTAACCACAACGTGGTGGTGGGATTCGCCCAGCCGGAGGCGGTTCGACAGGTGGTGCGCGTGACCCAGTTGCGCTCCAAATTCTACCACGAGCGCGTCAAGAAGCGCTTCGACATCACCGGCCGACTCTTGGACGAGGCCGACGTCGAGTGGCGGGACGTGGAGGCCGTGGGCAACACGCCGCTCGCCGAGATGTTGTGGACCATCTGGCTGGGCGACTACGTGAGCTATTACCTGGCCTACCTGTACCGCACCGACCCCTCCCCGGTGGAACCCATTCGCCGCCTGAAAGCCAGCTTGGCGCAGGAGTGAAATGAGCGGCCCCGGACAGCGGCGCGTCCGGGGCCGTCGGCTCCCAACTTGGACAAGGAGGTCCGTATGCTCGAAGTTCACGAACCCATCTGGCTTCCTCCCACCGACATTCCCCCGCACGGCATCTACGAGACGGTGCTCGACGTGATTGGGCGCACCCCCCTGGTCAAGTTGCGCAAGGTGACCCGCGGGCTCAAGCCCACTGTGCTGGCCAAGTGCGAGTTCCTCAACCCGGGCGGCTCGGTGAAGGACCGCATCGGCATCGCCATTGTCGTGGACGCCGAGCGGCGGGGCCTGCTCAAGCCGGGCGGCACCATCGTGGAGGCCACGTCCGGCAACACGGGCGTGGGATTGGCCATCGCCGCGGCCATCAGGGGGTATCGTGCCGTCTTCGTCATGCCCGACAAGATGAGCGAGGAGAAGATCCGCCTCCTGCGCGCCTTCGGCGCCCGCGTGGTCATCACGCCCACGGCCGTGGCGCCGGACGACCCGCGCAGCTACTACAGCGTGGCCAAGCAGATCGTCGAGGAGACGCCGGGGGCCATCCTGGCCAACCAGTATTTCAACCCGGCCAACCCCATCGCCCACTATTACACCACAGGCCCGGAGATCTGGGAGGGCACCGGAGGGCGCGTCACCCACGTGGTGATCGGCATGGGCACGGGCGGCACCATCACCGGCGTGGGCAAATACCTCAAAGAACAGAACCCCAACGTGCAGATCATTGGCGTGGACCCGGTGGGCTCGGTCCTCCACGATTACTTCTACACCGGCCAGCTCCCGCCCGCCCACACCTACAAGGTGGAGGGCATTGGCGAGGACATCATCCCCGGCACCCTCGACTTCGAGTACGTGGACCGCGTCATCCAAGTGGGCGACAAGGAGAGCTTCCTCATGACCCGTCGCCTGGTGCGGGAGGAGGGGCTCTTCTGCGGCGGCTCGAGCGGCTCGGCCCTCTGGGCAGCCCTCCAAGTGGCCCGCGAGTGTGGGCCGGAGGACGTGATCGTGGTCATCTTGCCCGACAGCGGCTCACGCTACTTGAGCAAGGTCTTCAACGACGACTGGATGCGGGAGAACCGCTTCCTCGACTACAGCCTGCTGGGCGAAGGGCGCGTGGCCGACGTGCTGGCCCACAAGGCACGGCCCGACGTGATCACCGCCCGCCCCACCGACCGCAAGGTGGATGTCATCCGCCTGCTCAAGGAACATGACATCTCCCAGGTGCCCGTCGTGGACGAGGAGGGGCGCTACCAGGGTGTGGTCACCGAGATGGCCCTGCTCGACCACCTCCTCAGCGGCGGCCACGCTCACGCCCCTGACGAGACGGTGGAGGACGTGATCAGCACCGACGTGATGTTGGTGGGCCAGGAAACCAGCCTCGACGCGCTGGCCGAGGCCTTCAGCGTCTCCAACGTGGTCATTGTCGTGGACGGCGAGGGCCATGTGGAGGGCATCCTGACCAAGATCGACCTGATCGACTACTTGGCCCGCCGGCTGCGCTAAGCGGCTCCCACCCGCGGACCCGAAGTCCGCGGGTGGGGCGAGCTTCGCCTACTCGTGGTCCCGGCCGTTGTCCACGGTGATGGCCGGCTCGTAGGAGCCGTTCTGGGCCCAGTGGTGGAGCAGGGTGTCCACGTCTTCGAGGGTGAGGGCCCGCCGGTCGGCCAGGGCCTTGATGTGGGCCGTGATCTGCTTGATGGTGGCCTCGTCCAGGCGCAGCCCCAACTGTTCGGCCCGGTGGCGCACCGCGTTCCAGCCGGTGAGCCGGTGGGCAATGTGAATGTAGCGTGTCAGGCCGAAATCCTCCGGCCGCAGGATTTCGTAGGTGGAGGGGTTGTTGAGAATGGCCTTGGCGTGGATCCCGGCCTTGTGGGTGAAGGCCGCGAAGCCGGTGATGTAGTTGTTGAAGGGAATGTCCACGCCCACCAAGTCGGCCACCAGGCGGTCGATTTGTGGCAGAAGGTCCAGCTTGTACTTGGCCACCAGCGCCGGGTCCACGGCGTAGAGCCGGGCGATGAGCCCTCCCAAGGGCGTGATGCCGTTGCGTTCGCCGATGCCCAGCACGCTGGTATCCACGTGGGTGGCGCCGGCCTCCAAGGCCATGTAGGCGTTGGCGATGGCACAGCCGCTGTCGTTGTGGCCGTGGAACTCGATGTCGCACGAGACGCGCGCGCGCAGGCCGCGCACCAGCTCGTAGACCTGCAGCGGCGTGGCCACGCCCACGGTGTCCGCGATGCCCACCCGGTTCACGCCCAGTTTGTCAACGGCCTCGTACACCCGGAACAAGTCCTCGGGCTCGGACCGGAAGGTGTCCTCGGTGCTGAAGCGCACTTCCACGTTCTGGGCCTTGAGGTAAGCCACGACTTCTTGGGCCATCTCGATGATCTCGTCCACCGACTTGCCGTGGCTGAACTGGCGCAAGTAGGAGGACGTGCCGATGACCACGTCCACGCCGTCCACCCCCGTGTCCACGGCCCGCTTGGCATCCTCCAGCGTGCAGCGGGTGTGGGTGAGAACCTTGGCGCGCAGGTTCAGCTTGACGATGGCGCGGATGTCGGCCTCGCTCTGGGGCGAGGCGCACGGCGATGTCAGCTCGAGATATTCGACGCCGAACTCGTCGAGCAGACGGGCGATTTCGATTTTCTGCTCCGTGGTGAAGAAGGCGTTGACGAATTGTTCGCCCTCCCGGAGGGTGGATTCGATGATGGCGTACTGTTGGATGGACATGGCGTTCACCTCCGCCTGAATTTGGCTGGTGGGATTTGGTGGTGGCCCTCACCGGCAGGTGGCCTTCGCGGGCTCGGGCCGGCCGGCTCGGGCGGACACCAGGTGCTCGAGGGCGGCGCGCAGCACGGCAATGCCCCGCCGGTATTCGTCCAGCTCGACGTGCTCGTCGGGCGTGTGATCCAGCCGGGAGTCGCCCGGGCCGTAGGCCACAATGGGGCACTCCCACGCCGGCCCCACCACGTTCATGTCGCTGGTGCCCGTCTTCACCTTGAACCTGGGCCTCCCGCCAACCCGCCGGATGGCGTGGAGGAAAGCCCGGGTGAGGGGCGTGCGCCGGTCGGCCACGAAGGCAGGCTCGGCCCCCCGAAACGCCAGGCGGCCGCCGTTCGGGTTGAGAGCCTGGAGATCGCGCTTCAGCGTGGTGGGTGCCAGGCCAGGGGGCAGGCGAAACGCAAACGTGGCCCGCACCACGTCCTCGTTCCCCTCGCGGCGGGTTTCGATGTGACGCAGGCTCGGCTGGAGTTGGTGGAAGGCCCCCTGCCGGCCCCGGTTGAAGCGCTCGACGTAGGCCACGATGGCGTTCCAGTAGTTGACGGCGTGTTCGGCCACGGCCCGGCCGGGGCCGGCCGTGTGGGCTGTGGGCTGACGGCACTCGTAGTCGAGCAGCAGGCGTCCCTTGTAGCCCACTGTGATGGCGTCCCACCCGCTGGGCTCCCCCACGATGCAGAAGGCGGGACGGTAGTGGCGGGCCACGTGGCGGGCGCCGCGCGAGGTGGCGGCCTCCTCCTCCACAGCCCCCACCACCACGAACTGCCAGCCCTCCACCGGGCCCAGCTCGGCCACGGCCGTCACGAAGGCGGCCAGCGGCCCCTTGGCGTCCACGGCCCCCCGGCCGTAGAGCCGGCCGTCGCGGATTTCAGGGCGGGGCCCGCCGGGCACCGTGTCGATGTGGCCCAGCAGCAGGACCTGGCGTGGCCCGGTGCCCAGAACGCCGACCGCGTTGCCGGCCTCGTCCACGTGGGCGTGGAACCCCAGCGCCCCCATCTGCTCGACCAGCCAGGCCACGGCCTCGGCCTCCTGGCCGCTGGGGCTGGGGATGGCCACGAGCCCCTGGAGCAGAGCGATCTCGTCCATTGGCTTCCTCCCTGAATCAGCTCATGTGGCAGATGTGGGCGATCACCGTTTCGACCGCCCGGCGCCAATCGTCCTCGCCGATGGTGAGCGGGGGCAACAGGCGCACCACCGTCGGCCCGGCCGGCAGGGCCAACACGCCGTCCTCCTGGAGCGCGCGCAACAGCGGGGTGACGCGCCGCCTCAGTTCCACGCCCACCATGAGGCCCAAGCCCCGCACCTCGCGCACGGCCGGGGTGTCGGCCAGCGCACGGCGCAGCCGGCCCAGCGCCCACGCGCCCAGGCGGGCGGCCCGCGCCGGCAGGTTCTCCCCCTCGAGCACGTCCAGCGTGGCCAGGGCGGCGGCACAGGCCAAGGGGTTCCCGCCGAAGGTGGAGCCGTGGCTGCCGGCCGGCAGGGCGCCCACGCGCGGCCCGATGGCCACGGCGCCGGCGGGCACGCCGGCGGCCATGCCCTTGGCCAAGGCCACCATGTCGGGCACCACGCCGAAGTGTTGAAAGGCGAAGAGGCGTCCCGTGCGGCCGAAGCCGGTCTGCACCTCGTCGAAGATGAGCAGGGCGCCCTGCTCGTCACACAGGGAGCGCAGCGCGGCCACGTACTCCGGATCGGCGGGGCGCACGCCCCCTTCTCCCTGAACTGGTTCCACGATGACGGCGGCCGTTCGCCCGGAGATGGCCTTGGTGGCGGCCTCCACGTCGTTGAAGGGCACGTGGGTGACCTCGGGCAACAGGGGCTCGAAGGGGCGGCGGTACTTGGGCTCCCACGTGAGGCTGAGGGCCCCCGTGGTGCGGCCGTGAAAACCCCGCGTGGCCGCCACCAGCCCCGGCCGCCCCGTGACGAGGCGGGCGAATTTCAGGGCGGCCTCCACGGCCTCGGCGCCGCTGTTGCACAGGAAGAAGCGGGGAAAGCCCGTCACGTGGGCGAGGCGGGCCAGCAGGACAGCGCGCACGTTGTTGGCGAAGGTGCCCGGGCAGCTCACCAGGCGGCCGGCCTGCTCGGCCAGGGCCCGCACGACGGCCGGGTGGGCGTGGCCCAGAATGGCAGCGCCGTGGCCGGCAATGCAGTCGATGTAGGCGCGCCCCTGCGCATCCCAGACGCGGGCGCCTTCTCCCCGCACGATGGTGAGCCCGCGCAGGGCGTAGACGCCGGCACCGTGTTCTCGTTCAACGCTCAGCGGGTCGATGTTGGACATGGGCGTGCTCCTTGGGACGATAGCGTTTCGGCGAACACGTGATCCTCCGTCACCGCGTGATGGTCGTGCCGTCCCCTCGGAGGGCGGCCTGGACCGGCCTTTCGGCCGCGCTGGCGGCGATGATCACGTGGCGCACGCCACCGTCGAGGGCCTCGCGGGCGGCCAGCAGCTTGAGCCGCATTCGTCCCCGGGCGTAGTGCTCGATGGCAGCCTCGATGTCGGCCCGGCCGAGGCGTGGCACCAGGCTATTTGGGTCATCGGTCCGGCGCAGGAGCCCGGGCGCGCCGGTGAGCAGCACCAGGGTGTCGGCCCCTAAGGCCGCGGCCACGGCAGCGGCCGCTCGGTCGCCGTCCACGTTGATGATCTCGTGCTCCGTGCTGATGGCCGGCGGGCAGAGCACGGGCGCGTAGCCGGCCTCCAGGAGCAGGCGCAGCAGGCCGACGTTGACGTGTTCGACGGTGCCGGTGTAATCGTCCCGCAGGACGAGGCGGCGCCCGTTCCGCACCACGCGGATGGCTCGCTTGCGAGGGCCCTCCAACAGCCGGCCGTCCACGCCCGAGAGCCCCACGGCGTTCACCCCCCGCGCCTGAAGCCCCTCGACCACGAGTTTGTTCACCTCGCCCGCGTAGACCATGGTGAAGATAATGGCCGTCTGGCGGTCGGTCCGCCGGCTGGTGTACCCCGAAACCGAGGTCACGAACTCCGGCGGGTGGCCCAGGGCCGTGGCTACCTCGTTGGTTCGCGCCGAGCCGCCGTGGACCAGCACCCAGCGCCTGCCGGCGTGCCACAGGTCGGCCACGTCGTCCAACACGGGGTCGATGGCGTTGCCCTCACCTCCGCCAACTTTGACCACGAGCATGGTTCAACTCCTCGTTCGAGCGTTGTGGGGTTCGCGCCCCGTTCAAACGGGGTGGAGCCCCAAGAATGTTAGCCCGGCCCGTTCGTCCCACCCTTGGGCCACGTTGAGCGCTTGGACAGCGCTGCCGGCCGCCCCTTTCATCAAGTTGTCCAACGCGCTGACGATCACCACCCGCTGGCCGTGGTCGTCCACTGCCCATCCCACGTCGCAGAAGTTGGTGCCGGCCAGGATCTTGGGTTCGGGGAAGCGGTAGATGCCCGTGCGGTCCCGCACCAGGCGCACGAAGGGTTCCTGGCCGTAGGCGGCACGGTAGAGCTGCCAGAGATCCCGGTCGTCCAGGGGGCGGGTGAGGAAGACGTGGGCTGTGGCCAGCACACCCCGCACCATGTCGATGGCCGTGGCGGAGAAGAAGAGCCGTTCGGGCTCGAGCCCCAGCGCCTGGCAGATTTCGGCCTGGTGGCGGTGGCCGACCGGGGCGAAGGAGCGCACGGCGCCGGCGCGTTCCGGGTGGTGGGAGGCGCTCGAGGCCCGCGCGCCCCCCTCGCTCGAGCCCACCTTCACGTCCACCACGACCCGCTCGATGATTCCCTCGCGTGCCAGGGGCCAGAGGGCCAAATTGACTGCGGTGGCGTTGCACCCCACGCCGCTGATGTAGCGGGCACCGCGTAGCCGGTCCCGCTCCAGCTCCGGCAGGCCGTAGACGAAGCGGGACCGCCATTCGGGGAGCACGGTCTCCCCGCCGTACCAGCGGGCGTGCTGGGCGGGGTCACGCAGGCGGAAGTCGGCCGAGCAGTCCACGACGGTGTGGGCCAGGGCGGCGAAGTGCTCCATCTGCCGGGCGGCCTGGCCGTGGGGCAAGCAGAGGAAGAGCACGTCCACGGGCTCCAGCTCGCTCACGGGGCGAAATTTCAGCCGGGTGGCGCCCCGCAAGTTGGGGTGAACGCTGTAGACGTACCGCCCGGCCAGGCGCTCGGAGGTGATTTGGGTGAGCTCGACGTGAGGGTGGCCCAGGAGCAGGCGCACCAGCTCCCCGCCCACATACCCGGAGGCGCCTACCACGGCAGCGGTCAACATGGGCGCACCTCCGCCGAAAGGGCTGGCAGGGGCTCCCGATCTCCTTCGGCCACGCGCACCACGTAGTCCACAATGCGGGCCGGGATGTCCACGCCCGTGGGGGCGATGGAGTTGCGGAACTCCATCGTATAGTTGACCTCGTTGACGAGTAGCCCCCGCTCGCTCTCGAAGATGTCAACGGCCAGCACGCCGCCGCCGACGGCGTGGGCGGCTTGGACGCAGATGGCGTTGAGCTCGTCGGTGACGGGGAAGTTGGCCGCGCGGCCGCCCCGTGCCGTGTTGGTGATCCAGTGTTCCGAGCGGCGTTCGATGGCGCAGATGGTCTCGTCGCCCACGACGAAGGCGCGGATGTCCCGCCCCGGCTTCTCCACGTACTCCTGGATGTAGAAGATGGAGTGTTGGACGCCCCCCAGGGTGCTCTTGTGCTCCAGGATGGCCTCGGCGGTGTAGCGGTCGGTCACCCGGGCCATGAGGCGCCCCCACGAGCCCGTGGCCGGCTTGAGCACCACGGGGTAGCCCAGCTCCTCGATGGCCCGGAGGGCCGATTCTGGCGTGAAGGCCACCCGCACGCGGGGCTGGGGCACGCCGGCGCGGGCGAGGGCCAGCGAGGTGAGAATCTTGTCCCCGCAGAGGCGGCCCACCTCCAGGCGGTTGACGCAGGGGATGCCGAAGCGCTCGAAGACGGCGAGGGCGGCGAGGGCCCGCGAGTGGCTGATGCACCGCTCGAGGATGACGTCGATGTGCCGCCAGCGCTCGCCCTGTTCCAGGTCGAAGACCACATCGTTGTCGTAGATCAGTTCGTAGTCGATGCCGCGCCGCTCGATTTCGGCGATGAGGAGCTTTTCCTCCACCCGGACGCGGCCGATGAGAATGCCGATGCGCATGGTGTCGCCTCCTTGAAAATGTAGATGCGTTTCGTGGGCTGCGGGCTGAAGCGGGCGCCCATGTGTGGACCCCGGACATGCACACGGGCGCCCGGAAGCGGCTCGTGCGCCTACTCGCCCCAGTCCTCTTCGACTTCAGGGGCCAAGTCGAGGGCGATGGGGTCGAGCCCGACGACTTCCAGCTCCACCCCACACTCCGGACACTGGACGATCTCGTGCAGGAGCACGTCGCCCTCGAAGGGAACGTCGGCAGCGCACTCGGGACATGTTGCGACTTGTGTGCTCATGGTGAACCCTCCTATGTGTGATTGTTCGCCTCGACCATCACCAACGTCCACGCCGCTGTGTTGGCGGACACATGTGAATGTCTGCTCGCCGGACGCCAGGGCACCACATGAAAAGAGCCGGGCCTTCACACGAGGCCCGGCTCGTCGTTGCCTTTTCGGCGTGTGTCGGCGCTAGGGCACGCACGACGGACCAGACCCCGTGTCCGGCACGGTCTTCTTCATCATCTTCTTGATCTTGGTCTGGTCCGCCGGCGGCTGTACGGCGGCGGAGTGGAACGATCTCATCGTCTGGTCTCCCCTGCCCGGAACAAAAAAACCGGCTGCCTTCTGGTCCGGCAGCCGGTTTGGGAAGCTTCCCGTCCTCGGTACTCACGCCCAAACGGGGCTAACCGGACCTTGGGGCCGGTTGCCAGGTCATCTTCTTCCGCTTGGGCATCAAGGAAATGGCACCCATGGGCTTCTCCACAACGTAATGAACCACTGCCAATAATACCAGAGGTGTTTGTGGCCTGTCAAGGGCTGTTTCGGGAAATTACCCATTTGGGTGATGCGCGCCCTGCTGCCCGTTGCTCCACCAAGAACGGGGGGACGCTGCCCTCGATGGCCCTCGGGAGAGCCTCGCGCTCGGCGTGCGGAGGAGGTTCGGCCCCCGAAGCCGGAGAAGTGGGCTCCGGGCCGGTGGAAGCCTGAGCCACATACCCCGGTTGGGAGTCGAGTGGGAGTGTGGTATAATCTTTTCATTGAACGAAGCTCGGAGTGTCCTTTGGCCGTACAGGTAAAATGAAAGGCCAATAGTGATAGCGAAGCTAAAGGTATGAGGCATGATGCTTAACCCGCATTTGGGAGAAATCTGATGTTGCGAAAACTCATTCACAAAGTCGTTGGCGATCCCAACGAGCGCGAGCTGAAAAGACTCCAGCCGATTGTGGACCAGATCAACGAGCTGGAGCCGAAGATCAAGGCGCTGAGCGACGAACAGCTCCGGCAAAAGACCGAGGAGTTTCGGGCTCGCCTCAGAGGAGGGGAGACCCTGGACGACTTGTTGCCGGAGGCGTTCGCCGTGGTGCGGGAGGCGTCGCGCCGCACCATCGGGCTGCGCCACTACGATGTGCAGCTCATCGGTGGCATTGTGCTCCACCAGGGCAAAATCGCGGAGATGAAGACGGGCGAGGGCAAGACGCTCGTGGCCACCTTGCCCCTCTACCTCAACGCGCTCTTGGGGCGTGGTGCCCACCTGGTGACGCCCAACGACTACTTGGCCAAGTACGGCGTTCAGTGGATGGGACCGATCTACCACTTTTTGGGCCTCAAGGTGGCCGTCATCCAAAGTCAGACTGAGGATGGCGTCCACCAGCCCGCCTTCGTCTACGATCCCGACTACATCAGCGACGACGACCGATACGTCTACCTGCGCCCCATTCCCCGCCGGGAAGCGTACTTGGCCGACATCACCTACGGCACCAACAACGAATTCGGCTTCGACTACCTGCGCGACAACATGGTGCGCCGCAAGGAGCAGCGGGTCCAGCGGGAGCTCTACTACGCCATCGTGGACGAGATCGACAACATCCTCATCGACGAGGCCCGCACGCCCCTGATCATCTCGGGCCCGGCCGAGGAGCCGAGCGAGCTCTACGAATTGATGGCCAAGATCGTGCGCAACTTCCGGGGCATTGACCAGCGCCGGTACGAGGAGCTGATGGAGGCAGCCAAGCTGGGCGACGAGGAGGCGATTCGGGAGCTCAACAAGTACGACTACGTGGTGGACGAGAAGAGCCGCATTGCGGCCATTCTCGAGCCGGGCATTGCCAAGGCCGAGCGCGCCCTGGGGGTGGACAACCTCTACGCCGAGGAGAACTTCGAGCTCACCCACTACTTGGACAACGCCATCCGCGCCAAGGCGCTCTACCACCGCGACCGCGATTACATCGTCACCGATGAGGGCCAAGTCATCATCGTGGACGAGTTCACCGGCCGCCTGATGTACGGCCGGCGCTTCTCCGAGGGGCTCCACCAGGCCATCGAGGCCAAGGAAGGCGTGCCCATTCAGCGGGAAAACCTCACCCTGGCCACGATCACCTACCAGAACTTCTTCCGCATGTACGAAAAACTGGCCGGCATGACGGGCACGGCTTACACCGAGGCCGAGGAGTTCCAACAGATTTACGGCCTCGACGTGGTGGTCATTCCCACCCATCGGCCCGTGATCCGCGAAGACTACCCCGACGTCATCTACAAGACCGAGGCGGCCAAGTTCAACGCCGTGGTGCGCGAGATCATCCAAATGCACGTGCGCGGCAGGCCGGTGCTCGTGGGAACGGCCTCCATCGAACGCTCCGAGCACTTGAGCCGCCTCCTGACGGCCAGCGCGATCCAGCAGTTGGCCCTGCGCGACCTGCGCAAGTTCGCCGACGAGGAGGACGAGGAAGGGCGCCGGAGGACGTGGACCCGCAAGGGGCTCTTCAAGCCCGAGACGTTGAAACAGCTCGCCGAGCTGTGGGAGATCGAAGAGGAGCACATGGACAAGCTCATCGAAGTGCTCCAGCGGGGGGTGCCCCACGAAGTGCTCAACGCCAAGCACCACGAGCGGGAGGCCGAGATTATCGCCCAGGCCGGCCGGCCCTACGCCGTCACCATTGCCACCAACATGGCCGGCCGCGGCGTGGACATTCTCCTGGGCGGCAACCCCGAGGGGTTGGCCCGCCGCGTGTTGCGCAAGAAGTACGGTGACCTCACCCAGGTGCCCGAGGAGGAGTTCCAGGCCGAAGTGGAGCGCCAGAAGGCGCTGGTGGAGAAGGACCGGGAGCTGGTCCTCAAGCTCGGCGGGCTCCACGTCATCGGCACCGAGCGCCACGAGGCACGGCGCATTGACAACCAGCTCCGCGGCCGCGCCGGCCGGCAGGGGGACCCCGGCTCTAGCCGCTTCTACGTCAGCCTCGAGGACGAGATCATCCGCAACTTCGGCGGCCAGAGCCTCCAGAATTTGATGGACCGGCTGGGCTTCGACGAGGACTATCCCCTCGAACACCGCGCCATTACCAAGGCCATCGAGAACGCCCAAGTCAAAGTCGAAGGGTACAACTTCGACGTGCGCAAGCGGGTGCTCGAGTTCGACAACGTGGTCAACAAGCAGCGGGAGGTCATCTACGAGCAGCGGGCCACTGTGTTGGAGGCCGAAACCCTGCGGCCCGAGATCGAGCGCATGTTCCAGGAGCGACTTCACGAGCTGGTGAGCGCCTACTTGGAGCCGGCCGACTACGAGCAGGAGCCCGACCCCCAGGGCCTCTATCAGGCCGTGCGCGCCATCATGCCGTTGCCCCCGCACGTCACCCCCGACCGCTGGGCCGAGATGAGCCCACAGGAGGTGGAGGAGGAACTGTGGGCCATTTTCCAGGAGCTCTACGACCGGCGTGAGGAGGAGTTTGGCGCCGAGATCATGCGGGACGTGGAGCGCCAGCTCATGCTCGACGTGGTGGACAACCTCTGGATTCATCACCTCACCGCCTTAGATGCCCTGCGCACGGGCATTGGCCTGCGCGCCTTCGGCCAGCAGGACCCCTTGGTGGCCTTCAAGCGAGAGGCGTATGAGCTCTTCCAACAGCTCATCCGCCAGATCGAGGACCAGGTGATTTACCGCTTCTTCCGCGTTCAACCGGTGGTCATCTCCCGCGCGGCTCAACCCAGGGAGATGCACATGGTCCACGGCGGCGACGGCGGCTCGGCTGACCGCCAGGGTGGGGGGAAGCGCAAGAAGAAAAAGAAGAGGCGCAAGAAGAAGCTGAAGAAGGCAACGGTGCGGTAGGAGGTTGTGGTGACGCAGGAGTGGCCCCGCGAGGTGCGCGATCTGGTCACCACCTTTGCCCGGTGGGACATCGTGCGCGCCCTATTCGACGGGCCCGGCGCGTTTATGTCCTTGAACACCCTGGCCAGCTATGTGGGCCGCGCGGCCGAGGAGGTTCAGGAGGAGCTGGCAGCGCTGGTGGCCGGTGGCCTTGTCGAAGCACATCGCCAGGGAGGGCAGAGCGTGTATGCGCTGTCAGCCAGGGCGGCTCCACTCGTCGAGGAGGCCCTGTTGGCTTGGAGTGACGAGGACACGTGTCTGCGCCTCGTCGCCGAGCTGGTCCACAAGTGGCGGAACCGTGTACAACCCCCATGAGTGATGCCCGAAACCATGATGTGCCGTCTGGCCTGACACGCCACGCCCTTCATCGCTGGCCGAAAATCGAACTCCACCGCCACCTGGAAGGATGTGTGCGCTTCGAGACCGCCTGGCACTGGGCACAGAGGAGCCCTGATCTGGCCGGGCTCGACCAGGATGAGCTGCGCCGGCGCATTGAATTCGACGGCGTGCGCGATTTCACCCACTTCCTGAACCGCTTCGCCTCCCTGCGCCAACTGTACACGTGCCGCGAGGCCATCGAACAAGTGGCGTGGGAGGCCGTCGAGGACGCGGCTGCAGAGCACATCCGCTACCTGGAACTTCGCTTCAGCCCCGACCATTTTGCCAGCTACGCCGGCTTCGACATGGAGACGGTCACCCTCTGGATCGTGGACGCCGCCGCTGCCGCCGCCCGCCTTCACAACATCCGGGTCCGTTACCTGTTGACCATCGCCCGCAATTACGACGAGCAGACGGCCGCTGAGATTCTGTCCATCGCCTTGCGCCACCGCGACCGGGGTATCGTGGGGCTTGACTTGGCCGGCAACGAGCTCCTATACCCTGCCGTGCCCTTCGCAGCCCTCTTCGCCCGTGCCCGGGAGGAGGGGCTGGGCGTAACGGTCCACGCGGGAGAGGCGGGCCCGGCCGCCTCCGTGTGGGAGGCCGTGGAGGAGCTCGGCGCCCACCGCATCGGCCACGGCATCCGCTGTGTGGATGATGTTCGCCTCGTGCACACGCTGCGCGAACGCCGCATTGCCCTCGAAGTCTGCCTCACCAGCAACGTGCAGACCGGCGTGGTGCCCTCCTTGTTGGACCACCCCCTGCGCCGCCTGGTACAGGCCGGCGTGCCCCTGACGCTGTGCAGCGACGACCCCCGCATCAGCCGCATCACCCTGACCGACGAGTGGCGGAACGCCCTGGACTTGGGCCTCTCGCTCGAGCAAATCGTGGGCTTTACCCTGCAAGCCGTGGAGCACGCCTTTCTCACCTCGGCCGAGAAAGAGGAGCTGCGCGAGGCGCTGGCCCGGGAAATCCGAGCCCTACCGGTGAACGATCCTTCACGGTGATTCCCCCTCTGCCTCCCGCTCCACAAGGGTGAGCCAGCCCAACGTCCAGAGGGTCTCCAGGGAAGCGACCACGTTCCCCTGTACCACTGTCCACACGCCCCACGCTGCGATCGCCATCCCGACAGTTCCGGCCGCCACGAGGAACGAGGGCAAGCCCATCACCTGTCCGGCCAGAGCACCTGCCCCCAAGAACAGGGCCAGCGCGACGAGAAACAGAGTGGCGATAAACTGCAGGACGAGAATGAGCCCGGTGTGGATCAGCCACAGGATCGTGCCGGTCTGCCAGTGAGCTCGAAACAGGCTCCACCCCTCCTGCAGGGCGTTGACCACGCCACGCCCGCCCAACACGATGAAGCGGGCGCTCCAGTGGTCGAGCACGGTGGTCAGGGCGCTGACGAGCACCATGGTGCCGATGAAGGCCAAAACTGTGACCACCGCGAGTGTGCCGGCCAACGCAGTCACCAGAAGCTGTTGGCGCTCGAAGCTGAAGAGCGTCACTCCCAAGGCCAGGAAGAAGACGGCGGCGATGAAGAGGCCCAGAAGGAGGACGGGCAGAAAGAGCACCACGTTGACGGCGAACAGGCGCAGGGCGTCGAACGAGAGGCCGCGCTTCAGGGCCGATCTCAGCGAAAAGGGGTCTGCCCTGTAAGCGCGAGCGCTCCCGTCGATGAGCCCTACACGCACCACGTAGTGGACAGCCGCACCGAGGAGAACCACCCCGCCCCCCACAAGCGCCATGAGGAGCACCACCGGGAGCGGCAGGGGACCGAGTGGCGCGCGGAGGAAAGTGGGCTGAAGTGGCTCCAACACGCTCGTGGACGTGTTGATGAAGGAGGGGAGGCTGCTGGTCCCCCCGCCGACGAAGGCCAGCAGAATGCCCAATTGCCACAGGGGAGGGACGGTGCGCACGAGCCGGAAGGCACGGGAGAGCAGATCGCTGTAGTTCACGCTCTTCTCCTCGGCATCAGGTGGAATTTGTCAGTGGAGACCTCCGGGGGAGGGCTTTTCGTCGCTGAACGCCAATTCCTGCTCGTGGCGAGGAGGCAAGGGAGAGGGCGGGAGCCGGTGGGCGGTGCGTCCGGTGGACGGTCAGACAGCCTCCCGCCACCACCATTGCGGACGAGACGGACTACTGGCCGACGCGGCGCACCTGCTGGGCGCGCGGTCCCTTCTCAGCCTGGACGAGGATGAACTCCACAACTTCACCTTCCTGGAGAGTGCGGTAGCCTTCCATAATGATGTCCGTGTGGTGGACGAAGACATCGGCCCCCTCGTCAGGCTGAATGAAGCCGTAGCCCTTCGCGTTGTTGAACCACTTGACGACGCCCCGCTTGACCTCGGACATACAGCTTTTCCCCTCCGTCGTTGTACACACAGCAGTTGGCAAGCGATCTGAAGGCGGGGAAGGGGTGGGCTTCGCCAAACAGCTCAAGCGAAACGGCGCCCCGTTCCCGGGTGGGTGTCCTGTGCCCCCAAGTAAGCTGCCTCCAACCAACGGCCACAGCAGCACCGCCCACGACCCGCCAGACCGAAGGAGGAGGGCTCAACGAGGGGGGACGGACGTTTGTTAGCATTCTACCAAGATCTGAAAGGTTCGTCAACCCCCCTCTTGGGACAAAAAATCTCAGGGATTTCCCGGGGTTCTCGGGGGAGATGGGGCATGCCGGGCGTGTGGCCGGCGGCCCTTTTGAATACAGGGCCGCCGGCATTGGCGGGGCGTCGGGGGAGATCAGGCCTCGATCAGATAGTTGCGCATCATGCCCATGTCCTCGTGTTCGAGGTTGTGACAGTGGTAGAGGAAGAGGCCGGGATAGTCGGCGAAACGGACGATGAGGGTCACGGTCTCGCCCGGCATGAGCAACACGGTGTCCTTCCACCCCTCGTCCACGTAGCCGGGAGCCACCTCGTCCCACGGGGCACGGACGGATGGGTCCACCCGGCGTTCGAGCACTTGGAATTGGACGCCGTGGAGGTGGACGGGGTGAGGAAGGGCCCCCATCCCTCCCATGCCCATGCCGCCGCCGGGCGCGTTGTAGAGTTGCCATATTTCGGTGGTGCCCAAGCGCACGCGCTCGTCCCGGGCCACGTCGCGCATCCTGAAGGTGCGGCCGTTGATCGTCCAGGCCATTTGTTGCATGGCGAAGACGAAACGGCGCGGCCGCTCCCGGTTCACGGCCTCTGTGGGGTTGAGGCGCTCAACAGTGCTCAGGCGCTCGGGCAGGACGAGGTCGGCGCGCTCTTCCCGGCTGACGCGAACGCGCAGCACGGGGAAGGGCGCCCCTTGGGGCATGGCCGCTAGCCCGCCCATGCCGGGCCCGAAGCCACCGCCCATGCCCATGCCGCCACCCATGCCCATGCCCCCGCCCATGCCGCCACCGGGCCCGAAGCCGCCCCCCATGCCGAAGGGGTCGCCGGTGAACGGCAGGCTTTGGAGCACCAACTCGGTGCCCACGGGATACGCGCCGAAGTCCACCCACAGCTCCACGCGCTCGGCCGGGGCGAGGGTGATGAAATCTCGCCGAACGGGTCGCTCCAGCAGGCCGCCGTCCGTTCCGATGACGGTGAGGGGGCTGCCGTCGCTCCAGGCCAACTTGTAGATGCGGCTGTTGGAGCCGTTGAGCAGGCGCAGGCGGTAGGGCCTGGTGGCCACGTCAAGGGTGAACTCCGGTTGACCGTTGACCAAGATGGTGTTGCCCAAGAAACCCATGAATTGGCCTTCCATCTCGTTGTCGAGATAGACCAGTTGGTTGGCGCCGTCGAAGGTGCGGTCCTGGATCACCAGGGGGATGTCGTATTCCCCTTGGGGCAAGCCGGCGGCAGCCTCCTCGTCGTCGTGGACGATGAAGAAGCCGGCCATGCCCATGTAGACCTGCGGGCCTGTGCGCCCGTGGGGGTGGGGGTGATACCAGTAAGTGCCGGCGCGGTTCTGCACTTGGAACTCGTACTCGTAGGTTTCGCCCTGGCCGATGACGAAACGCGGGTGGCCGTCCATCTCCTCGGGCACAATGAGGCCGTGCCAGTGGATGATGCTCTCGTCGGGGATGTCGTTCTGAAAGGTGATGCGCACGCGCTCCCCGCGGCGAAAGCGGAGCAGAGGCCCGAGGTAGGAGGGAATGGGGGTCAGGTGGTCGGGAGTGCCGGCGAGCAGCTCGCCGCTGTACCGCCAGACGGTTGTGGCGCGGCCGGGCAGAATGGCCACCTCGTCCTGGTGGGCCCGCAGGGCCAAGGCCACGTCAACGCCGGACAGAGTGGCCGACGGCGTGGCGGCCGGCGTGGCAGTCAGGGGCACTGACGTGGCCGCGACGGCACCTCCGCCGGGCGTGGCCGGCGCGTTGGCCGACGCGCGACAGCCGGCCAGGAGCCCGGCCGTGCCCAGCACGCCCAAGCCTGTGAGGCGTAGGAACTGGCGGCGGTTTACCCTTGGGGTGTGCTTCTGTTTCGTCATCTGTTCCTTCCTCCTCCTCATGATATACTTCACGTTGGCCCCATGTGGATTCCTCTGAGAACGAACACAGGGGCATGAGCTTCGTACACCGCTTTTCCCGATGGCCTGATGCGCTTGAGAGCCTCCGAGGGCACGTGCGGCCGGCACCTGTGCTCTCAACGGGATGTTCTCACTCTACTGGGAAAATGTGAAGCCGATGTGAAGGCGGTGTGAGCAACTGGTGAAGGGCCGCGATCGTGAGCCGCATCCGGAAAGCGAATCTGTGCGTACTGCTCTTCGTCGGCGGGATGTCGAGAAAGTGTGCGGAGGTGACTCATGGGTGGACGGGATGTGAGGCGAGGGTGTGTGATCGCGGTGCTCGGCCTTCCCCTGTGTGGGCTCCTGACGGCCGGCGTTGGGGGGCTCGTCCTTGCCCTGGCCCTTCTGCTGCTTACTCTGATCGGCTGTGCCTCCCCTCCCACAACCGTTGGCTACATTGCCTATCCCCCTGATGGGGCACGTGTGCCCGCCGGCGAGGTGATCGTCCAACTGTACGCCTATCGCCGTGGCTGGGCATCCCTCCAATTCGAGAGCGGGTGGGCAGCCTCCAAGCAGCCGCCGGAGGCTGTCTCCCTGGCCGTCGATGGGGAGCCGGTCTTCACGTGGGAGCGGGATGATGACGAGGAGTGGACGCCCCGTGAGCTCCCCCTTTCCCTGGCGCCCGGCGAGCACACGCTCTCCCTGGCCGTGCGCGCCGGCGGGCACACCGTGCAGGACACGGTGACCGTGACGGCCGTGGCCGACCGTGCGTGGCGCCTCTGGCGTGCGCCCGAGTTCAGTGACCCCTCAGCCTGGTTCCTCTTCACCGATGCCGACGGCCAGTTGTGGCGTGTGGCCCGCCCCCGGCTGGAGATGGCCGGCACCTTTGTGGAGGTCACATCGTGGCAGGACGGGGAGGAGATGGCCGTGGGCGAATATCCCGGCGTGATCCTGGGCGTCGAGGAGAGGCGTGTGCGTTTCTTCAACCTGGAGACGGGACGGGATATCACCCTCACGTTGGCCCGGCCGTTGGCCGAGGAGGCGCGTGTCGGCCGGCTCTACGTGAGACAGGATGGTCGCCGGGAGATGCTTTGGTTTCCGGCGTGGCCCCTGGAGATGTGGGACGGCAGCTCGTGGAAGACATCTGCCTTCAGGATCCCCTTGGAGAGCTTCGCTGGCGCCCGTGTGGAGCTCGTGCGCCCCGATGACGTGTGGTATTGGGGGCGAGGGCCGGGCGCAGTCCGGTGGGATGGCTCGCGCTGGCAGCTCATCCCGCCGCCGCCCGACAGCGCCCGCCTGGTGCGGGCCGCCGTGGCGCTCGAAGGGCGCACGTTTTTCCTGTGGGACGGGGAGCAGTGGCAGCCGACAGCTCCGGTGCCCCGGCCCCAGGATCCCTTTGCCCTCGACTTCGCGGCCCTGAACAGCGAGCGAAAAGTACTCCGATGTGGTGGCTTGCTCTGGGTGGCGGGCAACGCGGCCTCGTGGGATGCTGACAGCGCCGAAGCCGAGCAGCGGGTGCGCGTGTTCCGCTGGGAAGGGCGTTCCTGGACGTGGCAGGACGTGCGCCCGGGCGATGAGTACGGTGAGGGCTTTCTGGTCTGTGTGGGCGATCTCCCCTGGCTCGTCGTCCAACGGGGGGCCAAGCGGCGCCTCGAGGCGGGCGGCCCTCAGGCGGCCAACCGCTTGGGCGGCCGTTTCCTCGGCCCCGAATCCGGGATCCCGCTGGAAGTGGTGCGCCTCTGGCAGTGGGACGGGGAAAAGTGGCAGCCGGCCGTCCACGCCCCGCTGTGGGGACGGTATGCGGGTGACATCTTGCCGGGGCATGGCCTGGGGGTCGTGTCGTGGGCCACAGGGCGTGCGGCCGTGGCGCACCCGTGAGCTCATTCGCCCTCGTCCGCACTTGGGGGCGAGGTGAGCAGGTGCCAAATGAGAACGCCGCTTGTGGTGGCCGGGATGAGCCACATGAGGGGCCTAGGTGGTCGAGCGAAGAAGATGGCGATGAGCACAGCAGTGACCCTGTAGCGAAGGCGTGGTGGCATGGCGAGCAGGGCCGGCAACAGCAGGGCAAAGTCCGCGGCCCGCACGTAGATGGTCACAGCGGTGCCCACGGCCAGGGCCACGCTCGCTGAGGTGTACCACGGCGCCTGGCGCCATCGCCAAGTTGCCCATAAGCCCAGGAGGATTCCGGTCACAGCAAGCCATGGGGGGAGTCCTAACAGGACCAAGAAATTGGGAAGCCCCGACGATGCCCACGTCTGTCCGCCGCCCTGCTGGCTGTCGGCCCAGCGGGACCCGAGCCACGCCAGAACCCACCCCGGCTGGAGGGTCCACCCTACGAGCGTGACCGCCGATAAGCTGACGATGGCGCCCGCGATGGCCGGCCGTCTCCCCCGCCAGAGGAGCAACAGGCTGAAGAGGGGCACGGTGTGGGGCTTGATGGCCAAGAGGGGCATCGTGGCCCCGGCCCAGAACCAGCGCTCCTGTGCGCCCCAGAGCACGGCCAGGAACGCGCCCGTGGCGACGAGGGGGGCATTTTGGCCCACGAACCAGGGGATGAGCGCGAGCCACCCGGCCAGGGCAAGCCACGCTGGCGAGGGGCGCTCGCCCCGCAGGCGGGTGACGGCGTACATGGCCAGGCCCAGCAAGGCCGCGGAGGCGAACCGCCAGAGCTGGAAGGCGGCGACCGGGGGAAGGGTGGCGAGCGGGGCGACGGGAAAAGTGGCCCACACGGGGTTGAAGAACCCCTGAAGTCCGTTCGGCTGGGGGGCGTACACGTTTTCGCCCATGAAGAGTGCACGGGTGGCCAGGTAGAAGTCGTAAAAATCGCTGTGGGCAACGGGAAGGCCGATGAGGACAATAATGAGGCCTGCCAACGTGGAGACGACCAACGCCCACAGTGTGAAGGTCGTCAAGTTCGCACGCCTGTTGGGTGAGCGCTTTGCCATTCCAATGCCTCCGCAACCCGACGGATTCTCAACGTGGAACTCTACCGAGGAAGCCCAAGATGTCAACCACGCGGACCAACTCCCCAGGACCATCCACCCTCGCTCCCCGAGGCAGGGAAACTCCGTACATTGTCCTCGCCACAGCTCACGTGGTATCGGCCCGCCTGCATTTGAAAAAATCCCCGCTTTGGTATATTATAGGACCAGTGTTTGTGCTTGATTTCACATGAGCTGGCCTTCCATCCACACGGGGTGATTTCTCCAAGCGCGCAGACAGTGTGGGGGAGGGCGTGGCACGTTGTCCTGCGTGTCGGGAAGCAGAAGAGCGAGCATGTAGGGGGAAACGATGAGCCGAGCACAGGAGCAAGCTCAGGACCAGTCGCCGGCCGTCAAGCCGATTACTCGGCGAGAGCTGCTCAACTACATTTGGTTGGGGTCGCTGGGCGTCTTCCTGGCCGAGTTCGCCGGGTTGGGCGTGATCTTCGCCTTTCCCCGGTTCCGCGAGGGCGAATTCGGCGGTCTCTTCCGGCTCGGACCTGCTGGTCAACTGCCGGAAGTGGGCTCCTCCCCTCAACCCAACAGCGAGGGGAAGTTCTGGTTAGTCCACCTGCCTGAAGGTGTCTTGGCCCTTTACCGGGTCTGTACTCACTTGGGCTGTCTCTACAACTGGCAGGAGGCGGAGAACAAGTTCATCTGTCCCTGTCACGGCTCCCAGTTCCAGAAGGATGGCACCTACATCACCGGGCCTGCGCCCCGGAGCTTGGACCGCTTCGTGGTGCGCGTTATCGACCCCAACACGGGCCAGGTGGTTGCCGAGACAGACCCCAAGACGAAGGGGCCTGTGGCGGTGCCCGGTGACGAATACATCATTACGGTGGATACGGGCGCCCTGATTCGGGGTGACCCGAGGTAATCAGGGCGCTTGACGTGGCGGTCGGCGTCGGCCTGTCGGCAAGGGCTTGGAACTACGACCAACAGGAGAAAGGCCTATGCTGGGATTGCAGGACCTTCGCAATCTGCCCAGGGACTTCGAGCGCAAGGTGCGGGAGCTGCTCAACCAGGACTTGGAAGAGGTAGTGCGCGAGCGGCTCGACAACCGGGTGCGCACCATCACGGCCGGCCTGGACTTGGAGGAGTTGCGCGCCATTTTCCGGGGTGATGGGCCCACGGAGAAGCCCAACCCGCGCTGGAAGGTCCACACGACCTCGTTCCTCTTTCACATTCGCCCCCGTTATTACCAGCGGGCCTCCACGTGGTTCACCCACACGTTTCGGCTTGGCTGGTTGAGCACCTACCTCTTCTTCATTGAGCTGATCACGGGCATCATCTTGATGGTCTACTACGCGCCCACGCCCAACACGGCCTACCGCGACATGCTCAACATCTTGAGCAACGTGCGCTTCGGGCTCCTGATGCGCGACCTGCACCGCTTGGGCGCCGAGTTGATGGTCATCGCCGTCTTCCTCCACATGGTGCGGGTCTATTTCACCGGCTCGTACAAGAAGCCGCGCGAGTTCACGTGGCTGACGGGCGTGGTGCTGTTGGGAATCACGCTTTTCTTGTCGTTCTCCGGCTACTTGTTGCCCTGGGATCAGCTCGCCTACTGGGCGGTGACTATCGGCACGTCGATGGCCGACAAGACGCCCCTCATCGGGCGCGAGGTCAACTTGCTGCTGCGCGGCGCGCCGGACATCGGCGCTGGCGGTCTGTTGCGCTTCTACTTGCTCCACGTGCTTTTCCTGCCCCTGTTGGCCATTCTCTTCATCAGCGTCCACTACTACAAGGTCTCCCGTGAGCACGGCATCTCGCTCCCGGCGGTCGTGGAAGAGGGCGAGATGGACGAGGACCGCCGGCGCTGGGCCAAGGAGCGCATCGACTTCATCCCTGACCTGCTGACCCACGAGCTCTTCCTCTCCGTGCTCGTGTTGGTGGCCATGGTCATCGCGGTGACGGTGTGGTTCGACGCGCCGCTGGAGAGCCAGGCCAATCCGCAGGTGACGCCGCTCGACACCAAGGCGCCCTGGTACTTCCTCTGGCTGCAGGGCATGTTGAAGCTGGGTGACCCCACGCTCATGGGTGTCATCCTGCCGGGCATCATCGTGGCTTTCCTGGCAGCGATCCCGTACATCGACAACAACCCCAGCCGGCTGGCCAAGAACCGCCCGGTGGCCCTCTCCTTGGGCGTGCTGGGGATCATCGTGCTGATCATCCTCAGCTACATGGGCACGCCCCAGTGGGGCATCGAGACGCCGCCAGCCGTGCGCATCATCCAGGATTTGGTGCCCCAAGAGGGCGTGGGGCCCTTCCGCAAGCTGGGCTACGAGAAGATCAAGCTGGGCACCTTCGAGACCGACACCTTCACGCTGCCGGAGAACCCGGACGAGTTCGACATCCTCTTCGCCGAGTTCCAGGAGCGCGTGCGCAACGCGCCCTTGGCCAGTCCTCAGGGGGTGTGGGAGATCGACATGTTGCAGCCCACGCTCAAGCGGGTGAAGATGCGCATCACGTGGACAAAGCTGGACGAAAATGGCAACGTGCTCCTGGACGAACAGGGGCAACCCGTGCGCGACAAGTACGAGAAGGTCTTCTTCGTACACGAGGACTCGGGGTACGAATACGAATAACAAGGTAACGCGATGTTGGACAGCTTCCGAGCTTCCGAAGACGAGGAGAATCGTTATGGTCCGATTGCAGATTGCGTTAGGGGTGATCATCACCGTCGTGGGGCTCATCGTCGTGGCCTGGATCGCGCTCAACGAGGACGCCAACTTGGCCCGGCGTGACCAGGAGATTCTGGCCCGCCGGATCGAGCGCGGAGCTGTCCTCTTCGAGCAGAACTGCTACACGTGCCACGGTTTCAACGCCCAAGGCGTGCCCGGCTTGGGGCCGCCCCTCAACGACAGGGAGATGTTGGAGCAGCGGGCTAAGGAAGTGGGGTGGCCCGGTTCTCTCTACACCTACTTGGTGCGCACCATTGCGGCCGGCCGTATTGTCTCCACCCGGCCTGAATACTTGGGGGGCAAGGCCAGCGATCCCAACGCCATGGCCATGCCTCCTTGGTCCGAGGAGTACGGCGGCCCGCTCCGGCCGGCGGACATCGAGGACATCGCCCTCTTCCTCCAGAACTTCGAGGAGTTCCCGCCGGAGTTGCTGGCGGAGATCGCCACGCCGGTGCCCGAGGAGGGCGAACAGCCTCCCGAGCAGGGAGAAGCTGACGTTGACGCCGTGGCTATCGACTTGTTCACGCAGCTCGGGTGTCTCGGGTGTCACGCCCTGGCCACCGTGCCCGGCGCCGTGGGCACGGTCGGGCCGGCGCTGGACGGCCTCGGCGAGCGGGCGGCCTCGATCATCGCCGACCCGGCCTACACGGGCAACGCCACCACGCCCGAGGAGTACATCCGCGAGTCTATCGTGGACCCCAGCGTCTTCGTGGTGGCAGGCTATCCTGACGTGATGCCCAAGGGCTTCGGGGATCAGCTCTCCGAGGAGCAGCTTGACGCGCTGGTGCAGTTCTTGATGAAGCAATAAGGGACGATGACAACGCGGGCGCGGCGTGGTGGTTAGTCGCCATGTGCCGCGCCCGCACGGTGGGGCCGCAGGGTATTGTGCTGTCGGCCCGGTGGGCGCCCTCCAGGCGATGGGGCGCCGACGGCGGACTGAACTTGGGGAAGGTGATGATGAACGACAAGCGCGTGCGCAACCCGGTCCGTGATGTCATCCCCGACTACGAGGCGGAGTTCGGCGAGGACGAACTGCTGGAGCAGTCGGTCCTGGTGACCACGTGGAACAAGCTGATCCAGAATTTGGACGTGGTCTACAACTGGGGCCGTAAGTCCTCCCTGTGGCCCTTGGGCTTCGGGTTGGCCTGCTGTGCTATCGAGATGATCTCCACGGCGGCCTCCCGCTTCGACATCGCCCGCTTTGGCGCCGAGCTCTTTCGCCCCTCGCCGCGCCAGGCCGACGTGATGATTGTCTCGGGCACGGTGACCAAGAAGATGGTGCCCCAGATCGTGCGCCTCTACAACCAGATGCCGGAGCCCAAGTACGTCATCGCTATGGGCGCCTGTGCCACCGGAGGAGGGCCCTTTAAGGAAGGGTACAACGTGGTCAGCGGGATCGACAAGTTCATCCCCGTGGACGTGTACGTGCCGGGATGCCCGCCCACGCCCCAGGCGCTCCTCCAGGGCTTGCTCACCCTCCAGGCCAAGATCATGGGGCAGTCCATCAAGGATGCGCCCTGGTATCGCAGCCCGGCGAGCGATTCCATTCCTGTGCCCATCTTGGGCCCCGACATCGTGGACCCGCGCCAGATTCCCGTCATCGAGGAGAAAATCGACCAGCAGGAGGAGCCCGGCCGGGAGACGAAGAAGAAAAAGCACGGCCGCGTCAAGGTGGCCAAAATCCCCGAGGCTGAGCTGGAGGTTACCGAGCGGGTCGCCCAGGCATTGCGAGCCAAGTTCGACGAGCGAGCGTTCACTCAGAAGGAGAACGCCCTCATCGTCGAGCCCGATTTCCTGCCGGACGTGGCCCGAACGCTGCGAGATGAGTTGGGGTACAACTACTTGGCCAATCTCACGGCCGTGGATTACATCGACGAGGGCAAGATCCAGGTGGTCTACCACCTCTACAACATCGAGACAGGGGGGCCGCACGTCTACCTGAAGGTGGACACCGACCGGGAGGACCCGCAGGTGCCCTCGTTGGTGCCCGTCTTCCGGGGCGCTGACTTCCAGGAGCGCGAGGTCTTCGACATGTTCGGGGTGCGCTTCCTCGGCCACCCCAACATGAAGCGCATCCTCATGTGGGAGGGCTTCGAGGGCTTCCCCCTCCGCAAGGACTGGCTGGAGCCCTACTACGAACAGGAACACAAGCCCTTCGAGTCCCGCTGGCCGGAGGGGCACCACCGTGCGGCTGAGGACCGCGTCGTCTGGGGCAAGAACGTTCGCTACCCGCCGGGGTGGGACCCGAAGGCGTGGGACCCGGCCCGCGAGGACGTGATGGTCCTCCAGCCGGAGGACTTGGCCAACATGGGGGACATTCGCACCGAGAAGATCATCATCAACTTGGGCCCCCAGCACCCCTCCACCCACGGCGTCTTCCAGATGCGCGTCCTCTTGGACGGCGAGACGATTGTGGACCTCGAGCCGGTCATGGGCTACATGCACCGCAACCACGAGAAGATCGGCGAGCGCAACGCCTGGCTGATGAACTTCCCCTACACGGACCGGCTCGATTACTTGGCCCAGATGGGCAACAACTTCGGCTATGCCATCACAGTGGAAAAGCTCCTCGGCGTCCAAGTGCCCGAGCGGGCCGAGTACATCCGCGTGATCATGGCCGAGCTCAACCGCATCCAGAGCCACATGTGGTCCATCGGCTTCCTGCTCAACGACTTGGGCGCCTTTTTCACGCCTTCCCTCTACTGTATCGAAGAGCGGGAGATGATCTTGGACCTCTTCGAGATGGTGGCCGGCTCCCGCTTGATGGTCAATTACTTCCGGTTCGGCGGACTGGCGTGGGACCTGCCCGAGGAGTTCCTCCCGCTGGCGAAGAAGCTGGTCTACGACCGCTTGCCCCGGGCCATCGAGGAGCTCGACCGCTACTTGACCACCAATGAGATCGTGCAGGCCCGTACCAAGGGCATCGGCGTGTTGCCCCGCGACTTGGCCATTAACTTGAGCGTGTCGGGCCACATGCTGCGGGCCAGCGGCGTCAACTGGGACATCCGGCGCAAGGACCCCTACAGCATCTACGACCGGTTCGACTTCGAGGTGCCGGTGCTCTACGGCGGCGACATTTTCGACCGCTACTACATCCGCGTGCTGGAGATGTGGCAGAGCCTGCGCATCCTCGAACAGGCGTTGGAGCAACTGCCCGAGGGCGAGATTCTGGCCGGCCGCAAACAGTGGAGCGTGCGCGTGCCGGCCGGCGAGGCATACGGCCACGTGGAGAACCCGCGCGGCGAGCTTGGGTTCTACGTCGTGAGCAACGGGGGACAAAATCCCTACCGGTACCACGTGCGCAGTGGCTGTTTCATCAACTTGACGGCCTTGAGCCACATCGCCAAAGGCCACAAGGTGGCCGACGTGATCGGCATTCTGGGCTCCATTGACATTGTGTTGGGGGAGGTGGACCGCTAATGTACGGGACTGGCGCGCTCAAGGGCATGTGGATCACGCTTCGCCACTTCATGGCGACGTTCGTGCAGGATGTGAAGACGAAAGGGCGGTGGGTGCCCCCCGGGGCTGGGACGGCCACGAGTATCCCCGAGGAGACGACCGGGTACATCACTGCCCAATACCCGGAGGTGAAACTGCCGGTCCCCGAGCGGTTTCGCTTCAACCCCATGCTCATCTACGAGGAGGAGACCGGCGACATCCGGTGCACGTCGTGTGGCATCTGTGCCAAGGTCTGTCCTCCCCAGTGCATCTGGATCGTCCAGGCCAAGGACAGTGCCGGGAAGACGATTCCGCAGTGCGCCGAGTTCTACATTGACACTTCCATTTGTATGCAGTGTGGCTTCTGCTCGGAGTATTGCCCGTTCGACGCCATCAAAATGAACCACGACTACGAGATCTCCTCCTACGAGCGCCACGAGTCGTGGGTGATGGACATGCAGGAGCTCTTGGTCAGCACGCGCTACTACGCCGAAACACACCCGCGCGCCTGGGAGCAGGAAGAAGCCCAGCGCGCGGCCAAGGAGGCTGAGAAGTCGGCCGTGGAGCGGTAGGGGCGGCCGGGGCAGTGTGAACAGGGGTGCACGGTGAAGCCCCGGCATCCCGACGAGGCCGACTGACCGTTGCCGGGAGGACGAGGCCGACCCACTCCCGGCCAAATTCGGGGGGAGTCCTGACCTATGCCCCTCGGACAGGAGCAGGGCTATGGTCCCGTATGTTGCCATTGCCGTCCTCTTCGTCCTCAGCACGGGCGTGGCCGTCATGATCATGATGGTTGGCTCGCTTTTTGGTCCCCGACGGCCCACACCGCGCAAGCTGATGCCCTATGAATCGGGCATGGTGCCCGTCGGCCGGGCCATGCAGAGAATGCCCATCCGCTTCTACCTGATCGCCACGCTCTTCATCATCTTCGACATCGAGGTGATCTTCCTCTTCCCCTGGGCGTTGGTCTATCGCCAACTGGGCGTCTTCGGCCTGTTGGAAATGTTCACCTTCCTGGCGTTGCTGGTGGCCGGCTTCGTCTACGTGTGGCGGAAAGGAGCGCTGGAATGGGAGTAAACGGACAGTCCCAGGAGTTGCCGGTCCTCGACCCCACGAAGAGCGGCACGCCGGGCGTCGTGCTCACCACGGTGGACCAAGCGGTGGCGTGGGCGCGGGCCAACTCCATCTGGCCCATGCTCTTTGGGCTGGCGTGTTGCGCCATTGAAATGATGGCCGCCCAAGCCAGCCGGTACGACATGTCCCGTTTCGGCATGGAGTTGATGCGCGCCTCTCCCCGCCAATCCGACCTGATGATCGTGGCCGGGCGCCTGAGCCGCAAGATGGCTCCCGTGCTCCGCCGGCTCTACGATCAGATGCCGGAGCCCAAGTACGTGATCGCCATGGGCGATTGCGCCTCGTGCGGGGGAATTTTCAACAACTACGCCATTGTGCAGGGCGTGGACGAGATCGTGCCCGTGGATGTCTACGTGGCCGGCTGCCCGCCCCGCCCCGAGGCGCTGATCGACGGCATCATGCAGCTCCAGAAGAAGATCATGGCGGAGCGCCAGGGGCAGGCCTTGGGCACCGGATCGTAGTCGTGCTGCAGGCAAGGAGTTGACAGCAGTTCGGTCCACGTTCAGGCGATAGGGATAAGGGGGCAAGGGGGCGTCCGGGAGAGGGTGGCGCCCCTTTTTTGCCGAGAGCGC
>JALSKA010000007.1 GCA_026989095.1 Ardenticatenaceae bacterium
ACGTGATGCGGGCCTTTGCGCCCTTGCAACAGCAGCGGACCGGCGGAGCACGAGCGTGCGCACCTTGCTAGACTCCCCGTTCGAGGGAAGCACGGCCGCAGAACACAAGAGCACCGCTGTTCGGGAGACACTCTGGAGCCACAGGGTCGTCCTGGGCATCCTGCTCGCCGTGGGGCTCTACGCGCGGCTGCGCTATGCCCGGGAGATCAGCCTCTTCGTGGACGAGTTCACCACCATGTGGGCAGCCAAGCGCACGTTGGAGTACGGAGTGCCGCTCATGCCCAGTGGTGTGCTCTACACGCGAGGGCTTCTCGCCTCCTATGCCGAGGCGACTTTTCTCGCCGTGCGTTACAGCCCCTTCGTGGCCCGGCTGCCCAGCGTGATGTTGAGTGTGGCCACCGTTCTCGCCGTCTATCACGTGGGGAGACGCCTGTTCAGCCCCCGTGTGGGCCTTGTGGCCGCTGCCTTTATGGTCCTCGCGCCCGAGGCCATTGTTTGGGGAGCACGGGCACGTTTCTACACCCAATTGCAGCTCTTCGTGCTCCTCACCGCATGGGCTTTCTACGCAGCTCTCCGGGATCAGAACCCTCGCCTGTACCGCCGCTTTGCCCTGCTGTTCGTGTTGGCCCTCTTCAGCCAGGAGGAAACCATTCTCCTCTACCCAGCCCTCATCGCGGCGAGCGTGGCCTGGCGAGGTGTGCGGGGCTTCCGGGCGCCCGGGGCCATCGGTGCCCACACTCTCGTGTTGGCAGCCATGGGGGCCCGATATGCGGTGGAGAAGTTGGGGCAGCCCGGCTACTTTGAGACCATTCAAGCTCGTCGGCCCTACGTGGGCTTCATCTTCGACATACGAGGGGCCCTCGTCGAATACGGCCCCTTCTTCACCGAGCCGGCTCGCCTGGTCATTTCTCTCCTGGTGGCCGTCGCCATTCTGGCCGCGTGGCGAGCGCTTCGCCGCACGTGGAGACCGGTGGAATGGCGTGAAGCGCTCTGGAAAGGCCTGCCTGCCCTGGCACGCCTCGAATCCCCTCACCGCGCCACCCTTTACCTGGTGTGGCTCTTCGTCGCCGTCTTCGGGATCATTGTGTTCTTCGTGGGGCCCACGTGGCGTGAAATGAGGTACATCTTCATGCTGGTCCCCTTCTGGTTCCTCCCGGCCGCGGCCGGCCTCATGTGGCTTTGGGAGCGCCGTGCGCCCCGCACCAAGTGGCGAGAAGCGGGCGCCGCCGGCATGGCCTTCCTTGCCGCAGCGCTTTTCGTCCCCGAAGCACGCCAAGCTGTGGGACAACAGGTAGAAGGGTACGACCTCGCTCTGGCCTACATTGCCCGGGAGCGTCGGCCGGGCGATGTGGTGTTGACCCCCCAGCCGCCGGCGTGTGCGGCCGTTTTCGGCCCCTGTGACTACTACGCCATTCAAAAAGAGTACGAGGAGTACGTGATCAGGCGCGGCGGAGTCTGGGTGGACCGCTGGAGCGGTGCCCCTCTCCTGAACACGGTCGAGCAATTGCGCCAGGTGATCAAAACCCACCCGCGCACCTTCTTCCTCGTGGACGGCTACCGGTTGGCGACTCGATACAACTCCGACTTCCTGCGCGTCATCGTGGAGCAGATGGACGTGGTCTTCGCGGATCGGGGCATCGTGGTCCTGATGGCAAACGGGTGGCGTGATGTGCCCCGCCGTCCGGTCGTCCACACGTATGAGCCCCCTGTGAACTTTGGGGGCGCAATCGGCCTCCTTCGCGCCGAAATCAACGCCGTCCAGTTGGAGCCCGGCGGCGAACTGAACGTGATGCTCACTTGGACCGGCATAGGGCCTGTTCTGGACGAGTACAACGTCTTCGCTCACCTCGTCGGCCCCGACGGGCGCCAAGTGGTCCAAGATGATGGCCCGCCTGTGGACGGCGCCATGCCCACTTGGCTCTTCGGGCCTGACGAGTACCCTGACGAACACACCTTGGGAATCCCTCCGGACCTGCCTGCCGGCCGCTACCGCCTGCGCGTGGGCCTCTACAGCTTGGAGACCATGAACCGCTTGCCCCTCCTCGACGGCGGGGGACAACCGGCCGGCGATGAGTGGACCGTGGACTTCGTCTGGGTGGGAGCCCGCCCGCCGGCGCCGCCGGTTCCCGTTGGCGTCACCCTGGGAGAGCGGATCACCCTTGCAGCCCGCAGCGACGTGCCGACCCGGCTACGGCCCGGCGACACGGTGCAGGTGACGCTGGCTTGGAGGGCTGAGCGTCCCCTGGAACGCGAGTACACCTTCTTCGTTCACCTTGTGGGCCCAGACGGACAACTCGTGGCCCAGCACGACCGCCCACCCGAGGGAGGCTTCTACCCCACCACTGCGTGGGACCAAGGCGAGCTCGTCCAGGATACGTATGTGCTCGAGGTGCCAGGCGATGCGCCTCCTGGCTCCTACCGCCTTCTTGCCGGCGCGTACTGGTTGCCCACAGGCGAGCGGCTGCGCGCCGACGACGGCCGCGATGCCGTGGAACTGGCAACGATCACGGTGACCGATGACCGGTAAGCACGACGTGCCCCCGGCTTCGGCAAGCCGGACGCACACGTGGTTGTCCGGCCCCCGGGCAGGCTTGCTCCTCGCGGCCCTTTATGTGATCGTGGGGCTCGGATATATTGTCACCACGCCGGTCTTCGAGAAGCCGGACGAAAACCAGCACTTCTTCTTCGCCCTCCGCCTGGCGCGCGGGGAGGGATTGCCGGTTCAGAACCGCGTGCCCCTCGACGTGCCTTGGGGACAAGAGGGAAGCCAAGCGCCCCTCTACTACTGGCTGGCGGCCACCCTCATGCGCCCCTTCGCATCAGCCATACCCGAGACGCCGCCGGCACGCAATCCCCACGCGGCCATCGGCGTGCCCACCTTGCCGGCCAACAAGAACGCCTTCACCCATCCGCCGGCCTCGCCCCTGAGCACCCCCCTCGGCCGGGCCGTCTACCTGACGCGCGGGTTCTCGCTCCTGTTGGGCGCCCTGGTGGTGTGGGGCACGTGGCGCCTTGGGATTCTCTTGCTCCCCGGCCGCCCTGATGTGGCGCTGGCCGCAGCCGCGTGGTTGGCCTTCACACCCCAGTTCCTCTTCATCGCCTCCTCGGTGAGCAACGACGTGGCCGCGGCCGCCCTGGCCACTCTGGTGCTGGTAGTAACCGTCAAGAGCATGGGCAGCACCGCCAGCCCTGCCCTCGTAGGAGCGGCCGGAGTGTTGGCCGGCGCGCTGGCCCTGGCAAAACTCAACGGCGTGCTGCTGGTGCCCCTGGCAGGAGTTGCTCTCATCATCGTCCACCGCGCCCGCGCCGGCCGCTCCCCAGGTGAAGCCAGGCCCGTGGCCGTGGCCGCCGCTCTCGTGATCGGCGTTGTGCTCGGCGCCGGCTGGTGGTACTGGCGCAACTGGGCCCTCTACGGCGAGCCCACGGGCATTTCCACCCTGCTGCGCTTCGTGGGCCGCTACGAGCGCCCCCCTTCGGCGCGCACGCTGCTGTGGCATCTGAGCGGCCTGTGGCTCTCCTTCTGGGGTGTGTTTGGGTGGTTCAACGTGTTGGCACCCGGCTGGTGGTACCGCGCCATTCAGGTGGCCGTCGTCTTGGCCGGCCTGGGAGGGGCGCGCCAGATCATCGCCGGCGTGCGCCGGCGGATGTGGCGTCAGGCCAACCTCCCGACACTGATGGCGTGGGCGCTCGTGTTGGTGTGGCCGCTGGTCGTTTTCGCCGGGGTGGTCCAGTGGACGCGCATCACCTTCGGCGCCCAAGGTCGGCTTCTCTTCCCGGCGCTGGCTTCCATCTTCATCGTCCTGGCCGTTGGCCTGGCCGCGTGGGTGCCACGTTCCCTCTACGCACGCCTCATCGGGCCGGCACTTGTCGCGTGGGGCCTCTTTGCCGCCTGGGTGCCCTGGGGCGTCATCCGGCCGGCTTACGCTCTCCCACCACGGGGAGCAGAGGTGACGCTGCCCGATGACCTCGTGCGCCTCGAGTGGACGTATGGTCCCTTGGAGCTGGTGGGGTACACCATCTCCCCCGAGCGGGTGGGCCCGGGGGAGCCTTTCGACATAGCCCTCTACTGGCGGGCTCGGGAACGTGTGGAGACGCCGTACAGCGTGAGTGTCAAAGTCTTCGGCTACGAAGGCCAACTGCTGGCTCAAGATGAGGGATACCCCGGGCGGGGGAACTATCCCACCTCCTTCTGGAAGCCGGGCGAGCTCGTCGTGGACGCCCGCCGCCTCTGGATCACGGACCGGGCCGACGTGCCCGTCACCGCGGACGTGTGGGTGGACATCTACCAGTACGAGGGCCTGCAGACGCTGCCACCGCAGGACAAGGGCGGAAACCCGTTGCCCGTGCCCAAAGTAGGCCGGCTCAGCGTGGCCCACCGGCCCTTGGCGCCGGCCATGTGGCCCCGGCGGATAGCCCAGTTCGAGGAGGGCATCGCCCTCGTCTCGGCCGGCAGCGCGCCACGCGCTGTCCGTGCCGGCGAAGCCGCGACCGTATTCCTCACGTGGCTGGCCACGGCCACACCGCCGAAAGACTACACCGTCTTCCTTCACGTCGTGCCGGCCGGCCGGCAAACAGCACCCGTCGCCCAGACCGACGCCCCGCCACGGCAAAATGCCATGCCCACATCCGCGTGGCGCCCTGGCGACTTGGTGCCCGACACGTATGGCCTGCGCCTGCCCGCCGATGTCCCCGCCGGCATGTACGACCTGCTCGTAGGGCTGTACGAGCCGCCCGCCGGCCCGCGCCTGGCAGTGCTCGAATCCCTCGCCGGGGGGTGGCCTGACGCCGTGCTGGTGCTCAGGCTTGCCTACGACGGCACCGTGTGGCGGGCGGTGAGGGGAGGAGAACCGTGATGCAACGATGGCGTCCGTCCCCGGCGGTGATGTTCAGGCTGAGCCTTCTGGGGCTGATGATGTTCGCCTTCTGGGTGCGGCTTCAACACCTTTCGGCGCGCACCTTTTGGCAGGATGAGGGCCTCACCCTCTGGCAGATCCGCCAACCCCTGGCCACTGTGTGGAGCGGCACCATCGTGGTCCAGGGTGTGCCCACCCAGAACACCCACCCGCCCCTCTACTTCCTCCTGCTGTGGGGCGCGCGCCACCTCATCGGCACATCTCCCTTTGCCGTGCGCTACTTCTCCGTCTGGTGGAGCCTGATTGGCGTGGCAGCCATCGCCGCGCTGGGAACACGCTTGGGTGGCAGGCGGGCCGGTGTCCTCGCCGCCCTGTTTGCCGCCACGTCGCCCCTCTATTTGTGGTACGCCCAGGAAGTGCGCATGTACGCCATGTTGGTGGCGCTGAGCGCCATCTCCGTCTACTGGCTAACACGGGTCATCGAGCGCCCCTCCGCGCGCACTGTGGCGGCCTATGGAATTGCCTCGGCAGCTATGGCGTGGACCCACTACTCGGCCCTCTTCCTCCTCGCCGCCCAAGGACTCGTGCTCGGCCTGGCGTTGGCCCGGCGCCGTCCCCGACTCGTGGTGGGCAGTGGGCTGGGCATGGTGCTGGTGATCGCTCCCTTCGTGCCCTTTCTCGTGCGCCGGTTTCTGACCGGCGTGGAGCGAGACTACTTCTTCGTGCCCCTGCGGGTCATGGCCCGCGACCTCTGGCACGGGTTCACCGTGGGCATCACCCTGCCCATCACCGCCTCCTGGCCCCTGGAACTGCTCGCCCTCATCGCCCTGGCAGCCGGCGCGTGGTGGGTCGGCCGGCGGTACGCGCAGCTCTTCCCCAGGCCACACGCCGTTTTGGCTGCCCTGGCGTGGCCGGCCCTGCTCGTGGTGCCGGTTCTCATCCTTTACGCGGCTAGTTATGTTAAGCCACTCTACCAGGGCGTGCGTCACCTGATGATCATCTCCCCCACCTTCTACGCCTTGGTCGGCGTGGGGCTAAGCACGATGAGCGCGCGCCACAGAGTAAGAAGCTGGGCCGGAGCCCTGCTCACAGCCCTCTGGCTGCTCGGCATTGGGGTGAGCACATGGAACTATTTCTTCGATCCCACCTACCAAAAGGACGACACCCGCGGCCTCTTCGCCTACATTGCGGAACGCTTTCGCCCCGGCGACATCGTCGTCCTGCGGGACGCCGTCCTCTCCCACCTGCTGGAATACGAGCAGCCCGATCTGCCTTGGACAGCGCTGCCCAACTACGGCACTTCGGCTGACACCCCCGAAGCACGCCAGCAGTTTGAAGCCACCCTTGCACAGGCTGAGCGCATCTGGTACGTCTTCAGCCCCGTGGACACCCTGCTGGACCCGGACCTCGTGGTGGACCGCTGGATGGCCGAGCGCGCCTTTCCCCTGGAGATACGCCGCTTCCGCGGCCTCACCGTTGAACTCGGCGTGACCTACTATGACCCCCACGGTGCTCTGGCCTCGGAACCACAGCCCGTGACCGACGCGCTCAACGTGGCCTACACCAACGGCGTGACCCTGTTGGGCGCCAACGTGCCCTCTCGTGAAGTCGTGGCCGGCGAACGCCTCTTCTTCGACCTGGTGTGGGGAGTCCGCAGGCAACCCGAGCAGGATTTCAAAGTGAGTGTCCGCCTGCGGGCCCCTGACAGCACCGTGTGGGCCACGGAGGATCAGGCCCTCTT
>JALSKA010000008.1 GCA_026989095.1 Ardenticatenaceae bacterium
CCACGCGGTCTTCGTCCCCTCGGCCGAGGAGATGTATCCCCCGGGCTTCAAGACCGTGGTGCGCGTGCGGGAGATCACCGACGTGCTGGAAGGGGCCCACCGCCCCGGCCACTTCGACGGCGTGGCCACCGTGGTCACCAAGCTCTTCAATATTGTGGCGCCCGACAGAGCCTACTTCGGCCAGAAGGACGCCCAGCAGGTCGTGGTGATCAAGCGCCTGGTGGCCGACCTGAACGTGCCCGTGGAGATCCGCGTGGTGCCCACCGTCCGCGAGCCCGACGGCCTGGCCATGAGCTCGCGCAACGTGCGCCTGTCGCCCGAGGGCCGGCGGGTGGCCTCCATCCTCTACCGCGCCCTTTCCGAAGCGCAGGCGGCCTGGCGCTCCGGCCGCGAGCGTGACGCCGAAGCCCTGCGCCGGCTCGTGCGCGCCCGCCTGGAGGAGGAGCCGCGCGTTCGCCTGGAGTACGTGAGCCTGGCCCACCGGGAAACCCTGGAGGAACTGGAGGGCGAGGTGGCCGGAGGTCTGCTCTCCCTGGCCGCTTGGATCGACGGCGTGCGCCTCATTGACAACGTGATCTTGGAGGAAGAACCGTGAACGGCACTCTGACTGACGTGCCCGGCCTTCTCGTGGGCCACTACACCGACGAGCAGGGGGCCACGGGCTGCACCGTGATCCTCACGCCCCAAGGGGCCCCATGTGGCGTGGACGTGCGCGGGGCGGCGCCCGGCTCCCGGGAGCTGGCCCCGCTGGCGCCGGGCCGGCTGGTGCGGGCCGTCCACGCCGTCCTGCTCACCGGCGGGAGCGCCTTTGGCCTGGCCGCCGCCGACGGCGTCGTCCGCTGGCTGGAGGAGCGTGGCCACGGCTTCGACGTGGGCGTGGCCAAGGTGCCCATCGTGCCGGCGGCCGTCCTCTTCGACCTGAACGTGGGCGACGCCGGCGCGCGTCCGGGCCCCAGGGAAGGGTATTTGGCCTGCGAACGGGCCTCACGCGATCCGGTCGAGGAGGGGAACGTGGGCGCCGGCACGGGCGCCACCGTGGGCAAATTGCTCGGCCTGCGCTACGCCATGAAGGGGGGGCTGGGCAGCGCCAGCGTGCGCATCGGGCGGGGCGTGACGGTGGGGGCCCTGGCCGCGGTCAACGCCCTCGGGGACGTGGTGGACCCCCGCACGGGCCACATCGTGGCCGGCACCCGCCGGCCGGCCGTGGGGGGCTTCCTGGACACGGCCCAAGCAATGCGGGGCGAGCTGGGCCAGACCATCCTGGGCCTCATGAACACCACCCTCGTAGTGGTCGCCGTGGACGCGGCGTTGGACAAGGCCGAGCTCACCCTCTTGGCCGGCATGGCTCACGATGGCATGGCACGTGCCGTCCGCCCGGCCCACACCATGCTCGACGGCGACACCGTCTTCGCCCTTTCCACAGGGGACCGGCAGGCCAACTTGAGCGCCCTCGGCGCGGCGGCCGCCGACGTCGTGGCCGAGGCCATTGTGCGAGCTGTGCGGGCTGCCCGGCCCCTGCACGGTGTGCCGGCCACACAATCCACAGACTGACCTGGAATTGCACGGAGGTGATCACATGCAAGAAACCACCACACATCGGCCGCTGCTCTCCCTGCGCAAGATCGCCATCACGGGCACGCTGGCCGCGGTGGCCGTGCTTCTGGGCATCACCCGGTGGGGCTTCATCCCCGTGCCCAACATCACGGGGAGCGCCACCATCATGCACGTGCCCGCCATTTTGGGCGGTGTCCTGGAGGGCCCCTTGGTCGGCGCCATGATTGGCACCATCTTCGGCACCTTTAGCTTCCTCCAGGCCACCAGCCCCCTCTTCAAGCATCCGCTGGTCTCCATCTTCCCGCGCATCTGGATTGGCGTCGTGGCCTACTACGCCTACGCCCTCACCCGTGCCAGGCTGGGCGAAATTCGCGCGCTGGCCTTGGCCGGCGTGCTCGGCTCGCTCACCAACACCACGCTCGTGTTGGGCATGGCCGTGCTCGTGCGCCTCTTGCCGCCGGCCGCCATTCCGCCGATCATCCCCCAAGCTGTGGCTGAGTTCATCATCGCGGCGGTCATCACCGTCGGCGTGGCCGTGGTCTGGAAGCGGATTGAGACGGGCGACGGCGGTTCCTCGGTGTAGGCGGTTTCTCACGTCTCTGCAGAACGCCGGGGGTGAGGCTGTGGACAGCGTGTCTCCTGAACAGGTGGTGCCGGGAATTGTGCGCTTGGCTGCCCTGAGCCGGGTGGCCCTCTTCGGCGAGCCGACCAACTGCTACGTGGTGGCCGCGGAGCTGGGCGGCCTCGTCGTGGACCCGGGCAGCGATGGGGCGGACTTCATCGCCGCCGTCGAGGAGGTGGTGGCCGAGCTGGGCGGGCTGGCCGGCATCGTGGTGACCCACGGACACCGGGACCACTGGGAGGGGGTGGCCCGCCTGTGGGAGCGGCACGGAGGATGGGTGGCCACACATCCTGCCCTGGTGGGACGGCTGGCCGGGATTCCCGCCTCGGCCCACCGCCGTGTGCGCGAGGGCCACGTGTTGGCCGGCTGGAGGGTGCTGGACGTGCCCGGCCACACGCGCGACCACATCGCCCTCTGGCGCCCCGCCGACGGCGTGATGCTCGTGGGCGACGTGGTGGCCGGAGAGGGCACAACCGTCATCAGCCCGCCGGACGGGGAGATGGCCGCCTATTTGGCCACACTCCGCCGGCTGCGGGACCTCACCCCGCGCCTGTTGCTGCCCGGACACGGGCCGCCCGTGCATCGCCCTCGGGACGCCCTGGAAGCCCTCATCCGCCACCGCCTGACCCGCGAGCAGGCCGTGCTGGACGCCCTGGACGAACGCCCCCGCGCCGTGGAGGAGCTGGTGGCGCGGGTCTACGCCGACGTGCCGGCCGAGCGTTGGTGGCTCGCCGAGCGCTCGTTGCTCGCCCACCTCCTCAAGCTCGAGGCCGAGGGGCGGGCTGTTCGCCTGAAAGGCGGGTGGGCCCGCCCTCCGGCCGACGGGGCACAGGCGTGAGGGACAGTTTCAGGCGGCGTACATCTCGCGGGGTTCCCAGATGCGCTCGTCGGCCGTGCTCTCCAGGGCTTTCACCAGCTCCACGAGGGCGGCGTTGAAGGGCGTGGGCACGCCATGACGGGCGCCCTCGCGCACCACGGCGCCGTTGATGGCCTCGATCTCGGTGGGCGTGCCGCGCAGCACGTCCACCAACATGGACGAGCGATTGGCCCCTGTGGCCCGGGCCACGTGGAGGACGTGGGCCACGGGGTCGTCGTAGGGCAGCGTGATCCCCAAGGCCCGGGCGACGGCCACGGCCTCTTCCACAGCCTTGACCACCAGGCGCCGGCACGTCTCGTCCTCGGCCAGCACGCCGTTGTGAACCCGCAGGATGGCCGTGAGCGGGTTGATGCCCACGTTGACAACGAGCTTGCCCCAGATGAGGGCCTGCAGGTCGTCCACAAGGTGCGTCTCGATGCCGGCGTCGCTGAGCAGGCCGGCAATGGCGGCCACCCGCGACCGCAGCTCGGGAAAGGGCGCGGCCAGTTGCGTGGCCCCGGCCCCGGCGTGGCGCACGCGCCCGGGGCCCAACACCGTGGCGCCGTGGCTGGTGACCCCCTGCACCACACGCCTTTCGCCCAGAATCTCGGCCAGCACCTCGCGGTTGCCCAAGCCGTTCTGCAAGGTGAGGGCCAGGCCGCCGTCGGCCAGCACGCGCCGCGTCTGGCGGGCAGCGCGCCGGGTGGCGTAACTCTTGACGAAAATGAAGGCCACCTCCACCGGCCCCTCCTCGGCCACCTCGGCCACATCGGTGGCCGCCTTGACGCGAATGCGCTCTACGCGGCCGTCCAGCCCGATGAGTTCCAGGCCCCGTTCCCGTATCACGGCCACGTGCTCGGCCCACGGGTCAACGAGCCACACGTCGTGGCGTCCGGTGTTGGCCAGCCGGCCGCCGAAGAGGCTGCCCATGGCGCCGGCGCCCATGATGGCAATGCGCATGGTGTCACCTCGTCCTGTACTCTGTTCTGAGCGGTTCCCCCTGTGGAAGAGATGGTCGAATCGCGCTCCTCCCTCTCTCCCTCACGGCTGTGGGGGCTGGGCGCCGTAGAGGCCGCCCAACTCCCCGTTGGCTCCGCCGTCCTCCTCGCCGGTGTCCGGTGGGCTTGTCGGCGTCGGCTGCTCCAGGAGTTCCCGGAAGGCGGAGAACTCGTCGTCGTCGATGGTGTAGGCGTGCTCCGCGGCCGGGAAACGGCCGTGGAGCACGTCGTCCCGGTAGCTTTCCAGGGCATGGCGGATGGTGGTTGCCACGTGGGCGTACTGTTTGCAGAACGAGGGCACGAAGCGCTCGAAGAGCCCGACCAGGTCGTGGAAGACGAGCACCTGGCCGCTCGTGTGAGGGCCGGCGCCGATGCCGATGGTGGGAATGTGGAGCGCGCGGGTGATCTCGCCGGCCACCCGGTCGGGAATGGCCTCCAGCACGAGGCTGAAACACCCGGCCTCCTGGAGGGCCAGGGCATCCTCGAAGAGCGTGCGGGCCTCGGCGGCCGTGCGCCCTTGGATGCGGAAGCCGCCCAGCGCGCTTATCCGCTGGGGGGTGAGGCCGATGTGACCCATCACGGGAATGCCGGCCCGCACGATGGCGGCCACGCGGCTGCTCATCTCCCGTCCCCCTTCTAGCTTGACCGCCTCCATGCCCCCTTCCTTCACGAAGCGCATGGCCGTGCGCACGGCCTCCTCGTCCGAGGCCTCGTAGCTGCCCATGGGCATGTCGCCCACCAGGAAGGCACGTCGGGCGCCCCGGGCCACGGCCCGGCAGTGGTGGAGCATCTCGTCCACTGTCACGGGCACAGTCGTCTCGTAGCCCAAAACCACCATGCCGAGGGAATCCCCGACGAGGATCATGTCGAGGCCGGCTTGATCGGCCAGGCGGGCCGACGGGTAGTCATATGCTGTGACCACGGTGATGGGCGTGCCCCGGCGGTACTTGGCCCGCAGGTGGCGGATGGTCACTTTCGCGGGTGCGCTCATAGCTTCCCCTCCGTTGGGGTCTCATCCTCCCCACATCATAGCGTACCAGCCGCCCAGGCACAAGAAGGGCCCGTAGGGGATGAAGGTGTTGCGCGGCACGCGCCGGCTTGCCAGGAGCAGAAGGCTGACCACACCTCCCACCAGGATGCCCACGGCCAACCCCGTGAACACGCCCGGAAAGCCGGCGATGCACCCCACAAAGGCGGCCAAATTCACGTCGCCCCCCCCGATGCCCCCTCGCGTCAACCAGGCCACCAGGTAGAAGAGCACGAAGCCGGTCGCGCCCCCGACCAGCGCGCTCTTCCAGGTGAGGCGCGGGTCAACAAGGCTGCCGAGGAGGGCCACCGCGATGGCCGGGTAGATGAGCGCGTAAGGGATCAGGCGCGTTTCCAGGTCAATGACCATCACGAGGAGCAACACCGAGCTGTAGAGGCTCACGGCCGCGGCTGCCAGGGGCGATGCAAACCTCCACCAGGCCAGCCCGTAGGCCGTCCCGTTGAGCAGGGCGAGCCAGAGCCGGCGCCGGCGCAGGCGGACGAAAATCCCGTCGTCGGCCGGCAGGGACGTTCGGCCGAGAGCAGGCAGGACATCGGCCAGTGCGTCCATGCCCACGCCCACTGCCAGGCCAACGGCGACCGGGAGCCACAGGGCGCTGAGTTCGTTCATGGAGTCGATCCTGAACCATCACGCCGACGGCGTGCGGGCCAAAAGGCCGCCACACGGGCGGAGGCGGGCCGGTTCTCGGCCGAAAGAGGACGCGCCCGCGCCGGAGGACACGGCTCGGCGCCCGCGGCGACGGCCGCGCGGGCGATCTCGTGGGCCAGGCCCAGGCGGTGAACCCAGCCGGCCGGCGTGTTGACGTGGGCGGCCAACCATGCCCCGTAGCCGCCGCACGTGGCGATGAGGTCGGCGAACCGGTCGGCCGTCTCGAAGGAGAGCCCGTCCACCTCCAGGTACCCCACGTGCAGGCCGGCCCGGCGGAGCAGAATGGGCCATTCGGCGTCCACGCCCAAGGAGTCCACCCGGCTGTGGCGCACCAGATACTCCGCCGCGGCCG
The DNA here is from genome assembly GCA_026989095.1 of Ardenticatenaceae bacterium. Lineage (GTDB taxonomy): Bacteria > Chloroflexota > Anaerolineae > Ardenticatenales > Ardenticatenaceae > WFWG01. Next base: position 6,079 of record JALSKA010000008.1, read on the forward strand.
CCGAGAGCCCCCTTGCGCCGCCGGTGATGTCCCACCGCAGGCCGGTCACCTGGGCGAAGACGTGGTTGGCCAGCCGTTCCGTCTCCCGCTGGACGGCCGGGTGGCTGTCGAAGGCGGCCGGCGTGCGCCCCAGGACGAGGAAATCGTGCCGGTGAACCTGCTCGGCCACGGCGGGAAGCTCTTCGGGTGCCACGTCCATCCAGTGGAGCAGCCGGTCGAAGTCGCAGAGGAGCATCTGTCGATGCCCCTGTGTCAGCGCCACCTCCAGAAGCTGGCGTCGGGCCCGTCCGATCAGGTGCCACCCTTCCGGCACGCCCTCCTGGAAGACGGTGGCCCCCAGCTCGCGGAGCCGTTTCACGCCGGCCGGGGCGCTCCCGGGGGTGGCGCTGATCATGATCGCCGGGAAGGTGGCTTCCAGGGAGGCCGCCAGGGGCTCGAGGAGGCGCGCCTGTCGGCCCTCGGGGTCGTGTAGGGTAGCGATCAGGGCAAGGGGAA
>JALSKA010000009.1 GCA_026989095.1 Ardenticatenaceae bacterium
TCACCTCTTCCCGGGATGGCACGTGGACTTGCACGCCATCCTGGAGAGGGGCTGCCTGGTTGACGGCCTCCGGGACCGCCTCGTCCGTCATCCCGCCGGCGGCGGCCACAGCATCGACCACGCGGCTTCCGGCAGGCAGTTGGTAGACGCCGGGCTGCTTGACGGCGCCGCTCACGTACACGGTGAGGGGAACCGGCGTCGGCGTGGGCGCCGGCGTGGGCTCCACCAGCACGAGGGGTTCGGCCGGCACACGCCACGCCCACCAGACCAGCGCGCCATTGACGCCCACCGAGACGACGAGGACGAAGAGCGCCCAACGAACCATCTGGAAACGGTCGGCCATGCGTCACTCCTGCCGCCGGTTTCTGCGCCGGGTAGCGTCCTCTGGCCGAAGTGTAGCCCGTTTCGTCCCTTTGCGCAACCCCCCAGCCCCCTCCCCTTGCGTTGCCCCACCGGCGTGCCACCTCTCCGAAGCGGGGCAGTTCACGCGGGAAGCAGTCTAGGTGAGGGCTCGTTCGAGCAAGGCGTTCACCGCGTCCATGTCGAGCTCGAAGACCACGTGGGCGTTGGGCGGCTCCGCGCCCACGCCGTGGTAGTCCACGACGGTCTGGCCACGGCAGTGGTGACCGCAGAGCTCGACCTGAACGGCGTGCCTCTCGGCCCGCCGCACGGCCTCGGGGGCCAGGGCGACGGCCGCGGCCAGGGGATCGGGAACGGTGAAGCCGGGCAACTGGAAGGTGTGACGCAGGACGCCCTCGATGTGGCCGGTGATGGCCCGCACGAAGCGCGCCTTGGGCGTGGGCAGGCGGACCAGCTCTTCCCAGCGGTCCCAGGGGATCAGGTGGTCGAGGGTTGTCTCCCAGGAGATGAGCCAGAGGTTGGCCCCGCTGTTGAGGACGATGTGGGCGGCCTCCGGGTCGGCCCAGAAGTTGTACTCGGCCGCTGGCGTCACGTTGCCCTGTCCGCGGATCGTGCCCCCCATGACCACAAGCCGCTCCAGGCGGGCGGGGAGTTCAGGGTCCAGGCGAAAGGCCAGGGCCACGTTGGTCAGCGGCCCCAGGGCCAAGAGCGTGAGATCAGCACACGTGCGGCCGGCCTCGACGATGGCCAGGGCCGCGTGCACGTCGGCCACGGGGCGGGAAGAGGGCGGAAAGGCCGTGTTGCCCAGGCCGTCGGCCCCGTGGACGCCGCCGGCGTCCCGGTGCTCGCCGATGAGGGGGGTCGCACATCCCCGGTAGACGGGCACAGGCGGGGCGCCCACGGCGTCCAGGACCACCCCGATGTTGCGCATCACCTGGTCCAGGCCCACGTTGCCGGCCACACCGCAGATGCCCACGACCTCCACGTCCGGCGAGGCCAGCACCATCATCAGGGCCAGGGCATCGTCCACGCCCACGTCGGTGTCCACCATCACCCTCATGGCCCGTCGCCTCCGCCATCGGCCTCCACGGCCGTCAGCCGCCCCGTGGAAGTAAAACGGCGGTGGAGCTCATCGAAGGGCACCTGGCTGTAATACTGGGCGGGGTCCAAGCGCTCGTCCGGCGGCTCGGGCACCACGGGCCGGCGCGCGGCCTCTTGGATGGCGGCCAGGGCTGGCTTGGGCGTGCCGTCGGCCCGCACGAGGCCCATCGTCCGCTCGGCCGGCGCCACGTCCAGGGGCGGGCGCTGCCACAGGTCTCGGGCGTAGTCGCTCCACATCCACCAGTAGAGCTCGGGAACGCCCAGCCGGCGCGCCACCAGCACCACCTCCGTGGCCCAAGCGGCCTGTTCGTCCTCGCTGAGGCCGGGCGCCCCGGGAGCGTGGGCGGTAGGCGCGCCCACAGCGTGAAGCAGGGGCACTTGGCCGGCCAGGGCCGCCACCAGCCGGACCACGAACTCGACGAAGGCCGGCGCCTGGGGACGGCCGTCCGCGCCCTCGGGCAGGGCCGAGATGGCGGCCTGCCCCGCAATGCGGGCCACGTCGTTGACGCGCAGGCTGCTCTCTTCCCGCAGCTCCTTGGGCGAAGCGCCCATCCAGAGGGAAGCCCCGGGGGCACAGCGGCGCACGGCGCGCACCAGCGCCGAGAGCCAATTGCGGCCCTCCTGAGAATGCCCTAACGGGCGCCAACCGTCGCCAATGTGATGGCCCAGGTCCCAGGCGTGCAGGGCGGGGTGCGAGGCCAACGGGGTCACTACGCCCTCGACAAAGCGGTTCTGGGCCGCGGTCAGGGACGTGTCGCGCCAGATGTCGCGGATGTATCGCCGTTGCGGGCGCCTGCCGGCGAAGAGGTGCAGGCCGGCGGGCACCTCCCGTCCGCCGAGGGCCCACGGGGGCCAGAAGACCACGTTAGGGGCCACGGTGCCCGTGAACAGGGAGGGCACCACCCGGAGGGCGACCTGCTCGGCAGTGTCCAAGACCTGCTCCAGCCGGGCCACGGCGGACGTGTCCACGCGCTCGCGCTCCGGCTGGAAGTCCTCCCAGAGCAGAAAGAGGCGCACGGCCCGAAAGCCGGCCTCGGAGATGGCCGCGAAATCGTCGGCCACCTCGGCCCGGTCGAACCGGCGCCACCACTCCACACCCTTGCGGGCCGGCCAGTAGTTCACTCCCAGGAGCATGTCCTCCATAACCGCCTCACCTCACCGGTATCTGGGGGTTCCTATTGTACTCCGTTTCACGAATTGACCAATTTCAACCAAACTCCGCTGTCAAACCCCCCGCCAAGTGGCGCTTTCTCTTCTGGACAACCTGTGCTATCATCGGAGCCGAACGCGAGGAGGAGCTGGTCGGCCATGAGATATCTCATCATCTCCGACATCCACGCCAACTTGGTGGCCTTGGAGGCCGTCCTGGGGGTTGCCGAGGTTCAGGGGTTTGACGAGGTGTGGTGTCTTGGCGACATCGTGGGCTACGGGCCCGATCCCAACGAGTGTGTGGCCGCAGTCCGGGAGGTGGCGAGCATCGTGCTGGCCGGCAACCACGATTGGGCGGCCCTCGGCAAGTTGGACGTGAGCGACTTCAACCCCGAGGCCCGCCAGGCCGTGGAGTGGACTCAGGAGCAGCTCAGCGACGAGAGCCGAGCCTATCTGGAGGAACTTCCCCCCCGCCTTGATCAGGTGGCCGAGCTCTTCACCCTGGCCCACGGGAGCCCCCGTCACCCCATCTGGGAATACATCGTCTACCCCTCGACGGCCGCCGAGAACTTCGACCACTTCGAGACGCCCTTCTGTTTAGTGGGCCACACCCACCAGCCGGTCCTCTTCCGCCGCGACCCGGAGGACGGCGCCGTCCAAGCGCTGATGCCCGCCCTCGAGTACCCCCTGCCCCTCCGCCGGGCGGCCGAGCAGGGCGTGCGCCTCATCATCAACCCGGGCTCGGTGGGCCAACCCCGTGACGGCGACCCGCGCGCCAGCTTCGCCATCTACGACGCCGAGGCCGGCACTCTCTCCTACTACCGCGTGGCCTACGACGTCGCCGAGACCCAAGCCCGTATGCGCGCGGCCGGCCTGCCCGAACGCCTCGTGGCGCGGCTGGAGTACGGCTGGTAGCGCCGGGCACCCGAGCACACCCGCCTGCAAACGACGATGCGTTCCCACACGCCATGAGGCGTTTGACACGCCTTTTCCCTTCCAGTATAATACGCCCACACTTTGCCAGCCCGAAAAAGGGAGCCCGCTCGAGAGTGCTTTGCGCGTCGCGTTGGTATGGTGCCGCTTATGAACAGGTAAGGCCGCACTCACGGCGACAATCCAAAGCGGTCCACCGACAAAGCGCGTCCGCTGTGGCGCGCTTTGTCGGTGAGAGGGAGCACTCCGTGAACGACTCGGGCACCATCGGCTCGCACAGCGGTGGACGGCCGAGTCGTTCTGTTCTCCAGACGGGACCCCGGGGTGGCAGAGGAAAACTTCTTTCAAGGAAATGAGGTGCCAAAGGTGAACGAATTTACAGGAGCCCAGCAGGACAAAGAGACGTCGCCGATGTGGCAATATCTGGAACACGAGGAGTACAATTACCAGGCACCGTCCCCGGGGGACATCCGTGAAGGGGTCATTCTCAAGAAGACGAACTACGAAGTTCTCGTTGACTTGGGCCTGAAGCGCGAGGCCGTGGTGCCCTACCGGGACATCCAGAAGCTCTCCCCCGAGGAGTTCGAGGCCTTGGCCGAGGGCGAACGGGTGCGGGTCTTCATCCTGCCCAACGAGGACGAGGAGGGGCGCCGTCTCGTCTCCATCAACTTGGCCCGCGTCCGCGAGGATTGGGAACGGGCCAAGGCCATGCACGAGGCGGGCGAGCTCTTCGAGGGCGAGGTCATCGGCGCCAACAAGGGCGGAGTGATCGTGGCCTTCGGCAGGCTGCGGGGCTTCGTGCCGGCCTCCCAGCTCGTCCGGCTCCCGCCCCAGCGCGAAGGGCAATCCCACCAGGAGCGGCTCAAGGGCCTTGTGGGCCGGCAGTTGACCGTGAAGGTCATCGAAGTGGACCCCCGTCGTCGCCGCCTCATCCTCTCCGAACGAGCAGCCCACCGCGAGCGGCGGGCCGCCCAGCGCGAGAAGCTGTTGGCCGAGCTCCAGCCCGGCGACGTGCGCCGGGGCACGGTGACCAACCTGCAATCCTTCGGCGCCTTCGTGGACCTCGGGGGCGCGGACGGGCTCATCCACGTCAGCGAGTTGGCCTGGTACCGGGTGAAGCACCCCCGTGAGGTGCTCCAGGTGGGCCAGGAGGTCGAAGTCTACGTGCTTAACGTGGACCGGGAGGAGAACCGTATTGCCCTCAGCCTCAAGCGCCTCCAGCCCGACCCGTGGATGCAGGTGGCCCAGAAGTACAACCGTGGGGACACCATCGAGGTGGAGATCACCAACGTGACCAGCTTCGGTGCCTTTGCTCGCGTCGAAGAGGGCGTCGAGGGGCTGATTCACGTCTCGGAGCTCTCCCACGAGCCCGTCGAGAGCCCAGCCCAAGTCGTCCGTCGTGGCCAGCGGCTGCGGGTGCAGATCATCAGCATCGACCCGGACCGACAGCGCATTGGGCTGAGCCTGAAGCGCGTCGAGGAGCAGGCCTTTCCGGAGCCAGAGGGCAGTGAGGTGGATGCCCGGCCGGCGGAGGAAGAGGCGCCCTCCGGCCACGGCGATGTCCCCCAGGAGCAGGCCGACGACAACCACGCCGTGGCCGCCGGCCTCAACGCCGAACAGTGAGCCTTGGCGGGAGCAGACGGCGTTCTTCCAAGCCCTGCACAGCGTGGCGGGCCGGCATCCTGCCGCGCGTGGGCCGAGATGGATGCAGGTGATGTCGGTTCCAGTGAAGCGGCGAATTCAAACAACGGGGAGGTGAGAAAGACGTGACTGTACGACTGCGCCCAGGTGAGAGCCCGGAAAGTCTTCTGAAGCGCTTCCGCAAGGAAGTCTCGCAGGCCAGGATTCTCAGCACATACCGCCGAAAACGGTGGTTTATCAGCAAGAGCGAGCAGCGCCGCAAGGACCGCAAGAAGGCGCTGCGCAAGCTGCGCCGCAAGCTCGCCCGGCAGCAGCAGCGGCTCCAGCAGCGCCATCGCCGGTGAGGTGTGCCGGCCCCTCGCTCAAGGCCCTCGATTCGGTCGAGGGCTTTTTTCGTCCGCCCTGCTGCCCACGTGGTGGAGCACGAAGGGCACCACGTCGGTAATCTGCCGGATCTCCGGCGCGTCAGGTGCCACCCGGCCCCACACCAGCACGGGCACCGGGTTGTGTGTGTGCCTGTTGGTGCTCAGGTCCTCGCAATTGCCGTGGTCGCTGGCAACCAGCACCAAAGTCTCCTCGGGATCGGCGTTCGCCAGGAGGCCGGCCAGCAGGCGGTCCACCAGCTCCACCACCCGGATGGCCCACGCCATATCCCGGCGGTGGCCGGCGTGGTCGGTCTGAAAGAACTCGAAGGCCGTCAGCGTGTGGGCGCGGGCCAGCTTGGCCAAGCGGGCGCCGGCTTCTTCGGGCGATATGATGGGAATGGTTGGGGCCACGCGGTTCCAGCGCTCGTTGGTCACGAAGGCGGAGACGGCCAAGCCTTGCTGGAGCTCGTGAAGGCCCCGAAGCCGAATGCCGGCGGCCAGGGCAGCCCTCGTCATCGTGGTGCGCCGGGCTCGTCCCCGGGCCAGGCGTTCGAGGTAGTGGGGAGGAAAGGCGTTGGCCAACGTCACCGTGCCGCCCAGCGCCCGCACGCGGACGAAGAGGCTGTGCTGTCGGAGCACAGGGTGGAGGGGGGCCGGCGGGAACGGGCCCTCGTGGCGCCCCAACAGGCGGGCCGCGTTCACCCCCGTGAGCAGGCTGGTGGTGCCGGTGCCGCTCTGGGGCAGGCCCGGCACGCCCAGGGAGGCGTCGGCCGCGTAGAGGCGCGCGCCGTTGGCCCGCCACCACAGGCCCACGTCGGCCCTCTGCCCCTCGATCACAGGCCACCCGCGCCCGAAGAGCATCTGCCACGTCCTCCGGGACGCCACCAGAAAGGGGTTCACCTGTGGGTCGGGAGGGCCAATGCCCACTCCGTCCAGGAAGACGAACATCACGCCCACGTCTCCACCACCCTCGATCCGCTTCGTCTCACCTCTCGGTCGCAGATTGGAGCTTTTCGCCGACGGCCGGGCATGCTACAATACCACCCCGCGATCCCATGGCTGTGTGGCCTTCGGAGACGTGAGCTTCCGGGCCAGATGGCATTCGCGGACACGGCGCCGGGGCTCCCAGGACCACGTAACTTTTCCCCCGGCGGAGGGTTTTCACATGCAAACGCCCGGCCCTGCTTCGCAATCCAGTGGCCAGAGCGGCCCGAACCGGGAACACGAGCTCATCGAGCGGGCCAAGCACGACCGCCACGCCTTTGGCGAGCTGTACGAGCGATACGTGGACCGCGTCTACCAGTACATTTACTACCGGGTCGGCAACCAACAGGACGCCGAAGACCTCACAGCACGGGTCTTCTTCCGGGTGTTGGAAGCCCTCCCACGCTACCGCTGCGGTCGGGCGCCCTTCGAGGCCTGGCTCTTCAAGATCGCCCGCAACTTGGTCTCGAACTGGCACCGCGACCAGAAACAGCGGCGCCTGATCTCCCTGGAGGACATGCCCCTCCTCCAACGCCTGGTCGATCACGAACCTCCTGACCGCATTGCCGAGCGCCGAGACGAGTACGAACAGCTGTACCGGGCCATCCGAACGCTGGCCGAGGACCGGCAAACCCTCCTCTACCTGAAGTTCATGGAGGGCATGAGCAACGCCGAGATCGGCGAAGTCCTCGGCAAGAGCGAGGGCGCCGTGAAGGCCCTCTACAACCGCACGCTCCACACCCTGCGGCGCGAGCTGCGCAAGCGGGGCGTGCGCTTCAGATCCCGCTGAGCCGATGGCCCCGCTGTGGGTCACCATTCGAGGAGGTTGCCCTGATGAAAGCTCAATTCCTGGCCGAACTGGTGTCCGCCTACGCGGACCACCGCACGCCCGCCCACCGACGGGCGCTCCTGCACCTCTTCCCCGAACACGCCGACGTGTTGCGCGAGCTGTTCGACCTGACCGACGCGCTGGCCGGCCTCTTCAGTGCCCAAGCCCACCGGCCGGCCCAAGCGTTCCGCGCCGAGCTGAAGAGGGAGCTCTTGGAGGAGATGGAACGCCGTCGCGAGCTGGCGGACGAGCCGGTCACCGGCGCTGCCGGGGGCCGGCGCTACTTGGCGGCAGCCGTGGGCGTGGGGTCGGCGGCGGTGGTCGTGGCCGCGGGCGCCATCGTCTACTGGCGGCACCGCACGGCGATGGTGGCGTGAGCCCACGCCGTCACGCTTCCCTCGGGGCCACGTGGCCCAACCCGAGCCGCCCCATGATGTGCGCCTGCCGAGCCCACATCCGCGACCGGGCCTCGGGTTCCTCGTCGTCATATCCCAGCAGGTGTAACACGCCGTGGACCACGAGCAAGTCCACCTCGTCTTGGGGCGCGTGCCCCATTTCCCCGGCCTGTCGGGCCGCCTGCGGCCAAGCAATGACGACGTCACCCAAGTACTCCCCCTCCTCATCGCCCCCCGGCAGGGGATCAAAAGGAAAGGTCAACACGTCCGTCGTCCCCGCCTCGCCCCGGTAGGCCACGTGAAGCCGCTCCATTTCGGCGTCGTCCACCACTACGACTGTGAGGGCCACCGGCCGGTCCACCCCTTCCGCTTCCAGGGCCGTGCGCGCGGCACGGACCAGCCGGCGCCCGTCAACCCGAGTGCTCAACGAACCGGTGATCTGGAGATGGAGCTGAAGCATGGGCGTCAACCGTTTGGGAGGGCGTGTTCGCCCGGCCAGCCTCGTTGGGCGTTGGGTAGAGCACGCGCGTGTGGTACATGCCGGAGAGTGTGGTCACAAAGGCTTGGCGGATCAATTCGAGGTCGCGCAGCGTCAGGTCCGTGTTCACGAGCTGGCCCTCGTCCAGCTTCTGCTGAATGATGCGACAGACGAGCCGGTCGATGGCCTCCACGTCGGCGGGCTTCTCCGCCCGCACCGTGGCTTCCACCGAGTCGGCCAGCATGAGGATGGCCGTTTCCCGCGTCTGCGGGCGCGGGCCCGGGTAGCGGAACTTGGCCTCGTCCACGTTCTCGGGGCCGTAACGCTCACACGCGCGGCGGTAGAAGTACTCCACCCGCGTGGTCCCGTGGTGCTCCTGGATGAAATCCACAATCCGTGCCGGCAGCCGGTGCTTGCGCGCCAGGCGCACCCCCTCTGTGACGTGGCGGATGATGATCCGGGCGCTCTCCTCGGGGTCGTCCAGCTCGTCGTGGGGGTTGGCGGGGCCGGTCTGGTTCTCCACGAAGTAGTGGGGGGCCGAGAGTTTGCCGATGTCGTGGTAATAGGCGGCCACGCGCACCAGGAGGGCGTCGGCACCGATGGCCTCGGCAGCCCGCTCGCCCAAGTTCCCGGTCATGATCGAGTGGTGGTAGGTGCCGGGCGCCTCGACGAGCAGGCGCTTGAACAGCGGGTGAGTTGGCCGGGCCAGCTCCATGAGCTGGAGGAAGGTGGTCACCCCGGCAAAGGTGGAAAGGACGTAGAAGCCGGCCAGCGTGAGGCTGGCGCTCAGGGCACCGTTCGTCAGGGCCAGGCCGCCGCGCAAGGCCAGCGCCAGGGGCGACCAGCTCGTCTCCTGGAGGGCAAAGGCCAGGACAACGCCCAAGTTCGTGAGCCCCACGAAGAAGCCGGCGGAGACAAAGCCCTGCAAGCGCTCGACGCGCCAGAGGACCAGGGCGGCCACGCCACTGCCCACCAGGGCATAGGTCGCCAGCTCGAAGGAGCCCGTGAACTGCATGACCAGAAAGGCCAGCAGGGTGGAGGCGAGTAGCGCCACGTCCGGCCCGGCCAGCATGGCCAACAGCATGGCCGCCGAGGCCGTGGGGGTGAGGTAGGCCAAGAAGGAATGGTCGGGCATCATGATGCGAATAGCGCCCGCCGTCAGCCCCAACGTCATGGTCAGCGCAGCCATCATGCGGTGATGGGTCCAGACGTGAGGGTGAACGCGGGCCACGTAGAAGCTGAAGAGCAGGGTCAACAGCGTCACCACCAGGCCCACGCCGATCAGCCGCTCCCGGGTAACGGCGGCGCTCTGGAGTCCCAGGGCCTCGAGCGCTTCGATGTGTTCGGGCTGGATGATCTCCCCCTCGCGCACGATGATCTGGCCCTGTTCGTAGGTGACCTGCACGTCAGGCACGCTGCGGCGGGCGTTCTCGCGGGCCTCCTCGGTCTTGGCCTCGTCGGGGAAGCTGTTGGGCTGCAGCAGGGCCGAGACCCATTCGGTGACCACGCGAGTCTGGTCGCTGTCGAGGGTGACGTTGACCTGGGAGGCGATCTGACGGCGAACGGCTGGGAGCTGATCTTCCCGAATCTGGCGGCGGTTCAACCGCTCGAGGAGGCGCTGCGTTTCCTCGACGACAGCCTCCCATTCCTGTTCGGTGAAGTCGAGAATGGCCTCGATAGCCTGTTCGGAGAATTGGACCGGCTCCAGCCCGGCAATGCGCTCCACCTTCTCGGCACGCGAGATGGTGGAATCGTCGCGCACTTTGGTGATGAAGTCGGCCACCTGGCGCGCGGTGGCCAACTGTTTGATGGCCAGGGCCCGGTCAGGCGGGGTGTAAATGGTGGCCACACTGGCGGCAGCAGCCTCGCGGGCCTGCTGGGTGCGCACCTGGCTCACGAAGGTGATGCGTCGGGGCGCGCGGATGTCCTGTGGGCTCACGCTCCCCACCTTCAAGGTGGCCGACGGGGACGGATCGACCACGACGACGGCCAACAGAACGCCCACCAGCAGCGCCGTCCACACGAGGCCCTGGAACTGCTGGCGCAGGGAGAGGGTTGGGGAGGCCGGGCGGATTGTTTGGGACGAGCTGGACGTGTACATGGCTTCGAGGTGAGACATTTCAACCGTGGGCGGCGGCACGAGGCGGCCCACTCGCGCGGCCCGCCCCTCACCCGGCTCGTCGGGCCAGGAGCTCCCGCACCACACGCTGGACTACAGCGCCGTCGGCGCGGCCGCGCAGTTTGGCCATGAGGGGGCCCATGACCTTGCCCATGTCCTTGGGGCCGGTGGCCCCCACGGCCTCGATCTGGGCCAAGGCCTCCTGCCGAATTTCCTCCTCGCTCAACATTCGGGGCAAGTAGGATTCGATCACGGCCAGCTCGGCCTCTTCTTCCTGGACCAAGTCCTGCCGCCCGGCCGCACGGTACTGCTCGATGGACTCGCGGCGCTGTTTGGCCTGCTTCTGGAGGAGCACCAGCATCTCCTGCTCCGTGAGCTCGCCGCCCTTGGCAATCTCGGCGTTTCGGACGGCGCTCAGGAGCAGGCGCACGGTGTTCCGCTTGACGGTGTCGCCGGCCTTCATGGCCGCCTTCAAGTCACGCTGCAACTTGGCTTTGAGGTTCATGGTGAACTCCTCTCACCCCGGCGGCCACCCCATGCGGCGCCCGCCCAACACGTGGAGGTGAACGTGGTGGACGAGCAGGCCACCGTCCTGGCCGTAGTTGAGGACGAGACGGTAACCCCGGTCGGGGGTGTGGATCTTCTCCTGCTCGGCCACTTGGGTGGCCACCCGGAGCATGTGACCCAGCAGGAGCTCATCTTCGGCCGTGATGTCCGCCAAGGTGGCAATGTGTCGGTTGGGCACTACGAGCACGTGGACCGGCGCCTGGGGGTTGATGTCCCTGAAGGCTGTCACCGACTCGTCCTGGTAGACAATGTCGGAGGGCACCTCTCCGGCCACAATTTTGCAGAAAATGCACTCCTGGTTCGCCATAGGCACCTCCTCCGTTCTCCTCTGTTCGCTCAAGCACCGCCGGCCTTCGGCGCGCTTCCGCGCCCGGCTCACATCTTAGCACGGGAGCGCACCGGAATCAAACGGGGCTCCGGGGTTCCAACCGGCCCTCTTGCAACTCGGCCCCCTGCCAGATCAGGAGCAGGGGGTTGTCGGTGTCCGGCTCACCGTCGCTGCCAACGGCTTCGAGGCCAATGCGGGCCGCCGCCACGGCCACGCCGACGAAGAGCCAGAAGAGGGCCACGCTGTGGGGAAAGGTGATGTTGAAGAAGTAGTGGTCGAAAATGCCGCCCACCATGGCGCCCACGATGGCCGACGTGGCGCCCAGCAGCAGCGGCTCGACGCGCGCGTCCCCCTGCAGGGCGCGCACGGCCCGCGCCGTCAGCACGAAGAAGGCCACCATCGTGCTCAGAAAGGCGCCCAACCCCACCAGCCCCATGAACTCGGCCATCAACAGGTAGACGCTGCTCACGCCGATGTAGAGGTCGATGTCAGGCGTGCCCGAGAATCCCACCCCAAACCACGGGTAACGCTGGATGAGCCGCCAGGCGTCCTTGTACTCGCCGAAGCGCATCTGGGTGGCCAGGTCCTGCCCGCGAAATCCCTCCACAAAGCGCTGGAGGTAGACTTGGGACTGGGGCAACAGGAGGAGCAGCAGCCCCGCGACCAGGGCGTAGGGGATGAGCCGGCGGTAGCGCAGCAGCATCAGGGGCGTGAGCCCGGCGACCAAGCCCAGCATGGCGCCCCGCGAGAAGGTCAACACCATGGCCAGCCCCATGGTGACCACCATGCCCGCGGTGAGCCAGCGCGGGAAGAGGGGGCGAGGGGCGGCCAGTTGGGGTGCCGTGAAAGCCGTGACCAAGATGAGCAGCCCGCCGAACACGTTGGGGTCCACGCTCGTGCTGATGGCCCGCTGGGGCAGGGCGGGATTGTCCTCGATGAAGCGCAGGACGCCGGGCCCGGCCGGGTAGTCGAAGACGCGCAGGGCCGAGAGGAGGCGGATGCTCACCTCCTGGGGCAGGACGTAGAGCACCACGCCGATCAGGGCCGAGAGGAACCCACACAAGATGATGACCACGGCCAATCCCTCCAACTGCCGGCGGTGGCGCACGTGGTCCACCACCACCAGGAAGAGGGAGACGCCCAGCATGACCTCGCCGAAGCGCCGGAGGGTGTTCTTGTCCAGGGGCGCGTGTTCCAGGCCGGCCACGAAGGCCACCACCGCCACGCCCATGAAGGCCAGCACGAAGGGCGCCAGGGGGGAGAGCCGGAGCCGGCGCACGCGCCCGGCGGCCAGGCGCATGAACCAGACGAAGAAGGTGATCCCCAGGGCGCCGTCGAGGAAGGTGGGCTTGAACCCCACGTTGACGGGCACGGCGCCGAAGGGAAGCAGAATGGCCACGGCCACGACGGCGTAGAGGCCCCACTGGGGGGACCTCAACATGACGGCCAGCCCCAAGGCGGCCACCACCCCCAAGGCAGCCACCAGGGGCGAGGCGAAGGCCACGGCGGCGCCGGCCACTCCCCCGCCAAGCAAGCAAGCGGCCAGCAAGGCAAGCAACGTGCGCCGGTCGCTCACCAAGAAGCTCAGGCGCACGGAACGGTACATTGTGCGCAGGGCCCGCCGGTAGCGCGGGCGCGGGAACGTCTGCGAAGCCATGGGGTCCTCACTTACTCCGACGGCCGGATAACCACACGTCCCAGGAGGATGCGCCCATCCTCCCGGCCCTCGACAGGCAACCGTTCCCCGGTGGCGAAATCGTACAGGCCGGCCCACAGGAGATACTCGCCGGCCGGCAGGGTGTCGGGCACCTCCAGCCGGTGGCGGTCTGGCACCAGCTCGCCGGCCACCCAGCGGCTCGTGGGCGTGTAGCCGCCGCCCGGATCGCCGTCCGACTGGGCCAGGGGCCGGCCACCGTCGGGACCTGTCAGGTGAACGAAGACTTTGTAGTTCTGCCGCGTTGGGCGCCGGCTCAACCAGTATAGTGTAATCGAGAGCGCCTGTCCACTTCTGGGTTCGGCGGGCGCCTGTTGCCATCCCACGAGCCAGGCCAGGTCGCCCACGGCCACGCTGGCCGGCGTGAAGCGCCCTCGCCCAGCCGGAAAAGCCCCTACCACCAGCGCCGTCGCCAGGGCACTGGCCACGCCCACCAGGAGAAGGCGCTCACGCCTTCCTCGCCCCCCCGTGCGCGCCCACCAGACGGCAGCCGCCAACCCAAGGGCCACGCCGGCGGCCGTTAGGGCCATGCCGGCCGCCACGGGGCGCGTCGTCCGCCACGCGAAGGTCACCCTGTGGCGGCCGGGGGGCACTGTGGCCGTCACCAGGCCGAGGGACGTGGAGGGCCACGTGGGCACGGGCCGGCCGTCCACCCACACCTGCCAGGCCGGCAGGTAAAACTGGTGGAGGCGCAGGGGCGCTGCGGCCCGCAATTCCACTTCCAGCTCATAGCGCCAGGGCGTTGCGCTCACCAGGCGGGCCCGCTCGGCGGGGAGCACAGGGCCGGCGTCGGGCCGGTTCACGGGCCTCGGCACGGCCCAACGTTCCTCGCGCACCCACCGGGGCAAGTACTCGGCCGTCCACGTGGCCCCGATCTGTTGGAGGCGAAAGTCCTCCGCCCACATGACTTCAGGATACCGGCCCGGCTCCACCGCCAGCGTCCCGGTGGCTAGGCGCGGCAGGCTGCTGCCGCCCACCACTACCAGCAGGCCCGCCACCAGCCCGGCCCTCGCGCGCCTGCCGCCCGCGGGCACCACCAGGCCACTCAACAGGGCCGTCAGCAGGACAATGGGGCCCAGCCACCGCCAGGGGTATTGGACCATGCCGAAGGGAACGGCAATGAGCTCCCACACGGGGCGGGACATGTCGGCGAGGAGAAAGAGGAGGCCGGCCAAAAGCACCAAGAGGGGCCCGCTCGGCCACCGGCCACGCCGACGCCAGCGCCACCACGCGGGCAACAACGCCAGGAGCAGCGCCAGGTGCACCCAGCTCAGAGGGTGCTCGGCGGCCACTTGTTGATCGGGCACGTACCGGTAGACAAGGGAACGCGAGATCAACTCGGACCAGGGATAGAGGTGGCGGAGAAATCCCCGGCCGCCCACGTCGCCGGCCAGGAGCACCCACTTGGTCTCCAGGAGCACCGGGAGCCAGTAGAAGGCGCTCAGGAGGGCCGCCAGCCCAACGGCGGCGGTCAGGCGCCGGGCAGACGCCGCCGCGTGGGGCCAGAGGGAGGTCCCGGCGGGCCGGCGTGTCCAGACAACTACGCCCCACCAGACCACGAGGACGGGCGCGAAGAGCAGCGCGGAGAGGTTGTGGGTGAGCACGAGGGCGGCCAACCCCAGCACGGTCGCGCCCCAGTGCTCCCGCCAGACACCCCACATGATCACGGGCCACCAGACGAAGGCCCAGCTCTCGGCCAGAGCCCCCCGCCGGTAAACGTCGGCCAAGTGATAGGGCAAATACGTGTAGACCAGCGCCCCCACCAGGCCGGCGATCTCATCCTCCCACACCTCCCGGGCCAGCCACCACATGGCAAGGGCGGACGCCACCAGGCTGAGCCCGAAGGCCCCCTTCATGGCCGAGACGATCCCCATCCCCGCCCCCGTGAGGAGAAGCCCCACATAGTACGTCAGGGGCCCATAATAATGGAAAACCGCAAAGCCGTACTCGAAGGCGAATTCGGGGAAGAGGCGCGGGTACCAAACGCCGGCTTCCACGGCCCCGCGCAGCGCCGCCAGGCGGAAGAGGTGGATCAGGCCGTCGTCACTGCGCCAGTATCCCGGACGGCCCAAGGGCCAGAGGGCCGGGAGGGTTAGGAGCACAACCACCAGCGCTGTTCGCCACGGCCAACGGCCTTCAGGGCGACTCACGCTCCGCCCCCAGGGGAAGCTCCACCCAATCGCCGCCGCCCAAGGGCAACCGGGCTCCGCTCACCGGGTCGTAGAGCCCCACGCGCAGGCGCCAGCCGGGCTCCGGGGCAACCGGCAGGGCGAAGGGGTCGGGGATGACGGTGCCGGGCCACCAGCCGGAAGTGGGCGCCCGGCCGGCCTGGGGCACGTGATCGGCCTGGGCCACGACCCGGCCGTCCTCGTCGATCAGGTGGACGAAGACGCTCAGGTTCAGCGGCACCTCTCTCCGAGCGCGCCAGTACAAGGTCACCTCGCGCCGGCCGCGCCACTCGTAGCCCAGCAGCTCGACGATGTCCCCGAAGGTGGCGTTCAACGGGCGTGCGCCGTCGGGGAGATGGGGGAGACGCTCGTACTCGGCCACGATCACATCGGCCAGGGGCACGTCCTGCGCTCGCCGCCACAGGCCGGTGCGGCCTGTCTCCACCCTGCCGTCGCGCAACAGGGCCAGCACCAGGCGATACGGCCCGGCGCGAACGGAGGGAGCCAGGCGCAAGCGCACAACCTGGCGGCGAACGTCGGTCACCGTGTCGTCCGGCCAGCGGCCGCCGGCCTCCAGGGGCACCTCCCACACCTGCGCGTCCGCGCCGCCGTCGGCCGGCACGAGCCGAAGCTGCACGGTGTATTGGCGGGGCCTTCGCCCCACGGAGAGCCACGTGAGGGTGACGGGGAGCTCTTGGCCGGGGTAGAAGGTGTCGCCCCGCACCTCGGCGCCCACGAGCCGGAGCGTCCTCCACAGCGCCATGCCCTGGAACCCGTGGGCCCTCAGCTCGCGGGGGGCCGGCCCCTTCTCCGCCGCCTCCACGGAGATGGGCCACGTGACCGCAGCTCCTTGCTCGTCGATGCCCGGCCACGTCTCGCCTGTGGCCGGGTCGAACAGGTCCATTTCCAGGGTGTACGTTCCGGCCGGCAGCCCCCAGGGGACAGGCAGGCGGGGCCTGCTGATCACCTCCTGGCCGGTGGGCAGGGTAGCGCGCGGGTCCCAGAGGCTGGCGAAGCGGCGGTGCCACTCGGCCACCACACGGCCGTCCTCGCCGCGCAGGCGCAGGGCCAGAAGCATGTCCCGGGGGACCGGCGCCTCGGCAACCCAGCGCAGCGTGAGGGCCACGAATTGGCCCTCGCGCCACGTCTGGGGCACCTCGTGGGCCACCAGCCGGGCATCGCCGAAGCGAGGGCCATCCTCGGGCACGGTGGGCGTCTCGCCGGGCAATTCGACGCGCACGAAGAGCCCGTCGGGCACCAGGCGGAAGCGGGCCGGCACGTCGGCGCCCCAGTCGAGCAGGGGGCCCGCCAGGTAGAGGGGACGGCCAGCGCGCAGCCACACCTCGGCCAGCTCGGCGCTCGGCGGGAAGAGGCCGACCAGGTCCGGGCGCCGGCCCAGGGCGTGCTGTTGGTACCAGAAGGGCGTGAGGTCGCCCCAGTGGGCCATGAGGCCGGCTCCCGGCGCCAGGGGTTGGGCCAGGGCCTCGTCCCAGTAGGCTTGAATGGCCGGGCTCTCCTCCTGATCGGCCGCCGGGGGACGTGCCGCCAGGGCGAACGCCTGGGGCACGAAGAGGAGCAACGGCAGGCCGGCCGCGGCCAGGCGCCCCGCCGACGAGGCCGAGGCGCGCCCCCACGACCAGATGGCGGCCGATCCCACGGCGATGAGGAGCACGTGGATGACGTGAACGGCCATCAAGTGGCCCTCCACGTGGGCCACTTCCTGGTTGGCCGCGAAGTCCCGCCAGTATTTGAGCGCCAAGGTGCCGCTGAGGGCGTAGACCGTCATGAGGGTCAGCGTTATCCCCCTGTGCCAGCGCCAGAGGGCGAGGAGGCCCACGAAGGCCAGGAGCAGCCACCCGGGGCCCAAGGGTCTCCAGACCTGCTCCCACCAGAGGGGAGGCACGTCGGCCCAGCCGGCGCTCAGGTCGGTGAGCAAGGAGCGCCCCAGCACGTAGTCCAGGAAGCCGGCCAGGCCTGGTCGGTAGAAGGGGCTGATCAGCCCCCGCGCCACGGCCGGCGTGAGGCCGGGCAGCTCCGGGAACGCGGGGTCGGGCCGGCCGAGGGCCCACGCGCGCCAGGGCAAGTAGGCGTAGCTCAGCGCGCCCACGCCCAGGGGCCACGCGAGCCGCATCAGGCGGGGAAGCCCACCCCGCCGAACCTCGGCGCGGAGCAGGGCCACCACGAGAGGGGACAGGGCCAGCAGGAAGATGTTGAAGGTGAGGTGATTGCTCGCGCCCAGGCCGGCAGCCAGGAAGAACGTCTGGGCCGCGCGCGCCGAGGGCTTCCCTTCCGCAAGGCGCTCCCACCAAGCGTGCAGGCGTTCGAGGGTCACCACGAGGAAGAAGGCGTGGAGGCTGTAGACGGCCGCGGCCGTGCTGTACCTCCAGAAGTCGGGCCAGAGGGCAAGGGCCAGTCCGGCCACCAGGGCCGCACCCCAGGCGGGCAGAGCTCGCCTGAGCCAGGCCACCAGCCAGGCCACGGCCAGGGCTCCCCAGAAGGCGCTGAAGAGGTTCATCTTCCACGCCGGCTCGCCAAAGGGCACCAGGCGCTGCCAGAGGGCGCCGGTGAGCAGGTAGAAGGGATAGCCGTTCGGGTGGGGAATGCCCAGGACGAGCGGCTGGTAGGCGAACTCGCCGGAGTCGCCGCTGAGCACGCCGGACACCAGCGTGGCCGCGAAGAGAACGAAGGCCGCCAGGAAGCCGGCCGCCGGCAGGAGCACGTGGTGCCACGGGCGGCCGGCGACGAGGAGGGCTTCGCGAACGCTCTGGCCGGGCCGGGTCTCGGCCCCGTGTATCACCCCCATGTTACTGAGAGACCTCCACATCGGCCTGTTGGACGGCCTTGGAGCGCCCCAAGGAGAAAAGGTTGTTCATGGTGTACAGCAGCCCCCCGATGAGGCCGGCCAACAGGGTGATGGCGTAAAAGGCCAGGGACATGGCCAACGCGCTCTCCCGGGGCACGCCCACTTGGCCGAAGAGGGCCACATAGCCGCCCTCGCGCACGCCCAAGCCGTTGATCGAGACCGGCAGGACGAGGAGAAACGAGATGATGGGCACGAAGACCACGTAGTACCGCAAGGGCACCTCCAGCCGGAAGGCAAGGCCAAGGGCCACGTTCACCAGGATGATGAGCCCGTTGAAGACCAGCGAGGCGAGAGCTGCCCGCCCCAACACGGGCCGGGAATAGGCGTCGAGCGAGGCGTAGAGCGCCCGGAGCCCCCGGCGGCGCACCAACCACGAGAGGCCGGGAACGCGCTCTTCAACCCACACGCGCCACCGGCGGTTCAGGAGCACGGCCAGCCCGGCTAAACTGCCCGCGGTCAGGAGAGCCAACCCCCAGATAACGGCCGGGGAGAGGCGGTCAGAGGCCCACGGCATCACGGCCACGCCCATGATGAAGAGCACGACAAGGCCGCTGGCCCGGTCGGCGATGACGCTGCTGGTCACGCGGGCCTCGACGTGGGGCAACGTGCCGGCGCCGGAGCGGCTCAGCTCGTAGACCTTGACCACATCGCCGCCGACGCCGCTGGGCAGAACCATGTTGAAGAAGGAGCCCACGAAGTAGAGATAGGCCAGGCGCCGCGTGGAAGCGGAGATGCCTTGGGCGCCCAGCAGAATGCGCCAGCGAACGGCGCGCACGAGGAGCGTGAGCATGTAGAGCCCGGCCGCGCCGGCAAGGGGTAGGAGGCGGGCCTGGCGCAGGGCGTGCCACGTCTCCTGCCACCCCACCGCGCGGATCAGCAGGCCCATCAGGCCCAAGCTCACGGCAATTTTGACCAAGCTGGAAAGGCGTCCGCGCACCGGGCGTGCTCCGCGTGTCTCACAGGATCGGCGGTGTACACAAACGTGTATTCTACGCGCTTTTGAACGGATGTCGAACGTGTCGCCACCGGCAGGCGAACCGGGCTCTGGCCCGTCACCAACCCGATGAGGTTTGGAAAAACCCCACGCATGGCTATAATCTTGGCAGCTTGAGAAAAATGGCACAAACGGTCAAGGCAAGAGCAGGGGGAGAACCGTGACCACCATCACATACGATCAGCCCAAGATCGGCCCGATACCCAAACGCAAGCTGAAGTTCGTGATCGGCGGCGTCGTGGCCTTGGTCTCCATCGCAGCCCTGATCGTCAACGGCCTGCTCAGCGCGAGCAACTACTACATTACTCTGGAGGAAGCTCTCTCCCAGGGCGACCGCCTGGTGGGCAAGGGCCTCCGCATCAACGCCGTCGTGGACAAGGAATCGGTGAAGTACGACACCCAGAACATCGTGCTCACCTTCGACCTGGTGGACGAGGCCGGCCGTCGGGTGCCGGTCGTCTACCGTGATGTGATGCCCGACCTCTTCATGAAGAGCGAGAGCGTGATCGTCGAGGGGCGGCTGAACGAGAACGGCGTCTTCGAGGCCGACCTCATCCTGGTCAAATGCCCCTCCAAGTACGAGGAGGCCATCGAGCCGGGCACTCAGCCCAAGTCCAACCCCATGCCCATCGATCCCTCGTTGATTCCTTCGTCAGGGTAAGCGAACACAGGAGGAGCAATGAGCAACATCGGTTACCTCAGCCTCTTGGGGGCGTTGGCCCTGAGCGTCTACGCCACGCTGGCCCTCTTCTTCGGGGCGCGCCGCCGGCTCCCCGAGCTCATCGCCAGCGGCCGGCGGGCGACCATCGGCATTGCCATCTTGAACGCGGTGGCCTTTCTGGCCCTCGAGTACTTGCTCATCGTGCAGGACTTCAACGTGGAGTACGTGGCCCGCCAGACCAGCATCGGACAGCCCCTCTTCTACACCATCACGGGCATTTGGGGCGGGCAGGAAGGGTCTCTGCTCTTCTGGGTGCTGCTCCTCTCCCTCTACACCTTGGGGGTGATGTGGGTCCACCGGGACGACGCGCCGGAGCTGATGCCCTACGTGCTTTCAGTGATGAACTTCGTGATGGTCTTCTTCCTCGTCGTGCTGAACTTCTCGGCCCCTCCCTTCAGGCGGCTCGACTTCGTGCCCGTGGACGGACAGGGGCTCAACCCACTGCTCCAGCACCCGGCCATGATCATGCACCCGCCGAACCTCTACGCCGGGTTCGTGGGCTTCACCGTGCCCTACGCCTTCGCCATGGCGGCCCTGCTCAGCGGCCGCACCGGGGCCACGTGGGTACGCCTCTCCCGCCGCTGGACCCTCATCGCGTGGATGTTCCTGGGGCTGGGCATGTTGTTGGGCGGCTGGTGGGCCTACAACGAGCTGGGCTGGGGCGGCTACTGGGCGTGGGACCCGGTGGAGAACGCTTCCCTGATGCCCTGGCTCATCGGCACAGCATTCCTCCACTCGGTGATGGTGCAAGAACAGCGGGGCATGTTCAAGGTCTGGAACATGCTGCTCATCATCTTGGCCTTCGTGCTCTCCATCTTCGGCACGTTCTTGACGCGCAGCGGGGTGCTCGACTCGATCCACGCCTTCGCGGTGAGCAGCATCGGCGTCTACTTCCTGGTCTTCATTGCCATCACGCTGTTGGGCTCCTTCATGCTCCTCTACGACCGGCTTCCCCTGCTGAAGAGCGAACGTGAGCTGGACGCCCCGCTCTCCCGGGAAGCCGCGTTCTTGGTCAACAACATCCTGTTCCTGGGCATCTGGTTCACCGTCTTCTGGGGCACGATGTACCCCATCATCAGCGAGCTGGTCACCGGCCGGCGCATCTTCGTGGGACCGCCCTTCTTCAACATGGTGGCCGGTCCCCTGCTGCTGGTCATGTTGGCCCTGATGGGCATTGGGCCCCTGCTGCCCTGGCGCCGCACCTCGTGGACTCACGCCAAGCGCCACGTGATCCCGCCCATCATCTTCGCCCTGGTGCTCATGGTCGTGCTGTGGCTGGTGGGCGTGCGCCGGTGGATCGTGGTGGTGGCCTACGGGGTGGTGGGCTTTGCGACCGCCGGCCACATCCTGGAGTTCTGGCGCGGGTGGCGGGCCCAGCGCGCGCGCAGCGGCTCTCACCCGGTGGCGGCCTTCTTCGAGCTCATTGCCAAAAACCGCCGGCGCTACGGCGGGTACATCGTTCACTTGGGCGTGCTCCTGCTCACCATTGGCGTCATCGGCTCCAAGTTCTACGAGCAGGTGGTGGACATCACCCTGGCGCCGGGCGAACGCACCCACGTGGGCGAGTACACGGTCCAGTTCCTGGAGGCCGAGGGGTCCCGCGACCAGATCAAAGAGCGCGTGGCTACCCCCCTCCACCTCTGGAAGGGAGAGCGCTTCCTGGGCACCCTGGTGCCCTCCCTGGACTACTACTTCAAAGTGCCCGGCGGCCAACGGGAGACCGAGGTGGCCGTGCGGTCCTCCCTCTTCGAGGACTTCTACGTGGTGCTCACGGGCGTGAACCGGGATGGCTCGGCCACGTTCAAGATCTTCATCAACCCGCTGGTCGCCTGGGTGTGGGCTGGCAGTCTGCTCTTGCTCTTCGGCACGTGGGTGGCTATGTGGCCTGACCCGCGCGAGGAGCGCATCCTGGAGCGCCTGCGCGCCCGCGAGGCGTCC
This sequence comes from Ardenticatenaceae bacterium, assembly GCA_026989095.1. Lineage (GTDB taxonomy): Bacteria > Chloroflexota > Anaerolineae > Ardenticatenales > Ardenticatenaceae > WFWG01. Next base: position 21,648 of record JALSKA010000009.1, read on the forward strand.
CGCCGGTCGCTGTTGGGCACGTCGCAGGCGTGAGCCGGGAAAGGGGGAAGAACGGTGGAGACGTGGGTTTCCGTGCTGGTCGGCTTGGGCCTGCTCGCCGGGCTCGTGGGGTACGTGGTCCGGCCCATTCTGCGGGCCGGCCGGCAGCCGAGCGCCGAGCCGTGGCTTCCAGACCCGACGGACACAAGCACCGAGGAGCTGGCAGAGCTGCTCTTCCAGCGCGACGCCCTGCTGGCCGCGCTCCACGACCTGCAGATGGACCTGCAGATGGGCAAGATCGGCGAGGAGGACTTCCGCCGGCTGGATGCCCTCTACCGCGCGCGGGCCGTGGAGGTGCTGCGCCGGCTGGACGAACTCCAGGAAGGGGAGGCCGAGATCGCGCCGACGGAGGCGGCAGAACAGACGTGGGAGGCGTGGATCGAGCGCGCAGTGGAGCGGGCCCGCCAGGCCACATCCTCCTCCCCCACGTGATGTTGCGCGGTCCAACTCATGACAGCGCCGCCCCTCATTGAGGTTGAAGACCTCCACAAGAATTACGGCCTGCGCCGGGCCCTGCGGGGCGTCACCATGAGGGTGGCCCAAGGAGAATGGGTCACCCTCTTTGGCCCCAACGGGGCCGGGAAGACGACGCTGATCCACATCATCGCCACGCTGGTGCGCCCCTCGCGGGGCACCGTGCGCCTCCAAGGACACCCGCTCACCGGCGATTGGACCGAAGCCCGCCGTCACATCGGCCTGGTCTCCCACCGCAGCTTCCTCTACCCCGACCTCACCGCGGCCGAGAACTTGCGCCTCTACGCCCACCTCTACGACGTGCCGGACGCGGAAGCACGCATCCGTGCCCTGGCCGAACGGGTGGGGCTCGTCAAGCGGCTCCACGATCCCGTGCGCACCTTCTCGCGGGGCATGGTCCAGCGGCTCACCATCGCCCGCGCGCTGCTCCACTCCCCCCTGATTTTGCTGCTGGACGAGCCCTACACGGGCTTGGACGCCGGCGCCACGGCGTGGCTCACCCGCCTCCTCGGCCAGATGGCCCGCGAAGGCCACACCATTCTCATGGCCACCCACAACTTGGAGCAGGGCCTGGCCTTGTGCGACCGCGCCGTCATCCTGCACCGGGGCCGCCTCGTCTTCGACTCCCCCCGGCAGGCTCTCTCGACCGAGGAGTGGCAGGCCGTCTACCGCACTTACGTGGAGGAACCATCGTGAGGGCCTACTTGCGCAAGGCGTGGCTCATCGCCTGGAAGGACCTGGTGAGCGAGTGGCGTTCGCGGGAAATCTTCAGCATCATGGCGGTCTTCGCGCTGCTGACCATCCTCATCTTCAACTTCGCCCTGGAGCTCTCGTCGGTGAACCGCGTCGAGGTGGCCCCTGGACTGCTGTGGGTGACCTTCATCTTCGCCGGGCTTCTGGGGGTCAACCGCAGCTTCGCCCGCGAACAGGACCAAGGCAATTTGGCCGGCCTCATGATGGCGCCGGTGGACCGCAGTGCCATCTACCTGGGCAAACTGATCGGCAACTTGGCCTTCATCGCCAGCGTGGAGGCCGTGACGCTTCCCCTCTTCGCCGCCCTCTTCAACGTTGCCGTGCCCGTCTGGCCCCTAGCCGTGCCCCTCTTCCTGGGCACCTTGGGCTTCGCCATCATTGGCACCGTCTTCGCCGCCATGAGTGTGAACACGCGCCTGCGCGACGTGCTCCTGCCGGTGCTGGTGCTGCCCATCTTCGTGCCGGTGGTCATTGCGGCCGTGAAGGCCAGCAGCACTGCCTTCGCCCGCCGCTCGCTCCTCGAGGAGGCCCGCCACTGGCTGGGCCTGCTGGTCACCTTCGACGTGCTCTTCTTCACCCTCGCCATGTTGCTCTTCGACGTGATCCTCGAAGAATGAGGGGGCGTGGCGATGGAGTGGCCTCTACACGTGGAGCTCAGCGACGGGAGCACAGGCGTGCTGTATCCCATGCACCGGCGGGACGTGTGGCGGGCCGCGGCCGGCTTGGCCCGCCTCTCGCGGGAGGATGTCAACTTGGGTGTGGAACACGTCAACGTGGGCCGCGCGGCCGACCGGTACATGCGCACGCTCAACAGGCCCGGCTACCTGTACGTGTTGGCGGAGGTCGAAGGCCAGTTCGCCGGGCTCGCCTCAGCCCGGCCCGGGCGCTTCGGCCGGAAGGACCGCCACGTGGCCACGCTGAGCCTCTGGGTTTTGCCGTGGGCCCAAGGGCGCCGGCTCGGCTATTGGATGATGCGCGCTCTGCTGAGGTGGTGCCAGGAGAGCGGCTACGAGAAGGCCGAGTTGGAGGTCTTCGCCAGCAACGTGCGCGCCCGCCGGCTCTACGAGCAGTTGGGGTTTCAGGTGGAGGTGCGACAACGGCGGGCCATCAAATTGCCCGGTGGGAGGTACACCGACAACCTGATCATGGGGCGCTTCCTCCGCCCCCCGGAGTGATGCTCAGCCCGGGCTCACGTCCCGCGCCGGCGCAGGCGCCCAGCCAGGAGATGGGCCACGGCCCGGGCCTCCTCGAGCCCCAGGAGCGCGGCGAGCAGGGCGTACACGCCCACGCCCACGAGCGCCGGCACGGCCACGGCCACCAGCCGGCCGACGAGGCCGGCGACGACCATCCCCTCGAGCCACACCAGCGTGGCCGCAACCGCCACTCCCATGAGGAGCGAGGCCACTGCCGTCCTGCCGGCCATCGGCACGAGCCCCGCCAACACCTGAGCGCCCACGGCCCGGCGGGTCAACCAGAGCATGATGAGGGCGTGGCCCACCCACTGGACCGAGTTGGCCAACACGAGGGCCAACATGCCCAACACCCGCACGAGGGGCAGGGCCACGGCCAGGTAGATGCCCACGGCCACGGCGCCCACGGCGGCCGGCACCATCGTGTTCTGGCGAGCATAATACCCGAAGACGAGCACCTGGTCCACGGCCGCGAAGACCAGGCCGATGAGGTAGAGGCGCAGGGCCCGGGCTGTCCAGAGTGTGTCCACGGGCGTGAACTCGCCGTGCTCGAAGAGCAGGGCCACGATAGGGGTGGCCAACACGAAGAGCCCCACGGCCGCCGGCACGATGAGCACGATCACCATGCGCACGCCGGTGCGCAGCGTCTCCCGGTAGCCGTCACGCGCCTCGGTGGCCGCCAGGTGGGAGAGGTTGGGGAGCACGGCCAAGGAGACGGCCGTGGCCACCAAGCCCAAGGGAAACTGGATGAGCGTGGTGGCATACCGCATCCACCCGATGCTCTGCTCCCCCGTCGTCGAGGCCAGGCTGCGGTCGATCACGATGCCCAAGTGGCTCACCAGAAAGCCCAGGGCCACGGGCACGTACAGGCGCACGATGCGCCGCAGGGCCGGGTGATGCCAGTCGAAGAGCAAGGCCAGGCGCTGATCGCGCAGGTCGGGCAGCAGGATGAGCACTTGCCCCAAGGCGCCGGCCAACATGCCCAGCGCCAGCCCGTAGATGCGCTCGGGGCCGTCGAAGAGGCGGGAGAAGAGCACGGCGCCCACGATCAGCCCCAAGTTGTAGACCGCCGCGCCGAAGGCCGCGAAGGTGAACCGCTTGAGGGCGTAGAGGAGCCCCGTCAGCACGCCGCTCACGCCGAGCAGGAGCACGGCCGGCGTGACCAACCGGATCAGGCGCGCGGTGAGGGCCTGGAGCTCGGCGTCGAACCCGCTCACCAGCAGGGCTGCCAGCCAAGAGGCCGTCAGCTCCAGCACCACCACCAGCAGGGCCACCACGGCAGCCGTGGCGCTCAGGACCACGCTCACCAGGCGCCACAGCTCGTCGCGCCGCTCACGGTGCTCGCTGAAGACGGGCACCAGGGCCGAGCTGAGCAGGCCGCCGATCAGCATGTCGTAAATCATCATGGGGATGGCCGAGGCGGCCACGAAGGCGCTGTAGGCCCCGCTGCTGCCGAACTGGTTGGCGAAGACCGTCTCGCGCACCAGGCCCAGCACCCGGCTGGCCACGTTGCCCAGGCTGATGATGCCGGCAGCCCGCGCGATGTGACGGCGTTGGGGCACCGGGCGCCCCTGCTCCTCCAGCTGGCCGAGTGGCGATGTGTCCACAGTCATGTTAGGTCACTCAACGTCTTGCTTCGTTGCCGGCGCACGATGTGTTCGACCAGCGCGCTGCTCGAACGGCCCGGCACAGGGGGCACCAGGACCAACCGGATGCCCAGGGCCCGAACTACGCCCATTTCGGGCAGCGTGGCCGGCGAGTAGTCGCCCCCCTTGACGTAGACATCGGGGCGGAGGGCGGCCAGCATAATGGCCGCAGTGACGTGCACCAGGGGGAGCACACCGTCTACGGCCCGCAGCGCGGCCAGGATCCGCGCCCGCTCCTCCCAAGGCACGAACGGGCGTTGTCCCCCCTTCAATAAACGCACGCTCTCATCATCATTGACGCCCACCCAGAGCACATCTCCCCGGCGGGCGGCCTCTTCCAGCGTGTGCACGTGGCCCACGTGGAGCACGTCGAAACAGCCGTTGGTGAAGACGAGCGTGCGGCCTGCCCGGCGGAGTCGGCGGCGCTCCTCAAGGGCAGCCTCCCAAGTCAGCAGGCGGCTCATGGGCAGCGGGGCTCCTCAGCGGCGTGCAAGGCCGCCTGGGCGGCCAGTTCGGCGCGGGTAGGGGCGTAGTTGCCCAGCACTTGGAGCACAAGGCCGGCGGCCACGTTGGCCAGCCAGCACGCCCGGGTGAGGGGCAAACCGGCCAACAGCGCCAGGGCCAACACGGCCATGACCGTATCTCCTGCTCCAGTCACGTCGAAGACCGTTGCACGGCGCGGCGGGGGCCACTCGCCGTAGCCCTCTCCGTCCAACCACGCAATGCCCTCCTCCCCCAGCGTGACCACGACGGCGCCGGCGCGGCAGCGGGTGCGCAAGGCCGCCAACTGGGCTGCACGCCCCTCCCCTGCCGGGCGCAACGGCTCGCCCAGCTCGGCCTCGGCCTCGGCCCGGTTGCACTTGACCAGGTCGAAGCCGCGAAAACGGCTCAGCCCTCCTTGGGAGTCCACCAACAGCGGCAGGCCACACCGTTCCCGCAGGGCCACACAGTGGGCGATGAGCCCGTCGGTCACCACGCCGTTGCGGTAGTTGCTCACCACCACGGCCCCGGCCCCTGGTGCCAGGCGCGAGAGGCGCTCCAGCAGGGCGGCCTCCACGGCGCCGTCGAGGGGACGCCGGTCCACGTAATCGATGCGGGCCAGGTGCTGGCCGTGAACGAAGCTCCCCTCGGCAAGAATGCGGGTCTTGGTGGTGGTAGGGCGGGAAGGATCCACCACAAGGCCATCCGTGTTCACCCCGGCCGTGCGGAGGGCGTGCTCCAGCTCCTGGCCGGCCGGATCGTCGCCGATGACCCCAACGGCCACAGCGTGCCCCTCCAGGCGCGCGATGTTCACTGCCGGGTTGGCGGCCCCTCCCGGCACCACGTGACGGCGTGTGCGTTCCAGCACCGGCACGGGCGCCTCCCGCGAGAGGCGAGTGGCCCGGCCGATCAGGTATTCGTCGAGCATCAGGTCCCCAACCACGAGGACCGGCTGAACCACTGGGGGCAGCACGTGTTCCTCTCAGCGGTGCGGAAAGCTTCTCCTGCGGACGGGCCCACCTGCGTCGGACCCGAACGGCGCGTGTGAGATTCTACACCAGAAGGGAAACTTTGCGAAAAATCGCGGCCGAGGTATAATTGGGGGCAGGCGAGCCCCCGTAGCTCAGAGGATAGAGCACTGGCCTCCGGAGCCAGGTGCGCAGGTTCGAGTCCTGCCGGGGGCACCTTCTCGGGCGGCCCGGTGACTACGCCGGGCCTTTTTCATTGGCGTCGGCCGCTTTTGGCCTCCCCCGGGAATCGCGTAAAATAAAGGCCAAACACGGACAAGGCCCCCACCATGAACAAGGTGTTCGTCACCCGTCCCATTCCCCAGAGCGCCCTCGGCCGCCTACGACGTGAGGCCACCGTGGAGGTGTGGCCGGGCCCACAGCCGCCGCCCTACCAGGAACTCCGCCGGCACGTGGCCCCGTGTGACGGGCTCCTCTGCTTGCTCACCGACCGCGTGGACGCCGAGCTCATTGCCTCCGCCCCGAGGCTACGGGTCATCAGCCAGATGGCCGTGGGATACGACAACATAGACGTGGCCGCGGCCACGGCGCGGGGCATCCCCGTGGGCCACACGCCCGGCGTGCTGACCGAGGCCACGGCCGACCTCACGTGGGCGCTCATCTTGGCCACGGCGCGGCGTGTGCTGGACGGCGTGCGCTTCATCGAGGCCGGCCGGTGGACGACGTGGGACCCAATGGGCCTGCTGGGGCTGGAGCTCCACGGGGCCACGCTGGGCATCGTGGGGCTCGGGCGCATCGGGGCCGCCGTGGCCAGGCGGGCTGCGGGCTTCGGGATGCGGCTCCTCTACACCGGGCCCAGGGAAAAACCCGCCGTGGCCGCCGGCGTGGGCGCCACCTACGCCGATTTCGAGACCCTGCTGCGCGAGAGCGACGTGGTGAGCATTCACTGCCCTCTCACCCCGGCCACACGACACCTCTTCGACGCCCGTGCCTTCGCGCTCATGAAGCCGGGTGCCATCCTGATCAACACGGCCCGGGGCGGCATCGTGGACCATAAGGCCCTGCTGGACGCCGTTCGGGACGGCCACTTGGGCGGCGCCGGCCTGGACGTGACTGAGCCAGAACCCCTGCCGGCCGATCACCCTCTTATGGCCCAGGAGCGGGTGCTGATCACCCCTCACATCGGCTCGGCCACCGTGCGCACCCGCACTCGCATGGCCGAGATGGCCGTGGCGAACCTCCTGGCCGGCCTGCGGGGCGAGCCGCTGCCCCACTGCGTGAACCCGGAGGTCTACACCGGGTGATCAGCCGGAGCACAAGCGGAGGTTGGAAGCCCGTGGAACACCTGTGGAGCCCTTGGCGAATGGAGTACATCGTGTCGGAGAAGAAACCCGGATGCCCCTTCTGCCGAGCGCTGAGGGCCGGCGACGACAAGGCCGGCCACATCCTCCACCGCGGCACGCGCTGCTTCATCATCCTGAACAAATACCCCTACAACAACGGCCACCTGATGGTCCTGCCCTACCGCCACGTGGCCGAGCTCCACGAGCTCACGCCCGAAGAACGGCTCGAGCTCATCGATCTCGTGGAGCTCAGCATCCGCGCCCTGCGGCAGAGCTCCCGGCCCGACGGCTTCAACGTGGGCATGAACGTGGGCACGGCCGCAGGCGCCGGCGTGTTGGGCCACCTCCACATGCACGTGGTGCCCCGCTGGAACGGCGACACCAACTACATGACCGTGCTCAACCAAGTGCGCACCATTCCCGAGTTGTTGGAGCAGACGTGGCACCGGCTGAAGCCGGTGATCGAGGAGTTGGCCTCCTCCGGCCCGGAGTAACCCCCACGCCACTGTGTGGTTCCGGCACACCTCACCCCTTTTCCCGCTGTTCTCCTCCACAGGGATGGCGCCTCGGCCGTTTCAGCTTTCGCCGAAGTTTGGTATAATCCCGGCAGACGGCCCCAAGGGCCGATCAACCGCACATCACAAACCCGAAGGAGGGTAGACGGAGGCCGACTATGGACTTCTCGCTCACCGCAGAGCAGCGCATGATCCGGGACGTGGCCCGCGAGTTCGCCCAGCAGGAGATCGCCCCCGTGGCAGCCAAGTACGACGAGAGCGGCGAATTCCCCTTGGAGACGGTGCGCAAGATGGGCGAATTGGGGCTGATGGGCATCGAGGTGCCCGAGGAATACGGCGGCGCCGGGCTCGACACCGTGGCCTACGTGCTCGCCCTCGAGGAGATCAGCAGGGCCGACGCGGCCCACGGCACTATCATGTCAGTTTGCAACTCTCTCTTCTGCCACGGCTTGCTCCACTTCGGCACGGAGGCCCAGAAGCAGAAGTTCCTGGTGCCCGTCGCCAGTGGGCAGTGGATCGGCGCCTACAGCCTCACCGAGCCGGGCAGCGGCTCGGACGCGGCCGGAATGCGCACCCGCGCCGTCCGGGAGGGGGACGTGTACGTGATCGAGGGGCGCAAAAGCTGGGTCACCAACGGGCCGGTGGCCGATGCCATCGTGCTCTTCGCCGTCACCGACCCCGAGGCACACCCCCGTCACCGGGGCATCACCGCCTTCGTGATCGAGACCGACCGGCCCGGCTTCGTGCGCGGCAAGGTGGAGCCCAAACTGGGCATCCGCGCCAGCGCCACGTGCGAGTGCCTCTACGAGGGGTACCGCTGCCCGGCCGAGAACCGCTTGGGCGCCGAGGGCGAGGGGTTCAAGATCGCCATGAGCGTGCTGGACGCCGGCCGCATCGGCATTGCCGCCCAAGCCGTGGGCATCGCCCAGGCAGCCTACGAGGCCAGCGCGCGCTACGCCAAGGAGCGCTACGCCTTTGGCCGCCCCATCGCCGAATTCCAGGCCATCCAGTTCAAGCTGGCCGACATGGCCACGCGCATCGAGGCCGCCCGCCTCTTGACGCTCAACGCGGCCTTGGCCAAGGAGCGCAGCAAGAAGACGGGCGAGCGGTACACCAAGCTGGCCAGCATGGCCAAGCTCTTCGCCAGTGAAACGGCCATGTGGGTCACCCACCAGGCCGTGCAGATTCACGGGGGCATGGGATACTCCAAGGAGTTGCCCATCGAGCGCTATTTCCGTGACGCCAAGATCACCGAGATCTATGAGGGGACCAGCGAAATCCAGCGGCTGGTCATCGCGCGGAACGTGCTCAGGGAAGTGGGCCACGCCCTCTGAAGGCTGGGAGGGCGTATGGGGCACACGGGCAAGCCACCCACCACGCGCCGACAGGAGCGCCTCTTCATCTCCCCCTCCCTGGGACGGGAAAACGCGCTCAGCTATTGGTGGAAGACCGTTCACCCCCTGCGGGTGATGTGGAACTTCGCGTGGATTTATGCCGCCCGCTACTGCCCGTCCTTGGCCCTCAAGCGAGTCCTCCTGCGCCTGACCGGCATGAAGGTGGGCCGACACGTCTCCGTGGGGCTGGCCGTGGTCTTCGACATCTTCTTCCCCGAGCTCATAACCATTGGCGACAACACCATCATCGGCTACAATACGGTCGTGTTGGCCCACGAATTCACGGTCGGCGAGTGGCGCAAGGGCCCCGTCGTCATCGGGCGCGACGTGAGCATCGGCGCCAATTGCACGATCCTGCCGGGCGTGGTCATCGGCGACGGGGCCACGGTCTCGGCCATGAGCTTGGTGAACCGCGACGTGCCGGCCGGGGCCTTCGTGGGCGGCGTGCCCATCCGCGAGCTTGGGGCAAAAGAGGAGGCATCATGACACCACCCGATCCCAAAATCGAGGAACTCCGGCGGCGCAAGGCCCAAGCCCGCTTGGGCGGCGGCCGCGAGCGCATCGAACGGCAGCACAAGGCGGGCAAGCTCACGGCCCGCGAGCGCCTCGAGTTGCTGCTCGACGACAACTCCTTCCAGGAGATCGACATGTTGGTCGAGCACACGGAAACCAACTTCGGCATGGCCAGCAAACGCATTCCCGGCGACGGCGTGGTGACGGGATATGGCACTGTGGACGGCCGGCTGGTCTACGTCTACAGCCAGGATTTCACCGTCTTCGGCGGCTCGTTGGGGCGCGCCCACGCCGACAAGATCTGCAAGATCATGGACTTGGCCATGCAGAACGGCGCGCCCGTCATCGGCCTGCTCGACTCCGGGGGCGCACGCATCCAGGAGGGCGTGGTGAGCTTGGGGGGCTACGCCGACATCTTCCTGCGCAACACGCTGGCCAGCGGCGTCATCCCCCAGATCTCGGCCGTCATGGGGCCCTGTGCCGGCGGTGCCGTCTACTCGCCGGCCCTCACCGACTTCATCTTCATGGTCAAGAACACGGCCTACATGTTTGTCACCGGCCCCGACGTGGTGAAAACGGTCACCCACGAGCAGGTCACTTTCGAGGAGCTGGGCGGCGCCATGGTCCACAACCAAACCAGCGGCGTGGCCCACTTCGCGGCCGAGAACGAAGTCCAGTGCCTCGAAATGATCCGCACGCTTCTCTCCTACATCCCCCAAAACAACATGGAGGACCCACCTCACCAGACGCCCTTGGATGACCCCCTGCGCATGGAGGAGGAGCTGGACACCATCGTGCCCGACAACCCCAACAAGCCCTACGACATGAAGGAGATCATCCGGCTCATCGTGGACGAGGGCGAGTTCTTCGAGGTGCAGGAGCACTTCGCGCCCAATATCATTATCGGCTTCGCCCGGTTCAACGGGCGCGCTGTGGGCATCGTGGCCAACCAGCCGGCCGTGCTGGCCGGTGTGTTGGACATCAACAGCTCCACCAAGGCGGCCCGCTTCGTGCGCTTCTGCGACTGCTTCAACATCCCCATCGTCACCCTGGTGGACGTGCCCGGCTTCCTCCCCGGCGTGGCCCAGGAGCACGGGGGCATCATCCGCCACGGGGCCAAGCTGCTCTTCGCCTACGCCGAGGCCACCGTGCCCAAGGTGACCGTCATCGTGCGCAAGGCCTACGGCGGCGCCTACGACGTGATGAGCAGCAAACACCTGCGCGGGGACATCAACTACGCCTGGCCGTCGGCGGAAATCGCCGTCATGGGGCCGGAGGGGGCCGTCAACATCGTGTTCCGCCGCGAACTCGCCGAGGCCGACGACCCAGAACAGCGGCGGGCCGAGCTGGTGGCCGAATACCGCGAGCGATTCGCCAACCCCTACGTGGCCGCTGCCCGGGGCTACGTGGACGACGTGATCGAGCCCCGCCAAACGCGCCCCAAGATCATCAGCGCCCTGGAGATGTTGCAGAACAAACGCCTCACCAACCCGCCCAAGAAGCACGGGAACATGCCGCTGTAGCCCCTGGGGCTGAGGGAGTCACCTGCCATGGACGACTATCTTGACGCCCACGAGCGACATTGGATGGACGCCGAACTCCTGTACCATAACCAACGCTGGGCAAATGCAGATCACTTGTATGGTATTTCAGTGGAATGTGGTATCAAGGCACTGATGGAGGCTCAGGGAATGAACGTGCCGCGGCAACACCTGCCAACTATTGCGCAACATGTCCAGAGTTTTCAGTTCGGACAACAAGGACGCCACGCCCGAATTTACCAACTACCCAACTTAAACGCCTTCAATGGATGGAACATGAGCCAAAGATACTGGAATCAAGCCCACATTAACAGATGGCTTGTCCAACAGCGTCGCCAACAAGCAGAACAGATGCACAATATCATCACACAGGCTAGGAGAGATGGATGGATATCATAACTTTTGATGAAATTTTGCCCAAAGTTCGTGAAATTATAAAAAAATACGATAGCCTATTCTCTAAAATTCAACCAGTTGTAGTGAACCGAGACCTATTTGGACGAATCGGCCTCATTGTGGATGAGAAGTGGCACAATGAAAAGTCAATTCAGGCTCAACTGGAAAGCTTCGTTCATGATGTTGTTGAGGGCATAGGGCCTCACGCGCATCAGAGGGACAAATTCATTTTGTGGGCACATCTCGACATTGCACGGGAACACGTCCCCAAAATCCGGCTGGATTTCGGCGACAATGGCCCCGAAGTCTGGCTCGTTGATCGGCTAGCAGTGGAAGGGGATTGGACAACGCCACTGATGACTCCTGAGGCTGAACACACGTCTTCGTCAAGAGTCGCCTTCTACTCTCTCAAAGGAGGTGTAGGGCGCTCAACAGCGTTGGCCACAATTGCCTTTCACCTCGCCAAACAAGGGCACAGAGTATTGGCTGTAGACCTTGACTT
>JALSKA010000010.1 GCA_026989095.1 Ardenticatenaceae bacterium
GAGATGGTCAGAGGCACATGCTAAAGAGGTTCCCTATGCTCCGGCTGCACCAGTACACGCTCGCCCTGGTTGTCTGGCTCTCCTTCCTCTTCAACGTCGAGCGCTTGGACATCGGCGGAGAGCCGGCCTTGAACTTGCACTCGGTCCTCTACTTGTACGTGGCCGGAACCGTTGTCGTGGCCTTGGTGGGCCCCCTGTGGGCGCGGCTTTCCCTGTCGGCCTACTCGGCCGTTGCCGTGCCCCTCTACATCGCCGTGCGCGTGGCCGATGCCAGGCCCGTCTGGGGAGGGGCGGAGACGTACATCTTTCTCTTCGAGGTGGGCAGTGTGGTGCTCAGCCTGTGGCTGGCTCATGCCGTGGGCCGGCGCTTGGCCGACTTCTTGGAGACGGTGAGCGCCCTCCTCCTGGAAGATTCCCCCAACAGCGTCTACACCCCCCAGGAGGCCGAGGCTTGGATACGGCGCGAAATGCAGTATGCCCGGCGCGAGCACTACCCCCTGAGCGTCGTCGTCGTGGAGGTGCAGAAGAGCGACCGCCAAGCCGTCGTGCATCAGACAGCCCGTGAGCTCCTGCACCTGTTGGCCCGGCGTTACGAGCTTGTGGCCCTCACGCGCTTGCTGGCGTGGCGCATTCGGCGCACCGATTTTCTCCTGGACCGCAGCCCGGAGGGCAAATTGGTGCTCGTGGCACCCAAAGCCCACCAAGACCAGACCCCCATCATTGTGGAGCGGCTCCAAAAGTACGCCAGGCAACACTTGGGCATTACCCTTCGGTGTGGCGCCGCCACCTTTCCTGCCGAAGGGTTGACGTTCGACGAAATCGTCCACCGCGCGGAGCAGAAGCTTATTCCCGAGGTGCCCAACCGGGTTCAAGGCCGCGAAGCCGTGATCGACCTGGTTCCTCGCGCCGACGCCGGGCCGACCGGCGAGCCGCCCGCGCCCGAGCCGGTGGCCGAGGCAGTCGGCCGGCTGAGTTCGACGGAGTGAGTTGACGACAGGAGACGAGAGCACCATGAACCTGACGAGAGCACGTCGGTACACCGCTGAGCTGCGTCCCACAGCAGCCCGCCCGTGGTACGAACGGTTCGACCCGGACCGCCGGCGAATTACTGGCACGGCCTATTTGCGGCTGAAGCGGGCGATGGACGTCATTCTGTGCGCCGTTGCCCTGCCCTTCATCCTTCCCCTCTTCCTAGTCGTGGCACTTCTCATCAAGCTCGACTCCCCGGGCGGCCCGGTGTTCTTCAAGCAGCTCCGCACGGGACGGGGTGGGCGTCGCTTCTGGATGTACAAGTTCCGCACCATGGTCCCCAACGCCGAGGAGATGAAGAAGGAGCTCATGCACCTCAACGAGCTGGAGTGGCCCGATTTCAAGATCACCAACGACCCCCGCGTGACCCGTGTGGGGCGCATCCTGCGCAAGACGAGCATCGACGAGTTGCCCCAACTGATCAACGTGCTCAAGGGCGAGATGAGCTTGGTGGGGCCCCGTCCCACTTCCTTCGACAGCTCCACCTACCAGCTCTGGCAGACGGAGCGCCTGGACGTGATGCCCGGCATCACGGGCCTCTGGCAAGTCGAAGGCCGCGGGGAGACGGAGTTCGACGAGCGCCTGCGCCTCGACATCGCCTACATCGAGCGCCGCAGCCTCTGGTTCGACCTGCACATTCTGGCGCGCACAGTCCTGGCCGTGTTCCAGGGAAAGGGGGCCAAGTAGCCCATGCGCGTTGACATCAGGTACGTGCGCGTGCTCGTCCGGTGGGCATGGCTCTTCGTGTTGGCCGCGCTTCTGGCCGGGGGAGCCAGCTACTGGGTGGCCAAACAGCAGCCGGCCGTCTACGAGGCCCGCGCCCGGCTCATCGTGGGGCCGGGCATTGACAGCCCCAACCCCGACCTCAACGCCCTGCGCACGGGCAGCCAGCTCATGCAGACCTACGCCAAGCTGGCCACCACCCGCCCCGTGCTGGAGGCCGTCATCCGGGAGTTGGGCCTGCAAACGACGCCCGAGCAGCTCAAGAAGCTGATCACCATCAAGACTGACCGGGAGACACAGATTCTGACCGTCGTCGTCGAGGACACCGACCCCGTTCGGGCCGCCAACGTGGCCAACGCCACGGCCGAGATGCTCGTGCGCCTCAGCGCCGCCGCGGCCTCCACCAAGGCCCAGGTGCGCGAGCAGATCCTGAGCGAAATTGCCCGCCTCCAGGAGATCGTGGCCACCTCCGAGACCCGCATCCGCGAGTTGGAGGAGGAGCTGGCTACCCTCGAAGCCGAGGAGGAGAACCCCGACCCCACTGTCCAGGAGCTTATCCGCACGACCGAGATCCGCATCCGCCAACTGGAGGCTCTCCTGCGGACTGCCGAGGACATCACCACCCAGCAGCTTCTCCAGGACCAGATCACCCAGGAGCGCAACCGGCTCTTCGAGATCCGGCGGGCTCGGAGCGAGCAGCGTCGTTTCCTCGTCAACCAACTCACCCAGGAACGCGCCCGCCTCACCGACGCCCACCGGACCTTGGCCCAGCTCTACACCTCGCTCCAGGAGAGCACCACCAACCAGGTCAAAATCGTGGAGCCGGCGGTGACCGGTTACCCGATGGCGAGCCAGCTCCGCCTGCGCGTGCTCATGGGGGCGGTGGGCGGGCTCCTCCTCACCCTGCTCGTCGTGCAGGCGTTCGAGTACCTCGATTCTACCGTACAGGATGAGCGCGATCTGGAGCGCCTGGTCCGTGCCCCTGTGTTGGGCGCTGTCGTCGCCCACCGCGCGCCGGTGGGCACCGGCCCGGAGGAACGCCTTGTCGTCCTGGCAAGCCCCGATTCCCGCGCTGCCGAGAGCTACCGCATGTTGGGCGCACGGCTCCAGTTCGAGGCCCGGCACCGCGAGGTTCGGACAATAATGGTGACGACCCCCGTGGACAACGAAGAGGTGGCGGTCGAGCTGGCCGCCAACGTGGCCGTTGCCCTGGCTGAGATGGGAGAACGCGTGATCCTCGTGGATGCCAACACGCGCCACCCCGCCGTCGGCGACCTCTTCGGCCTGCCGCCGGAAACGCCTGGGCTGGCCGACATGCTCTCCGGGGAAGCGGCGCCTGTGCCCCTCGTCGTGGAAAGGGTGGCAGGGCTCTCCGTGGTGCCGGCCGGCATCTCCCCGGAAGGAGAAGTGTTGAGGGCGCCGGCCCCGGCTTCCATGATATCGCTCTTGGATCGCATAAAGGCCAAGGCCGACTTGGTGCTCATCGTGGCCCCTCCTCTGCTCGCCTTCGCGCACAGCCTCATCGTGGCCGCGCGCGTTGACGGCGTCGTGCTGGTGGCCTGCCGGGGGGAAACGTCTCGGGAGTCGGTGAGCCGGGCCGTCCAGCAGCTCCGTTCCCTGGGAGTGGAGTTGGTGGGCGCGGTGTTGGGCTCCAAGCCCCTCATTCGCAAGGGGGTCTATCGCTGGAAGCAGCCGGGCCGGCGTCCTGGCCTTTCCGGCCCCGGGCCCACAACGTCCGGCCGGGAGGCGCCGGCCGCCGGCGACGGCGAGGTGAAGCCGGCCGTGGCCGAGGAGCCGTCAGGCGAGGGTGGGCGGCAGGAGCCCGAGGCTCGGGATGTCGAAGAGGCTGTGGGCGAGCCCGTGGCACCGTGAGCACGTGAACGCGTGGTCCCAACACGGCGCACAAGTCCAAGGAGCGCAGCGGTGAACTCGTTGCTCGAGAGCGTGTGGAGCGCATTTGACCGGGCCGGCGTCCGCGCCTGCGCGCTGCGCGGACACCGGCCCGACGACGCGCCGGCCTTTCGCGAGGACGTGGACGTGCTCGTTGACGAGCAACACCTTTCCCCGGCGCGAGCTCTCCTGGCGCGGCTGGGCTTCGTGGAGCTGCGCGCCTGGGGGCGCGCGCCCCACCACTTCTTCGTGGCCTACGATGCCGAACGGGACGAGTGGCTCAAGTTGGACATCGTGACCCAAATCGCCCTTGGCCATCCCTATCACGTGTGGCCGACAGAGCTGGCCTCTTCTTTCTTGAGCCGCCGCCTACGGCGCCGCGGGGCGTGGGTGCTTTCCCCCGAGGACGAATTCCTCCTCCTGTTGCTTCACGGCGTGGTGGACAAGGGAGCGCTGCCGGCCAACAGGCGCTGTCGCCTGGTTCAACTGGCCAATGAGGTGCAGGACAGGGGCTACCTGGCCGCAGCCCTTCACGCCTACTGGGGACCACACATGCCCCCAGGAGCTGTGATGGCGTGTGTGCGCTCCGGCGATTGGGAGACCTTAATGGCCGCGCGCCGGTCGGTCGTGCGCCACCTGGCACGTCGCGGCCAGCTTCGAGCCCGGGCCCGCGCCCTTCGCGACCGGTTGTTGCGGCGAGGACAGCGTGTGTTCGAGGTGTTCTTTCCCCAGCATCCCTCTGTGGCCCTCGTGGCTCCCGACGGCGCCGGGAAGAGCACGCTGGCCGCGTCCTTGCAGGCCACCTTTTTCTTCCCGGTCCACGTGGAGTACATGGGGCTCTACGCCGGCGGCCGACGGCGGCGCCCGTGGTGGCCGCCGGGCCTGGGGCTCGTCACGTCGCTGGGCACTTTGTGGTGGCGGTGGGCGCGGGCGCGGTATCACAGGGCGCGGGGACGCTTGGTCCTCTTCGACCGCTACACCTACGACGCCCTCGTGGCGGCACCACCCCGTGAGGGGCGCCTGCGCCGCCTGCGCCGCCACCTGTTGGCCCGCGCCTGCCCGCCGCCCAACGTGCTCTTGGTGCTCGACGCGCCGGCCCGGGTGCTCTTCCGGCGCAAGGGAGAACAGGGAATGCTGCGCCTGGAGCGCGCCCGCCGGCGCTACCTCGAGCTGGCCGCGAGCGTGGCCGGCGCCGTTGTGCTGGACGCCACACGGCCGCCCGAAGCCGTCAGGCGCGAGGCCACAGCCATCATCTGGGCTGCCTACCGCGGCCGCCGACAGGAGTTGAGCCATGACAAACGGCATACACGACCCTATCACCCGCGCGCGCCCCTCCTCTGAGGTGCTTGAACTGCCGGGACCCAACGGCGGAAAACAGGTGCGTCCTGTGAGCGTGGCCTACCTGGTTTCCCGCTTCCCCAAGCTCACGGAGACCTTCGTGCTCGACGAGATGGTGGCCGTGCAGGAGGAGAATGTCCGCGTGGCCCTCTACCCGTTGCGGCGGGAACGGACGAACGTCATGCACCCGGAAGCGCGCGCCTTTGTGGAGCGGGCCCACTTCCACCCTCACCTCTCGCCGGCCGTGCTGCGGGCGAACGCGCGCGCCCTGCGCCACAGGCCGGCGACATACGCGCGCACCCTCTGGACCCTGTGGCGCGCCAACTGGGGCAGCGCGCGCTACCTGGCCGGGGCGGTGCTCTTCTTCCCCAAGGCCGTCCTCTTCGCCCACGAGATGGTTGCCCGGGGCATTGAGCACATCCACGCCCACTTCGCCAGCCACCCGGCGGCGGTGGCCTACGCCATTCACCGCCTGACCGGCATTCCCTACAGCTTCACGGCCCACGGCTCCGACCTCCACCGTGACCGCCACATGTTGCGCGAGAAGGTGGCCTCCGCGGCCTTCGTGGTCACCATTTCTGAGTACAACAAGCGCATCATCGTGCAGGAATGCGGGGCAGAGTGGGCCGAGAAGGTCCACGTGGTTCACTGTGGGGTCAACACGCGCCTCTTCCGCCCACGGCGCCGGCGCCAAGCCGGCGGCCCCTTCGCCATCCTCTGTGTGGGCACGTTGCACGAGGTCAAGGGACAGGTGTATCTGATCGAAGCCTGCCGTCACCTGCGCCGCCACGGGCTCACCTTCGTCTGCCACTTCGTCGGCGATGGCCCCGACATGGCCAAGCTCCGCCGGCGTGTGCGGGAGGCCGGCCTGGAACCGTGCGTCCGCTTCCACGGCCGGCGCACGCGCAACGAGGTGCTGGAGATGTTGGCTCAAGCCGACGTCCTCGTGGCCCCCAGCGTGCCGAGCCGGGACGGCCGGCGGGAGGGCATCCCGGTGGTCTTGATGGAGGCCATGGCCTGCGGCGTGCCCGTCGTGGCCAGCCGGCTCTCCGGCATTCCCGAGCTGGTAGAACACGGCCGGAGCGGCTTTCTGGTGCCCCCCGGCGACGTGGAGGGACTCGTCCACGCGCTGCGCTGCCTCCACGACAGTCCCGTGCTGCGGGCGCGCATGGGCACCAACGGGCGGGTGAAAGTTCTGTACGAGTTCGACCAACGCCGAAATGCCGAGGCGCTCGCACGCCTCTTCAGGGAGGCGACATCATGATCCGCGAGTTTCTGTTCTGGTCGTTGGCCCTCATTGTGGCGTACACCTACGTCGGCTTCCCCCTGCTGGTCTTCGCGCGGGGGCGCTGGCGGCGCCAACCCTATCGCCGGGCCGACCACACGCCTTCCGTGAGCCTGATCGTGGCCGCCTACAACGAGGAGGCGAACATCGGCGCGAAGATCGAGAACATTTTGGCCCTCGATTACCCCAAGGCCCGCCTCCAGGTGATCATCGCCTCGGACGGCTCGACGG
>JALSKA010000011.1 GCA_026989095.1 Ardenticatenaceae bacterium
GACCCGGACACGTTCACCAACAGCGCCTCCTACGACGCGGCCATGATGGCCGCGGGGGCCGTCACGGCCGGCGTGGACGCCGTGTTGGGCGGGGAGTACCGGCGGGCCTTCGCCCTGGTGCGCCCTCCCGGGCACCACGCCACGCCGGGCCAGGCGATGGGCTTTTGCCTCTTCAACAACGTGGCCGTGGGCGCGCGCTACGCCCAGCGGGCTCACGGGGTCCGGCGGGTCTTCATTGTGGACTGGGATGTTCACCACGGGAACGGCACCCAAGACGCCTTCTACGCCGATCCCGATGTCTTCTTCTTCTCCGTCCACCAGTACCTGTCGGTCACCGGCGATCTCTTCTACCCCGGCACCGGCCAGTGGGGGGAGATCGGTTTTGGGGCGGGACGGGGAACCACGGCCAACGTGCCCCTGCCGGCCGGCATGAACGATGCCGTCTACCGGCAGATTTGGCACCTCATTTTGATTCCCCTGCTGAAACGGTGGGAGCCTGAGCTCATCCTTGTCTCGGCCGGCTACGACGCCCACTGGCGGGACCCGCTGGCCAACATGACCCTGAGCGTGGCCGGGTTCGGCCACCTGGCGCGCCGGCTGATCGAAGTGGCGGACGAGCTGGAGGTGCCTGTGGTGGCCACATTGGAGGGAGGCTACGATTTGGACGCCTTGGCCCTCGGCGTTCTGGCGACCGTCCGCGCCATGCAGGGGGCCCCGCTGCCCGTCGATCCTCTGGGCGCGCCCCCCGGCGCGCCGCCCACGATGGACGTGCTGGCCTTGCTGGACCGCATTCGGGCGGCCCACGGCGTGTAGAGTGGCGGGATGATGGCCTCCCTTCAAGGGTGAGTGGCAAGATCGTGGGCTATGGCGTTGGGCAGCAGGCCGGCCAGCAGGCCGGCGATCTCCAGGGCGGCGGAGGGGCGCGTGAGGCGTCGGGCGTGGGCGGCCATCCGCCGGTACGTGGGCGTGGGCGTGCCGTCCGGGTGAAAGAGGCGGTGAAGCGCCCCGCGAATGTTCTCGGGGCGGGGCACGTAGAAGGCTGCCCCCTCCTCCACCACCCAGCGCACGTTGCCGGCCTCTTGGCCCGGGATGAAGCGGCTGACGAGCAGGGGCCGGCCGGCCGTGAGCGCCTCGCACAGGGTGGCCGGCCCGGCCTTGGTGATCACCACGTCGGCAGCGGCCATGCGGTGGGGCACGTCGCGCACGAAGCCGGCCACGTGGACGGGTATGGGCCACGTTCTCCCCGCGAGCTTGCGCCGCAGGCGCTCGTTGCGGCCGGCGACGACCATCAGGGAGAGGGGGAGCCCGCTGTGGGCAACGGCTTGGGCTTGGGCGTCGAGGGGGCCCATGCCCTCGCCCCCGCCCATCAGGAGGACCAAGGGGCGGTCCGGCGGGAGGGCGTAGCGGGCCTTGAGCTCGGCCTGGGGGGGCAACGGCCCCGAGAAGTGCAGGGCCACGGGCAGCCCGGTGACGCGCGTCTTCTTGGGGGCGATGCCGGCGCGCTGGGCCAAGCCTTCCACGTGGCCGTTGGGCACGAGGTAGAGGTCGGCGCGCGGGGTGAACCAGAGGGGGTGGACGGTGAGCAGGTCGGTCACGACGACGGCGAAGGGGGTGCTGGGCCGGGAGGCGGCCAGCGCCCGGGCCGGGGCGTCCGTGGCAAAGGGGTGGACGCTGACGACCGCGTCGGGTTGCACGCGCCCGAAGAGCCGGACGAACCCGGGCACGGTGATCAGCCTGATGAGCCTGTTGACGAGAGCAGCAGCGGGTTTCCAGGAGGTGATGTGGAAGCCGGTGGCCCACAGCCAGGGCGCGTAGTCCACCAGCGGACGATAAAGGGCGCCAACTTGGTCGAAGGGGGGAAGCGCACACGCCCGGATGAAGTCCACGAGCACCACGTCCCACTGCGGGGCGACTTGGGCCATGGCCTCTTGGATTGCTTCGGCCGCGGCCCGGTGTCCTCCGCCGGTGTCCGAGAAGAGGATCAGCAGCGAACGTCTCATGGGTCTCGTCATTGCTGGGAGCCGGATGGTTTCGATTGTGTCTCCTCGCCAGCCCTTGGGGAGGAGTCGCGGATCTTCCAAGTCCACCGGTACACTCGCCAGGGCGGGGCCTGCTTGGCAGGCGTGTGGGGGTTGCCCGCCGGATGAGGGGACGGGCGGGCTGCTGGCGCCGTGTCGGTGTCGGCTTCGCCGTGGCGTCGGGCCAGAAACGCCGTGCCCGCGGCCACGGTGAGGAGGAAGAGTGCTGTCAGGACCACCACGGGGGCGATGCCTATTCTGTCGGCCAGGGTGCCGGCGAAGAGCATGGGAGGAATGCCCACCAGGTTGGCCAGCAGGAACTGGGTGGCGAAGACGCGCCCCCGCACGTTCGTGGGAGTGCGCGCCTGGAGGAGCGTCTGGGCCGGGATGCCGATCATGGCAAACCCCAGGCCGATGAAGATCGAGAGAAAGGCTGTGGAGAGGGTGAGGCCCAGCGTGCCCGCATACTGCCACCCCAAGAAGCCCAGAGCGCCCAGCACCCCCCCCTGGAGGACGAGGCCGGCGTTGGAGAGGAGCTCCGCCCGCACGCGGTACCCGTGCCGCCCGATCACGACGGTGCCGGCGATCATTCCCAGGCCGGCCGGCGCGAAGATGTAGACGGCATCCTCGCGGCTCACGTGCAACACCCGGTCGGCGAACCCGGGGGTCAGCATGGCCAGGATCATCACCGTCATGGCCGTCATCGTCAGGTTGATGATGGGCACCCAGATGGGCGGGGTGTGGCGAATGAAGCGCCACCCTTCGACAAGGTCCTGCCACGCCTTGCGCACCGCCGAGACATCCCCAACGCTCTCCGCGCGCTCCTCGTCTGCGGGCAAGTTGCGCACCAGCCAAGCGGCCAGGGCATACATGAAGGCCACGACTACGAAAGAAAGGATGAGGCCGTGTTCTGACCCCAGCACCACTTGGCCGGCCTTGACCAAGAGCGGGAAGATCACCAGCAGGCCGACCACTTGGGCGCCAATCATCGTGATGTTGAAGAGGGAATTGGCGGTGAGCAGTTGCTGTCGGCGGACGAGGGCGGGGATCATGGCCGCCTGGGCCGGGGCGAAGAACTGGCCGACGGCCGACGCGAAGAAAGTCACCGCGTAGACCCAGACGAGCAGCGGGGGGCCGGTGAGGGTCCAGAGGGCCACGATGTAGCTGACGGCCGTGAGCACACGGACCACATTGCTGATGAAAAGCACGTCCCGCTTGTGGAAGCGGTCCACGAAGACGCCGGCAATGGCGCTGAAGAGGACGGCCGGCAGGGTGAAGGCCAGGATCATCAGGCCCACGTAGCCGGTGGAGCGTGTAATCTGGTCAATGAGAAGGAGCTGCACGAAGTGAATGCCGTTCTGGGCCGTCTGGGAGAGCAACTGGGCTATCCACAGGCGGCGGAACGGCACGACGCGCAACACGCCTGTAAAAGTGCGGTCGGCTTCGGCCGGGGCCGTGTGCGCATCCAAGAGATCACCCCTCATGAGGTTGGTCGGGCGCGGGCCGGCCGGACACGACGCGCCGCACACGCCGGTTGAACTTCACGCGGTCCAGAAGCACACGACGGCCACACGTCTCGCAGACCAGGCCGATGTCCGCGCCCACACGGACCACCACCCACGTTGTGCCGCCACACGGGTGGGGCTTGCGCAGCACGACGCGATCACCAACGGCCACGTACACCGGTCGAGTCATGGGCTCGAGTGCTCCTCCCCTCTGGTGGCAGACGAACACCACATCACGTTGCGCTCACATTATAAGAGGAGCGCCATGACAGAGCAAGCTCGGCGAAGAGACGGTTGCCCGTTCATCCCGTCCGGAGTATAATGGTGAGGAGACCGGGCCGAAGCCTTCAGAGCACTTGTTGCCACCGTCTCCGCCACGGGGCCGCGATAAGGTAGAGGTCATCTGTCTTCCGCCCAGCCGACCTCCACGAACGGCAACGTTGCGCTGGCGCACGATACGGTCCCATCCCCCGCGCGACAACTGAAGCCGTTGTGAACCCTTTGGGGAAGCGAAGTCATGAGGGGAAACATCACGTTGCGCCTGCTCGGGCCGGTGCAGGTGGAGCGGGATGGTGTGCCTGTACAGGGCTTTGAATCCCAAAAGGCTCTGGCCATGCTCTGTTATCTGGCCCTCCACCCGCATCCCCTCCCTCGCAGCCACTTGGCCGCGCTCTTCTGGGGGAACAAGCCGGAGACCCGCAGCCGGGGGAATCTTCGCCGAGCCCTGACCAACTTGACCTCCTTGGTGCCCGAGTGCCTCCACGTGGAACGCCAGGCCGTTGCCTTTCGGCGGGGGCCCGCGTGTCACGTTGACGCTGACCGGTTTCGCGCCCTTGTCGAGCGGGGGGACAGGGATGCCTTGGCCGAGGCCGTGGCCCTCTACCGGGGAGAGCTCCTGGCCGGCGTGGAGCTGAGGCAGTGTCCCGAATTCGAGCTGTGGCTAGTTGTCGAGCGGGAACGGTGGCACCGCAAGATGTGGCAGGTGCTAGAAGCTCTCGTCCACGACTTCATCCAGTGCGGCGAGTACGAGCAGGCCCTGGTGTACGTGGACCACCTGTTGCGCCTGGAACCCTGGCGCGAGGAAGTTCACCGCCAGAAGATGGAGCTGCTGGCGCGGGTGCGCCAATACAGCGCGGCGCTCGCCCAGTATGAGGCGTGTTGCCGAATCCTCGAACACGAGCTGGGCGTGGAACCCACCCAGGAAACCCAGCGCCTCTACAGGCGGATCCTGGCGGCGCGCTCGAGCCCGCGCCGCAGGCTGCCCCCGCAGCCGACGCCCTTTGTGGGCCGGCAGGAGGAGTTGCGGGCGGTGGGGCGCCTGCTGAAGGCTCCCGATTGTCGCCTGGTGACGCTCATCGGCCCCGGTGGCATTGGCAAGACGCGGTTGGCCCTCGAAGCGGCGCAACAGAATGCCGGGCGGTTCCTCCACGGCGTCTGTTTCGTGCCCCTTGCTCCGGTGGGTACGGCCTTCTACTTGGCCTCCACAGTTGTGCAGGCTCTGGGGCTCACCCTCCACGGCGGGAAGGAGGCCACCGAGCACCTGTTGCACTACCTGGAAGATAAGGAACTCCTGTTGGTGCTCGACGGCTTCGAACACCTGCTGGACGGCGCCGGCATGTTGACGGAGATTTTGGAACAGGCGCCCGACGTGAAACTGCTGGTGACCTCCCGAGAGCGCCTTCGCTTGCGCTGGGAATGGACCTTCGAGGTCCGGGGGCTGGACTATCCGCGGGAACCCCTCCCGGACGTGCCGGCGCCGGAAATCGCGCGGAAGTACAGCGCTGTGGCACTCTTCGACCAGGTGGCCCGGAGGACCGGGATGCCCTTTCACCTTGATGAGGAGCTGGCCGACGTGGTGACCATCTGCCGGCTGGTGGACGGTATGCCCTTGGGCATCGAGCTGGCGGCCGTCTGGGCAGCCCGGTACGGATGTCGGGCCACGGCAGAGGCCATCGAACAGAATGTGGACGTGCTGCGCACCGAGATGCGCGACATGCCCGAGCGGCATCGGAGCATGAGGGCCACGTTCGAACACTCGTGGCGCCTGCTCGGCCCGGACGAGCGGCGAGTCTTCCGCAGCCTGTCCGTCTTTCGCGGCCGTTTCTCCGAAGAGGCGGCCCTGGCCGTGGTGGGGGCTCCGCAACACGTGCTGGAGGCCCTGGTGGACAAGTCGCTCGTGCGGCGGGCCGACAGCAAGCGGTACGAGATTCACGAGCTGTTGCGCCAGTACGCGGAGGAGAAGCTGGAGGCTGTGGCCCAGGAGGCGACCGAGATCAGGGATCGCCACAGCCGCTACTACCTCGGCCTCCTCTGCCGCCAAGAGCCGGAGCTGGAGGACGTGACTCGGCCGGAAGTGGTTCACAGCATTGCCGAGGACATCGAAAACGTGCGCATCGCCTGGTTTTGGGCCCTACAGCGGAAGCACTTGGGCATATTGGGAGAGGCCCTGAACCCCCTCTACATCTTCTACGAGCTTTGGAGCCGCTTCCGGGAGGGCGAAGCCCTCCTGGAGTGTACGGCCGTGACCGTCCGCCGCCAGGTTGACAAAGGTGACCGGGCAGGCCGCCTGCTGCTCGCACGCCTGCTCGTCCGCCAGGGAAGCTTTGCGCGCTACTTGGGAGAGTCTCCCAAAGGCCGACAGTTGTTGCGCGAGGGGCTGCAAATGGCCCGTGAAATGGGCGAACGAACCGAGATGGCCTTTGCCCTCAACAGCTTGGGCATCCTGGCCGGCATGCACGGCGACTACGCGGAGGAGCTCGAGTTTTTCCGGGAAAGCCTGAGCCTGTACAGGGCCTTGGGCGACCGGCGCCGCGTGGCCGTCTTGCTCAACAACTTGGCCATTGCCCACCGCCTCATGGGCGCCTATGACGAGGCGGAGCGGCTGAGCCGGGAGAGCCTGGCCTTGAGCCGGACCATGGGCAACCGCCGGGGCATGGCC
>JALSKA010000012.1 GCA_026989095.1 Ardenticatenaceae bacterium
ACAGTGTACAATATCCCAGAATATGCGATGGCTTCTGCTGAGGTGAACAGGTTTTTTGGTGCAGAGAGCCAGGTGAATGTTTTTTATACAGCAAGCGGAATAAGTAATAAGACAGGCGCTTTGCAGTATCCTGGGACTTTTTTGCTTGGGCAGGAGGGGCTTTTGCCTGTGAATATTGTACAGGTTAATCCTGATATTATAAATAATCCGTATCAATATTTCTTATATATGGTGCCACATGAAGCTTTAACAGGGGCTGATTTAGCTGGGGGTTATGATGTGTCTTTTAGAACAGTTTTTATCTCTGATGGTTATTTTTATAAGTTATTTTATTATGGTTTTGGGTTAAAAGGAGAATACTTTAGTTATTTTGCTCAATATGTTGACGATTATTATTCAAACAATAAACCTACAAAATTACCTTCTGATGTACAAAAAGTAGTAAAATGTTTTGGTGATAATATGCTTGAGGTTGTGGGAGTGTCTACAGGGTTGCCAAATTGTGATTTTGATTCTGATGAAGAGACAAAAGTTTGGCAGGAGATGGGTGGAGGTTTGGAGGATTTACAAAATGAGCCAAGGGTGGTGGTGATGGGATAAAGGGAGGAAATGACGAATTCGTTGAACGACGAAGTCTTATATTGATCAAGTCAAGGGTGCCCTGATGCAAAAAGCCTCAATCTTCCCTCACCACCGCCTAAGGGCCGCACGCCGGTGTGGTGGTGCTGCTGGGAGGTCTGCGGCCAAGGGGCGACCGCAACACCCTGAACGACCTTCGGAGGTGCGCCTGTGACCACCATCTACCGGTACGCCGAACTCCACCCCGAGGAGCTGGCCCGCCTGGTCGCCGCCGGGGCGCCAGCCGTGGTCCCGTGGGGGGCCCTCGAGTGGCACGGGCCCCACCTGCCGCTCGGCCTGGACGGCCTGCTGGCCGACGCCTTCGCCGAAAGGCTGGCCGCGCGCGCGGGCGGCGTGCTCTTCCCCGCGACGTGGTGGGCCACCACCACGCTGCCCCACGCCCTCTCCCTCCACATCCCACCATCCCTCTTCGCGGCCCTCGTGAAAGCCATCCTCGCCGAACTCCACCGCGTCGGCTTCAGGCGCGTGGCCCTCATCAGCGGCCACTACGCCCACCCCCACGAACTCCTCCTCATGGAGGCCGCGGAGGAGGCCCTGGGGACACGCGGCCTGCTCGTGCTGGCCGCCCCCCCGCTGGCCCTGCTCGGCGAGGCGTACTTGGACCACGCGGCCCGCTGGGAGACGAGCCAACTCCTCGCCCTTCGGCCCGACTTGGTGCGGCTCGAGCGCCTCGACGCCATCACCCCGGAGGAGGCCGGCCAAGAGCCGGCCCGGACCGCCGTGCTCGGCGAAGACCCCCGCCAAGCGGCCACGCCGGCCCAGGGCCGGGCCATTCTGGAACAGGCCCTCCAGGCGTGGGCCGGCCGGCTGGGCGAGATCTCCCCCGACTGGCTCACCCAATTTTACCGCCGCCGCCGGGCCGCGTACAATAGCTGGCTGGAGCGCTTCTTCCAGGGCGACTGGGAGGCCGCCCTGGCCGCCTGGTGGCGCGAGCGCGCCGGCTGACTTCCGACCCAAGAGCCCCTATGCCCACAGGGACGACGCCACACCATACCACCCTGCCGGACGGGCGCCCCCTCCTGCTGCGGCCGGCTCAGGAGGAGGACGCGGCCGCGCTGCTCGCCCTGCTCACGCGCGTGGTGGCCGAACAGGTCTACATCGGCACCGAGCGACCGCCCGAGAGCATCGAGGCCGAGCGCCGCTGGCTGCGGGCGCTCGCCCGCCGGCGGCGCGCGCTGGCCCTGGTGGCCGAGGTCGGCGGCCATGTGGTGGGCTTCCTCACCCTGGAGCCCGGCCCCTTCGGCCAGAAGGACGCCCACGTGGCCACCCTCGGCATCATGGTGGCCCCGGGGTTCCGGGGCCAAGGCGTGGGCACGGCCATGGTCCGGTACGCGGTCTCCTGGGCACGGCGTCACGCTTTCGAGAAAGTGCAACTGGAAGTCTTCGCCAGCAACGCACGCGCTCTGGCGCTCTACCGCAAGTGCGGGTTCGTCGAGGAGGGCCGCCGGCGGGCCGCCTACCGCCTGCCCGGCATCGGCACCGTGGACGCGGTCCACATGGCCCTCTTCCTGGCCCAAGAAGACCACCATCAGGAGGAACAACCATGCCCAAGTTCGGCGCCCACATGAGCATCGCCGGCGGCGTCTCCCGGGCATTCGACCGGGGCGAGGCCATCGGCTGCGACACGATTCAGCTCTTCACCAAGAACAACCGGCAGTGGAAGGCCCCGCCCCTCAAGCCCGACGAGGTGGAACGCTTTCACCGCCGGCACCGGGAGACGGGGATCGACCCGGTCGTCGCCCACGCCAGCTACCTGCTCAACATCGCCTCGCCCAAGGCCCACGTCTGGCAGCGCAGCTTCGACGCCCTGCTTGTCGAGCTGGAGCGGTGCGACC
Source organism: Ardenticatenaceae bacterium (assembly GCA_026989095.1). Classification (GTDB taxonomy): domain Bacteria; phylum Chloroflexota; class Anaerolineae; order Ardenticatenales; family Ardenticatenaceae; genus WFWG01. Next base: position 2,475 of record JALSKA010000012.1, read on the forward strand.
GCCTGGGCATCCCCTACCTGGTCCTCCACCCCGGCTCTCACACCGGCGAGGGCGTGGAGGCCGGCATTCGCCGGGTGGCCGAGGCCATCGACCGCGCCCACGCCGAGCTCGACCCGCAGAGCATGATTTGCCTGGAGGTGACGGCCGGCCAAGGGGACAGCCTGGGCGCCTCCTTCGAGGAATTGGCCCGCATGGTGGAGGCGGTGGCCGAGCCCGAGCGGGTGGGCATCTGCTTCGACACGTGTCACGCCCTGGCCGCGGGCTACGACCTGACCACCGACGAGGGGTACGAGCGCACGTTTGCCGACTTCGAGCGCCTGCTGGGCCTCGAGCGGCTCAAGGTCTTCCACTTCAACGACAGCAAGGGGGGCCTGGGCTCGCGCGTGGACCGTCACGCCCACATCGGCCTGGGCGCCTGCGGGCTGGAGTGTTTCCGCCGCATCGTCAACGACCCCCGCTTCGCGCACATCCCCATGATCCTGGAAACCCCCAAGGGGGCGGACATGGCCGAGGACGTGATCAACCTGCGCGTGCTGCGCGGCCTGGTGGCGGGCGCCGAGGAGCCCACCACGCCCCACCAGGTGGAGGCCCTGTGGGCCGCTTTCGAGAACGGGAGCCGGCCGTAAACCCATGCGCCTCCTCGTCTGGATTCTGCGCCGCCTCTTCCCGGCCGGACGCCGGCGCGCCAGCCGCACGGGGAGCGGGGGCAGGCGGCTCCCCGGCCGGCCGCTGTTGGCCGGTGGGGTTCTCCTGCTCCTCCTGGCCGCCGGCACGGCCGGGCTGGCCGGCCGCGCCGTGCCGGCGCTGCCGGCCGGAGCCCACGCCGTGCTCGCGCGCCCGCCCACCCCCTCACTCCCCTTGCTGCGCCCCCTGGCCGGCCGGGAGAAGCCGGCCGGCGCCGAGCTCACCGAACGCCTGTACGTGCCCGTGGCCCCCGCCGCCGCCGGGCCGCGCGCGGTCTCCGCGGCCGAGCTGCGCGCCCGCTGGCGCCAAGTTGCCCGGCTGGTGATCACCGAGGAAGCTGCCCAAGCCCTGGCGACGCGGTGGGGGCCCGTCGGCGAGGGTGTCATCGTGGTGGCCGACGCGCTCGCCGTGAGCCGTCAGCTCCTCGACATGCCCCAGGCCATCGGCGTGGTGGCCTTCGACGAGCTCTCGCCGGCCGTCCGCGCGCTTCCCCTCGGGGGCGTGGACCTCCTCGACCGCACGGTTCCCAACCGGCTCTGGCCCCTGCGGGCGCGCTGGGAAGTTCGGGCCGGCCAGGCCGTGCCGCCCTCCAACCGCGACCCGGAGGGCATCGGGGTGCTGGTGCTCACCGGCGTCACCGCGCCGGCCGAGGGGGAGCCCGGCCCCGCCCGGGCGTCGGCCGCCCGGATCGCCCTCTTCGCCCGCTCGGCCGACGTGTGGCACGCCAGCGTGCGCGCCTTGGGCGAGGGCTGTGCGCCCGGCGAGCTCCCCGGCTGTGGGGGCCCTGTGCTCCGCGTGCTCCTCGACGTGGGCGCCGACGTGGTCGAGTTCAGCGGGCTCCACCCGGGCTCCCGGCAGGAAATCGCAGCCTGGCAAGAGGCCCTGGCCACGTTGGGCGTGGGGAGCTTCGGCGCCGGCCGCAACGCCGCCGAGGCCGCCCGGCCCTACACGGTGGACGTGCGCGGCACGCGGGTCACGTTCCTGGGCTACGCGGCCGGCTCCCGGGAAACCACCGCCACGCCGGACGAGCCCGGCACCAACGCCTACGACCCCGTGCGCCTGCGGGCCGACATCGTCCGCGCCCGCCAGGCCGGCGCCGACCTGGTCTTCGTCCACATCGACTACGGCGAGGTCTACCACGCCACGCCCACCGCGGACCAGCGGGCCACGTTCCAGACGGCGGTCGAGGCAGGAGCTGACCTGGTCGTGGGCACTCAGCCCTTCGTGCCCCAAGCCTTCGAGCTCCACCAGGGACGCCCCATCTTCTACGGCTTGGGCCCCTTCCTGGTGCCCGAAAACGGCGCGTATGGGCCGCGCGGCCTCGTGCTCCAGGCGCTGGTCCACCGGGGCAAGCTCCTGCAGGTGAGGCCCCTGGTGGTGGCCGCGGGGCCCGAGCCGCGCCTCCTGCCGGCCGAGGAGAGCACGCCCTTTCTGGCCACACTGGCCGGTTGGAGCGACTGACCCCGCGGACGTGTGCTCCGCCTAGCCGCCGAACACCCTGGCCGGGAGAAGAGTCTCTTCCAGCTCACCCGATTTTCCCCACACGCCGGGCTGCGTACAATACGCTGTGCCGGGTGCCCTGCGCGCCGCCGGGGAACGGGAGCGCGGGGCTCCCCTTTCGGCCAAGGCCGCGCCCCCGACGGGAGGAGACGGCCGGGCCCGGCTCACAGCCCGAGGAGAGGCAAACACCATCCGCCGAGAAGGAGGCCAGAATGACCCTTCACGTGGACGTGTTCTTCGACTACCTGTGTCCGTATGTCTACCGGGCCGCCCTCTGGTTGGATGAAGTGGAGCGGCAGACGGGGGAGATGGCCGTGCGGTGGCGTTATTTCTCGTTGGCCCAAGTCAACAGCCGGGCGGAGGGGTGGTACCTCTGGGAGCAACCCACCGTCAACCCCGAATGGGAACGTCACCGGAGCGCGCGGGGGCTGCGCGCCTTCTGGGGGGCGGAGGCCGCCCGCCGGCAGGGCGAGGAGACCTTCCGGCGCTTCCACATGGCCCTGCTCAGGGCCTACCACGAGGAGCGCCTCTCCCTGGACAACGACGAGGCCGTGCGCGCCGCGGCCGAGCGGGCCGGGCTCGACGTGGCGCGCTGGGAGGAGGAACGTCGCGACCCGGCCCTCCTCGAGGCCCTGAGGGCCGACCACACCGAGGCCCGCGAGCAGTGGGAGATCTTCGGCACGCCCACGTTCCTCTTTCCGGGCAGCCGGCCCGCCTACCTGAAACTCGACAACGTGGTCTCCGCCCACGAGGCGGTGCCCTACTGGGAGACGTTCGTCCGCGTGGTGGCCCAACAGCCCCTCTTCTTGGAGATCAAACGGCCCCACTGAACGCCGGTGGGGCAACGCGGGGGAACGACGGAAGGGGCGCCGTGGTCGGCGGGGCCGGGGCCACGGCGCCGTTGTCGCTCACTTGCGGAGCCCGAGCCGGCCGATCAGCTCCTTGTAGCGGGCATAATCGGTGCGCTGCAAGTAGGCCAGCAGACGACGGCGGCGGCCCACCATCTTGAGCAGGCCACGGCGGGAGTGGAAGTCGTGTTTGTGGACCTTCAGGTGTTCGGTCAACTGGTTGATGCGTTCGGTCAACAGGGCGATCTGCACCTCGGGGGAGCCCGTGTCCCCCTCGAAGCGCTGGAACTGTTTGATAATTTCGGCTTTCTTCTGCTTGTCGAGCGCCATCTGTCTCCTCCTCTGCTGCGCCCGTCGGCCCGCCCGGTGGCCGAGGGTCGAAATACGTTGATCTGTCGGGCGAGGATTATACCACAGGAGGAGGCAGAGCCCAAACGAATTGGAGAACCGGCAGGCCGGAGGTGAGCGGACGGTGGAGAGCATACCGCGCGTGCTCTTCCAACAGGGAGAGGTGGTGGTCTACACCTACACGGCCATTGTGGCCGCGGGGCTGATGGCCGGCACGCTGGCGGCGTGGGGCGCGGGCTCGATGGCCGGCAGGACCCCGGCCGAGGTGCTGGACGGCATCCTGTGGGCGCTGGTGGGCGCGGCCGGCGGTGCCTACCTCTGGGCCGTGGCCGTGCGCGTTCTCGTGGACGGCGGCATCTCGACGGGCGCCGTCTTGGGCTGGCCCGGGGCTCCCTCAGTCCACGGCGTTCTCTGGGGCGGCGGCGTGGCCCTGCTCCTCTGGAGCCGGCGGCGCCAGTGGGCTGTCGGCCAGGCGCTTGACGTGGCTGCCGTGGGCGTGGCCGTGGGCAGCGTCTTCGTGTGGGCGGCGCTCCTGGTCCACGGCGGCGTGAGCGGCGTGCCGGCGGACGGGCCGTGGG
>JALSKA010000013.1 GCA_026989095.1 Ardenticatenaceae bacterium
CGGTGGCGGGCTGGGGCGGCGCGGCCGGCTCGAGGGAACTCTGAATGGCTTCGTCAGTCTCATGCCGCAGGGCTTCCACCCACGCTGGCGGAGCCACAGGGGACTCAAACGCCCGAAGTGTGGCGCGGTGCAGTTCCTCGACCCAAGCCGGAGGGGAGACCTGAGCGGGTTCGACGGCGCGCGCCGGCTCAACCTCCGCTCCGCGAGGCGTTGCGGCCTCGGCTTCGGCGAGCGCTTGGTCAGTTGCTCGGCGCAGTTCGTGGGCCCAAGGGGTGGGGGCGTCGGCAGGGGCGGGCTGCTCGTCGGCAGGGGAATGGGGCACCCGCTCCCGCTCGATGAGGGCATCGTGGGTGGCCGCCCGGAGCTCGACAACCCACGGCGGGCGCTCGGGCACTTCCACCGCCGGGAGGTCGGCCAGGGGCTGCATGGCGTCCCCGATGGCGGCGCGCAGGTCAGCCCGCCACTCGGCCGGCTCCTCGCCGGTCGGCACGCCGGCCAAGGCCTCCTCCGTGGCCCGGCGGAGCTCGTCCCGCCAGTCAGGGGTGACGACGGCCACGTCCGCCAGGGCCTCTTCCGTGGCCCGGCGGAGCTCGTGGCGCCAATCGGGCTGTGCTGGGCTTTCGGGCTCGTGGGGGCTTTCGAGGGCGGGCAGCTCTACTCCCTCGAGCCCTTCCAGCCCCTCGATTTCGTCGAAGGCCCAGGTGAAATCGGCAGCTTCCTCGAAGGACTCCGGCTCGGGCTCGGGCTCCTGGCCCGGCTCCGCGATGGTCACCTCCCGGACGGTCAGGGTGCTCCGGTTGCCGAAGAGCTGTTTGGCCACGCGGTTTTCGGGGTCCAAGCGCTGGGCGACCTGGAAGTACTCGTTGGCTTGATCCATGTCGCCCTCTTGGGCGTAGAATTGACCCATGATGAGGTTGGGCTTGAGGGCCAGGGGAAGTTCCTGGAGCACAAGTTCCGCCTGTTCCACGGCCTCGCGGTAGCGGCCGGCCCGCCAGTAGGCTTCGGCGAGGGCCACTCTGAGGTCCACGCGGTTGGCGTCCTCGGCCAGTTCGGCCTCGAACTCGCGGATGGCCATGTCGTACTGGCCGTTGCGCAGGTGGATGCGCCCCAGCGCTGCCCTGTTGAGCTTGAGGCGCCCCGGCCGCCGGCCCTCGTGTTGGGCGTACAGGTCGCGGAGCTGTTCGCGGATGAAGTGGGCGCCGGGCTGGAGCTCGAAGGCGCGCATCATGTGCCAGATGGCTTCGTTGAGGACGTTGGCGTTGCTGAAGATGAGGGCGATGCCGGTGTAGGCCACGACATTTTCGGGGTCGGCGCTCAGCACGCGCCGGAACAGCTCCAGGGCCTCGTCCTCGCGCCCCACCTCCAGGGCCGCTTGGGCCAGGTACTCGTAGCCCCGGATGTATTTGGGAAAGGTGCGGAGTAAGTGCTGCGACCAGACGATGGCCTCTTCGTACTGCTCGCTGTCGAGCAGTTGGCGGATTCGTTCTTCGTATGCTTGGAGCGTCAATTCGGCCATGCGCTCTCCTCGCCTTCATGGGTGTGCACTGGCCGGCTCGGACCTCTGCCTGAGCCGGGTGGGCCGCGGTCGGCGGATGGCCGGCGACACGCTCGGCCGCCGGCAGGGGACGTTGTGCTCTTCGGTGTAATTGTGCCAGTATCTGAGGCTCTTGTCAACGTGGGGAACCTTTCGCCCCATTTGACGAGTTGCTGGTCACCGTTACAATGTCCACCGCAAAACTTTTCGGAAATGTTGGGGAGGGAAGGAGGCATTTCCCATGAGCCACGATCCGCGCGACGTTGTCAGCGCGCTCATCCCGATGGTCATCGAGACCACCGGGCGGGGTGAGCGGGCGTATGACATTTACTCTCTGCTGTTGAAGGAGCGAATCATCTTCGTGGGCACGCCCATTGAGCCCATGATGGCCAATCTGGTGGTGGCCCAGTTGCTCTACTTGGACCGCGAGAACCCAGAGCGGGAAATTCAGATGTACATCAACAGTCCCGGCGGCGTTATCTACGCGGGTTTGGCCATCTACGACACCATGCAGCTCGTTAGTGCTCCCATCTCCACCATTGCCGTGGGCATGACGGCCAGCTTTGGGACGGTGCTCCTGGCCGCCGGCACCAAGGGGCACCGGTATGCCCTGCCCAACGCCACCATTCACATGCACCAGCCCCTGATGAGCGGCGGCATGCGCGGCCAAGCCACGGACATTGAGATCCAGGCCCGGGAGATCTTGCGGCTGCGCGAACGGCTGAACCACATCTTGGCCAGGCACACGGGGCAGGCGCTGGAGCGCATCGAACAGGACACGGACCGGGACTTCTACATGGACGCCCTGCAGGCCAAGGAGTACGGCTTGGTTGACGAGGTGTTGGGCGAACCCATGTCCGTCGAGCCCCCGCAGTTGTCGTAGGCGAACGGGCGTTTCATGGGGGCCGGGCACAACGAGGGAGAGGGGGATTGATCGAGCTGCTAGTCGCGCTGGTGGTGTTGGTGCTGGCCAACGTGGGCGAGCGGTACCGGCCGGTCTGGTATGTGGTGGCAGTGCTGTTGGCGGCGACGAATCTCCTGCTGATGGCCGCAGGTGGCTTTGCGCTCTTGGCTCAAGTGATCTTCTCGCGAGTCGAAGCGCCCCCGCCTCCCTTCTTCGCCCCCCGCGTGGGCGCCGTGTTGCTGGTCACCGGGGCTGTGGCCTTCCTCCCCCTGCTGATCCCCACTGTGCGGCGCGCCTTGGCCGAGGTGCTCCCGCTGCACCCGCAGCGTCCGGTCCACACTTTGGCGGTCGTGTACGCCGTTTACTTCGTCGGGATCACCTTGGCCCAATACGCCGCCGATGTCTCGGCCCAGTTGTTCAGCATGGGCGTCCAAGTCACGCTGGCCGTGCTCTGGGTGCAAGGGGGGTTTTTCGTGGCCCTCAGCCTGGCAGGCGTTGGCTTCCCGGTGCGCCGCTCCTTTGGCGAGGCCCTGCGCCGGCTGGGCCTCGCGGGGCTGAACGGGCGCCAAGTGGGCGCGGTGCTTGTGACCGTGGCCGGACTGGAGGCGTTCGATTACCTCGTCAACTTGGCGTGGTTTGCCTGGGACCCCGCCTCCTTCGAGCGCATCTCGGCCCTCAACGAGCGCCTCTTCGCCGGGCTGGTCACGCCAGCGGGGGCCTTGAGCCTGGGGATCACGGCCGGCGTCGGCGAGGAGCTGCTCTTCCGGGGCGCGGTGCAACCCCGCTTCGGCCTGGTGCTCACGTCGGCCATCTTCGCCCTGGCCCACACCCAATATGCTGTCTCGCCCGCGCTGTTGGAGGTTTTTGCCATTGGCCTTGTCTTGGGCGTGGTCCGCGAGCGGGTCAACACCACGGCCGCCGTGGGCGTTCACGCCCTCTACAACATCGTCAACGTGCTCCTCTGGCCCCTGTGGCCCGGTTCGTGAGGTGTCCACGCACTCCCCCTGCCTTTTGACATCTAGCAGGAAGTGAGTATAATGACCGTGATTGCAAGGGCGCGTGGTGCAGCGGTCAGCACACCGGCCTGTCAAGCCGGAGGTCGCGGGTTCGAACCCCGTCGCGCCCGCCAAACCCAGGTGAAAGCCCGCACATAGCGTGCGGGCTTTGTTATTTGGGGGTAGCCACCTAACTGGTGGACGCGGCCCGGAAACCCGTGTATAATCCCCCGGCGCCGAGGGCCGGGAAAAGGTTAGGTCCGGCGGAGGGGAGAAGATGCGAGGGTACACCAGGCCCCCTGGGATGCGGCGATTTCCCACAGGGCGGTGTTCTTGGCTCGTTCTCGTGTGCCTGCTGGCGGTGTGGGGGCTGGCATCGGGTCCCGCGCCGTGGGTCCACGCGCGGGAAGGAGGCACCTCACCGTGGTTGTTCTTCGCCCGGCGCGTCGGCGGCCAGGATGACCTGTGGGCCCTCTCGCCGGACGGAGAACGCCTTCTGCGCCTCACAGCCACGCCCGACGACGAGCGCTGGCCGGCGCTGAGCCCCGACGGCCGGCGCCTGGCCTACGCGGCCCGCCGAAATCGCAACTGGGACATCTACGTGCTCGACTTGACCACGGGCCAGGAGGAGCGGCTGACCCAGGACCCCCACTTCGACGGCTGGCCGGCCTGGAGCCCCGACGGCCAGCGTTTGGCCTTCGCTTCCATGCGCGCCGGCGACTTGGACATCTTCGTGCTCGACCTGAGACGCCGTGCGCTCCAAAACATGACGGCCGACTCCCCGGCCCACGACTTCGACCCCGACTGGAGCCCGGACGGGCGTGCTATTGCTTTCGTCTCCACGCGCGCCGGCGTCCACGACATCTTCTTGGCGGAGCTCGACAGCGGCGCGGTGGGCCCCCTCGTGTCCGGCCCCCAGAGCTTCAGGCGGCCCCGCTGGCTTCCCGACGGGCGATTGGCCCTCCTCGTTCGGGCCGGGCGGCGCGCCGACGTGGCCCTGGCCGACGCCCGCACCGGCCGGTGGAAGCGCCTTCAGGGGGTCGGCGTGGCCTCCGACGCCGCACCCTCGCCCGACGGGCGCCTCCTCCGCTGGGTTGAGCCGAGGGAAAACCGAGCCTTCATCGTCGAAGGGGAGACGGCGGGCACGGACCGCCTCCCGCGCCGCGTGGCCGGCCCGTTCCCGGAGCCGACGCGCGATCTGAAGTGGGGCCTTGCAGACGAACAGCTCCTCATTCAGCAGGCCGAGCGCGTGGCATCCCTCTCCTCTCCTCCCGTGGCTGGCGCCGGCGGCCGTCAAGAAGAGGAGCCCCTGCTCGTCCGGCTGGAGGACTGGCACACGGGCATTCCCCGGCTTAACAGCCTCGTGGCCCCGAGTTTCGAGGCCCTGCGGGAGCGCGTGCGCGCCGAAGTGGGCTACGACTTCCTGGCCGAGGTGAGCGAGGCGCTGCGCCCCGTGGACTTCGCCTCCGAAGGCAGCGACTACCTCTCGTGGCACAAGGCCGGCCGCGCAGTGGACATTCTGCTCGACGCCGGCTTCGACCACGACGGATACCCGCGCCTGGAGATCGTGCGCGAGGACCGGTTCGACGAGGTCTTCTGGCGCGTCTGGCTTCGCTGCGCTGCCCAAGACGGCTCCTGCGGCCGCCCCCTCACCGAGCCGCCGTGGGACCTGAGCTACCGGGCGCGCTGGGTGGAAGCCCCGGGCCAAGGGGGCAAGCCCCGGGGCTTCGTCCCGGGTTACTACGTGGACTTCACCCAGCTCGCCGAAGATGCCGGGTGGCGGCGCATCAGCTCCTACGAGTCCCCCGACTTCGACTGGCGAACGGACAAGACCGCGCTGGAGTTCTGGCACTACCAGCGCACCGACGATCTCACCTGGTGGCAGGCCATGCAGCAGGTCCACCCGGCCGACGAGCTGGCGCGTTGGTTCGACTGGCCGCTCGTCCAGGAGCAGGAGGAATCCCTGTGGCGCCTGGAGGCCAAGGGACTCCCGATTCCACCGGCACACCGCGCTACCGCCGTGCGTCTGGTCATGCCGTGAGAGGCGCACTCCGGCCGCAGGCTCCACCTTTCCGTTGGAGGTGACCATGACGCCCCAGCTCGACGTGATCGTCCACGCCACACACGAGGCAGGCTTCAAAGTGGGCGGCATCGGCGCCGTGTTGAACCACGTGCTCGCCGATCCCGAGTACCGGCGCGCCGTGCGCCGCACGCTGCTGGTGGGCCCCTTCGACGCTCACGACCCTGCGGAACGCGAGCGGCTCTTCGCGCCGCAGAACGGCCTGCGCGTCCGCTATTCGGCCCTCCACGGCATCGTCGAGGTGGAGGAGATGCTGGCGCGGGCCTTCGAGCGCATCGAGCTCTACTACCACGTTCACCTCCTCTACGGGACACGCCGCTTCGGTTCCCACGAGCACGAAGTCATCCTCGTGGACCCCCGGGAAATGGTCCCCAACGCCGTCGAGCGCTTCAAGTATCACCTCTGGGAGCACTTCGGCGTGGAAAGCGACCGGTACGAGCACGACCCCGACTACGAGCGCCACGTGCGCGTGGCCGAGCCGGCCCTGCTGGCCGTCCAAGCCCTTGTCGGCGCGGGGGAGCACCCTCGGCCGCCGGCCGCACGGGCCCCTGACCCTGCCAAGCACGTGGTGCTCATAGCCCACGAGTGGTTGGGGCTGCCCACGGTCTTCTGCGCCATGATGCGCTTTCCCGGCGCCTACAGAACGGCCTTCTACGCCCACGAGGTGGCCACCGTGCGGCGCCTGGTGGAACACCATCCGGGCCACGACACCCGCTTCTACAATGCCATGAGGCGTGCTCGGGCCCGGGGCCTCTACGTGGAGGATGTCTTCGGCGACCAGGGTGACTTCTTCAAACACGCCCTGCTCAAGGCAGCCGGCGCCCTCGACCTCTTCCTCGCCGTTGGAGACCTGGTGCTCGACGAGCTGCGCTTCCTCTCCCCCGTCTTCGCCCGGCGCCCGATGTGCCTCGTTTACAACGGCGTGCCCGACGAGGCCGTGGACATCGCCCAAAAACAAGCGAGCAAGGCCCGCCTGCAACAATATGCCGAGAACCTGTTGGGCTTTCGTCCCACGTGGATCTTCTCCCACGTGGCCCGCCTGGTGCCCAGCAAGGGGCTTTGGCGGGATGTGAACGTCATGGCCCGGCTCGACCCCCTGCTGGCCGAGCGCGGCGAGTCGGCCGTGCTCTTCACCCTCAGCTCGGCCCTGCCGGCGGGCCGGCGGGCCGACGACGTGCTCCGGTGGGAGGCGGAGTACGGCTGGCCGGTCAACCACCGCGCGGACAACGGCGACTTGCTCGGCCCCGAGATCGCCTACTACCGGATGATCCAGCAGTACAACCACACGGCCAAGGCCACCCGTATCGTGTTGGTCAACCAGTTCGGGTGGAGCGCGGACCGCTGCGGCCGGCGGATGCCGGCCGAGATGCGCTTCGAGGATTTGCGCTGGGGCACGGACGTAGAGTTCGGCCAGTCGGTGTACGAGCCCTTTGGCATTGCACAAGTGGAGCCGCTGGGGGCAGGCGCCCTCTGTTGTCTAAGCAGTGTGTGTGGCTGTGTGGGCTTCGTCGAGCAGGCCGGCGGAGGGGCACTGCCCAACGTGCTCGTGGCCGACTACGTGACCCTTCCCCCCGAGGTGCCGGCCCAGAGCCTCTCCGACGTGCTGGCCATTGGCCAGGCGGAGCGGGAGCTGGTGGAGGCGATGACCGCGCAGGCTGTGGCGGCCCAGCTCATTTCCCGGCTGCCCAGGGACACCCAAGCCCTCACCCGTCTCCTGGCCGACGGCCAAGCGCTGGTCCGACGCATGTCCTGGGCCGTCGTGGTCCGGGAGCAGTTTCTGCCCGCCCTGGCCGAGGCCCTGAGGGGAACGTGACGCGGCCACTCACCCCGGGGAGGCAAGAGCCTCGGCCAGAAACGTCACCGTGCTCTTGACGACGGCCTGTTGGTGAGGGGGAGTGTAGAAGTGGTCGGCGCCGGAGATGACTTCCAGACGAGCCTGCTCCGCGCCGGCCAGCAGGGGAGACAGGGCCTCGGCCGGCGATATGTCATCATGGCTCCCGGTGATGAAGAGGCGCGGCCGGCCGTCGTCGCGGAACCAGGCTGGCGATTGGTCCCAGAGAGGCATTCCGACGGCCACGAAGGCCCGCAAGCGGCGCTCCTTCACGAAGTGGCGCAGCCCCACCCAGGCGCCAAAGCTGTATCCCGCCAGCCCACACCGGTCGGCCTTCACGGCCGGCTGTTCCCAGAGGGCCGCGACCGCCGCGGCCACGTCGGCCACGGCCCGCTCGTCGGGGAAGAACCGGCCCTCGCTCCGGCCCACGCCCCGGAAATTGAAGCGCACCACGGCGAAGCCACGGCGCGTGAGCCCGTCGGCCAGAGCGACCAGCAAGGGCACATCCTTGGTGCCACCGTAGAACGGGTGCGGGTGGGCGAGCACGACGCCCGGCCACGGGCCGGCGCCCGCGGGCACCTCCAGCGTGGCCTCAAGCCGGAACCCGTCGGATGTGGTGACGTCCAGCGTTCGTGATCGCACGGGAACACCTCGCTAGCCCGTGTTGCGCAGGCCGGCCGCCACCCCGTTCACCGAGAGAAGTACCGCCTGTTGGAGCCCTTCGGCCTCGTCGGGCGGAGGAGTGTCACGCAGCCGGCGCAGCAGGGCCACTTGGATGTAGTTGAGCGGGTCCACGTAAGGGTTGCGCAGCCGGATGCTGCGCTGGAGCCACGGCTCGTTGTCCAACAAGTCCCGGTAACCGGTGACGAGCAGGATCATGCGCTCCGTGCGCGCGTACTCGGCCCGCACGGCCTCGAAGACCGTGCGGCGCACTTCCTCGTCCGCCAGGGTGGCGTAGAGGGTGGCGATGGCCATGTCCGCCTTGCGGAGGCTCATCTGGGCGTTGTCGATGACAGTGCGGAAGAAGGGCCACTCCTGGTACATGGTTTGCAGGCTGGCCACGCGCTGCTCGAGGGCCTCGGCGGCCCAGCTCTCCAGGGCGTAGCCCAGGCCGTACCACCCTGGCAAGTTCACGCGGGACTGGGTCCACGCGAAGACCCACGGGATGGCCCGCAAGTCGTCGATGCCGGCCGTGGGCCGGCGCCGGGCAGGCCGCGAGCCGATGTTGAGTCGGGCGATGTGGTCAATTGGCGTGGCCTGGTGAAAGTAGCGCAGGAAGAGAGGGTGTTCCACCAATTCCCGGTAGGCGGTGTACGCGCGGGCGGCCAGCTCGTCCATGATGGCGGCCCACTCCTCCTCCTGCGGAAAGGTCGGGCGTCGCCCGCTGGTGAGCAGCACAGCGTGCAGGACTTGCTCCAAGTGGCGGTGGGCGATGGCCGGGTTGGCGTAACGCTCGCTGATGACTTCCCCCTGTTCGGTGAGCCGAATGCGGCCCCGGACCGACTCAGGCGGCTGGGCCAGGATGGCCCGGTTGGCCGGCCCGCCGCCGCGCCCCACGGTGCCCCCGCGGCCGTGGAAGAGGGTCAGCTCGATCCCGTGGGCGTCGCAGACGTGGGCCAGGGTCCGCTGGGCCTTGTAGAGCTCCCAATTGGCGGCCAAGAAGCCCCCGTCCTTGTTGGAGTCACTGTAGCCGATCATCACCTGCTGGGCGTTCCCCCGGAGGGCCAAGTGGCGCCGGTACGTGGGATGGTTGAAAAGCGCGCCCATGATGCGGGGGGCAGCGTGTAAGTCCTCAATGGTCTCGAAGAGGGGCACGATGTCCAGCCGGCCGAAAAGGCCGGCGTCCCGGGCCAGGAGGAGCACTTCTAACACGTGGCTCACGCCGGTGGTCATGCTGATAATGTAGGTCTGGATGGCCTCAGGGGCTACGTGTTCCTGAGCGCGGCGAATCAGGCGGAAGACAGCCACCGTCTCGTTGGTCGCCTGGCTGAAGTCGAGCTGGGCTGTCAGGGGCCTGGGGCTCTCGATCTCCCGCGAGAGGAGATCGAGCTTGGCCTCCTCAGGAAGGCCGGCGTAGTCGTCGGCCAGGCGATACCGGGCGAAGATCTCGGCCAGGGCACGGGTGTGCCGTTCCGAGTGTTGGCGCACGTCCAACGTGGCCAGGTGGAAGCCGAAGACCTCCACGCGGCGGATGAGGCGGGCCAACTGGCCTTCGGCCAGCGCCTCGCCCCGGTGACGGCGCAGGCTCTCCTGAATCAGGCGCAGGTCGTGCAGGAAGGTCGCCGCGTCGGGGTAGGCGTGGGGGGGCAGGTGGTCGTGCTCCCAGAGGTGCTCGCTGGCGTGGTAGGTGGCCACCAGCCGGCGGTGCATGAGGGCGAGCTTTTGCCGGTACGGCTCCAGCCGGAAACGGCGCATGATCTCCTCACATTCCCCGTCGTCGAAGAGCGCGACATCGGCCTCGATGCTCGCCAGCAGGTCGCCGGAGAAGCCCACGCGCGTGCGGGCCATGCTCAACAGGCCGTGAAGGGCCTCCACCTCCTGCATGTAGAGCTGGAGGATCAGCCCCTTCTGCTCGCGCAGGGCCTGTTCGGTCACCTCGGGCGTCACGAAGGGATTACCGTCCCGATCTCCCCCCATCCACGAGCCGAAGCGCAGGAAGGGCGGAACGTGAAACGACTCGCCCGGGAAGGCGGCCTCCAGCGCGCGGTGCACCTCCTCGTAAATTTGAGGAATCACGTCGAACAGGGTAGTCTCGAAGTAGTAGAGCCCATTGCGCACCTCGTCCATGACCGTGGGCGGGCGGTCGCGCGTTTCGTCCGTCTGCCAGAGGGCCACGATGTGCTCCCGAATGGAGCGCACGATCTCGGCCTCCTCCTCTGGGAGCAGGTCGTGCAGGTCCAAATCGTGGAGGGCGTCGGCAATGGCCTTGAGCTTGACGAGCACGCTGCGGCGTTTGGCCTCCGTGGGGTGGGCCGTGAAGACGGGCATCACGTAGAGGCGTTCCAGCAGCTCGCGGAGTTCGTCGGCGCTCACCCCCTCGGCGCGCAGACGGTGGATGGCCTCGGCCACGGTCTCGCTCATGGGGTGGCCTTGCTGGGCGGCGAGGCGAGCCCGTTGGCGCAACACGCGCACCCGCTGCTGTTCTTCGGCCAAGTTGACGAGCTGGAAGTAGGTGGTGAAGGCCTTGAGGATGGCCAGCGTGCGGGGCAAGTCCTGCACGAGGCTCTCGGCCAAGGCGGCCACCTGGCGGCCGGCAGCCTCGTCGCCGGCGCGGTGGGCCTTGGTGAGCCCGCGAATCTTCTCCTCCAGGTCGAACACCTCGCGGCCTTCCTGCTCGATGATGATCTCGCCCAACAGGTCGCCCAACAAATGGATGGTCTGGCTCAACCGGCGTTGCAACTCGTCCAAGAATCTCCCTCCTCGTTCCGTGTGGGCGCTCAGGCGCGCCGTGCTCAGGGGTGCGACCTCAAGGACATGCCGGAGCACGCCGGAAGACAGCGTCCGAGCGCACTGGTCAGACAGTGGCCGCAGGGCCCTCTCGCCGGCCGACGGCGGCGTCGCGGTGTGGGAAGCAGGTGTGGGGGAGCAGACGTTGCTCGTGGGCTTTGCCCGGATGGGGTATTGTGTATAATTCCCGGTTGCGTGTCAAGCCACCTTTGTGGGCGCGAAGCGGGGGCAGGTTCACCCGGGAGAAACGATCGAGGAGGTGTGGCAATGGTCAACGGCGACCTGGGGCGCGAGGAGTCCCTGCGGCTCTTCACGCTCATGCTCAAGATGCGGCGCATCGAGGAGCGCGCGACAGCGCTCTACCACCAGGACGATTCGCCCATTGTGGGCCGGGTCTACACCGGGCGCGGCCAGGAGGCGATCTCCGTGGGCGCGGCCTCGGCCTTGGGGCCGCGTGACGTGATGGCGCCCCTCTACCGGGACTTGGGCGCCCTCTTGGTCCGGGGGGTGTCGGTCCGCGAGATTTTCTGCCAGTACATGGGACGGGCGAACAGCAGCACCCGGGGCAAGGACAGCGGCCTCCACGTGGGCGATCCCGAGCGGGGCATCGTCAGCATGATCAGCAACTTGGCCGCCTCCCTGCCCGTGGCCGTGGGGGCGGCCTTGAAGTTTTGGGCGGAGGAGGAGCCCCGGGTGGTGATGACCTTCTTCGGGGACGGGGCCTCGGCCCACGGCTCCTTCCACGAGGGGGTCAACATGGCGGCGGCCCGCCGGCTCCCGGTCGTCTTCGTGTTGGAGAACAACCAGTGGGCCCTCTCCACGCCGGTCCACAAGCACACGGCCCTGCGCCACTTGGCCGACCGCGCGCGCGGGTACGGCATTCCGGGCGTGCGCGTGGACGGCAACGACGTGGTGGCCGTCTACCGCGCGGCCAAGGAGGCCGTGGAGCGAGCCCGTCGCGGTGAGGGGCCCACGCTCATCGAGGCGGTCACCATGCGCATGGCCGGCCACTCGGTCACGGACCCGGCCCACTACGTGCCGGCGGAGATGGTGGAGGAGTGGGCTGCCCGCGACCCCATCGAGCACTTTCGCCACTTCCTGCGCCGCCGGGGGATGCTGGCCGAGGAGGAAGAGGCCCGCATCGAGGCCCAGATCGAGGAGGAGATCGAGGAGGCCGTGGCCTTCGCCCTGGCGCAGCCGCTGCCCAAGCCCGAGAGCACGCTGGAGGGGGTGTTCGCGCCGTTCACGGCCCGGGCTACCTCGCCAGCCGGCCCTGAGCGCCGGCTGACGTACCGGGCAGCCATTCGGGAGGCCCTCTTCGAGGCCATGCGCCGGGACGGGCGCGTCCTCGTGTTGGGGGAGGATGTGGAATATGGCGGCGTCTACGGCATTACGAAGGGGATGCTGGAGACCTTCGGGCCCCGCCGTGTGGTGGACACGCCCATCGCCGAGACGGCCATTGTCGGCGCGGCCACGGGTGCGGCCCTCTTCGGCATGAGGCCGGTGGCCGAAATCCAGTTCGCCGACTTCATCGCCTCGGCCATGGACGAACTCGTCAACATGACGGCCAAGTACCACTACCGCACTGATTGGCCTGTGCCCCTGGTCATCCGGGCGCCCGCGGGCGCCATTATCGAGCCTCACGGCAGCACGGGCCCCTTTCACTCCCAGAGCCCCGAGGCTTGGTTCGCCCACACGCCGGGGCTCAAGGTTGTCGTGCCGGCCACGCCCTACGATGCCAAGGGGCTCCTGTTGGCGGCCATCGAGGACCCTAACCCCGTGCTCTTCTTCGAGCAGAAGGCCCTCTACCACCGACAAGGAAGCGTGCCGGAGGGCTACTACACTGTCCCGTTGGGCCAGGCCATCGTGCGCCGTGAGGGGAGTGACCTGACCATCGTGGCCTACGGGGCCATGGTCGTCGAGGCCCTGGAGGCCGCGGCCGCCTTGGCGGGGGAGGGCATCGAGGCCGAGGTGGTGGACCTGCGCACGCTGGTGCCGCTCGACGAGGAGACAGTGTTGAGCTCGGCCAGGAAGACGGGCAAGGTGCTGGTCGTCCACGAGGCCAACCGCACGGCCGGCTTCGGCGCCGAGGTGGCCGCGCGCATTGTGGAGCGCGCCTTCGAGTGGCTCGACGCGCCGGTGTTGCGCCTCACGTCGCCCGACACGCCGACGCCCTCGGCCCCGCCCCTGGCGACGTTCTGGTACCCCAACGCGCGGCGGATCGCGGCCGTGGCGCGGGAGCTGGCAGCGTACTGAGCATCAGCCGGCCGTGCGGTGGCGCTGGCGGTATTGGAGCGCCTCGGCCAGGTGGTGGGTGGCGATCTGTTCGCTGCCGGCCAAGTCGGCGATGGTGCGGGCCAGCTTGAGGACTCGGTGGTAGGCGCGTGCGCTCAGGTTGAGCTGGCGCACCGCCGTCCTCATCAGCGTCTGGCCGTCGTCGTCGAGGCGGCAGTAGAGGCGAATCTCGGCCGGCCCCATGTCGGCGTTGCAGGCGATGTGGGGCAGGTGCTCGAAGCGAGCCTGTTGGCGCCGGCGGGCGGCCTCCACGCGCGCCCGCACGGCGTGGCTCGGTTCCCCCAAGCGGTCGTCGGCCAACTTCTCGTACTCCACCCGGGGCACTTCCACGGCGATGTCGAAGCGGTCCAACATGGGGCCGGAGATGCGCTTCTGGTAGCGGGCCACAGCGGCGGGCGAGCAGGTACACTCGTGGGTGGGGTCCCCCCAGTAGCCGCAGGGGCAGGGGTTCATGGCCGCGATGAGCATGAAGTTGGCCGGGAAGGTGAGCGTGCCTTGGGCGCGGCTGATGGTGACCACGCGGTCCTCGAGGGGCTGTCGCAGCGCTTCCAGGTTTCGGGCCCCGAATTCAGGCAGCTCGTCGAGGAAGAGCACGCCCCGGTGGGCCAAGCTGATCTCGCCGGGGCGGGGCCAGCGGCCGCCGCCGACGAGGCCGGCGTGGCTGATGGTGTGGTGGGGGGCACGGAAGGGGCGGTGTTGAATCAGGGGCGTGTCGCCGGGCAGGCGGTCGGCCACGCTGTAGATGGCTGTTACTTCCAGGGCCTCCTCCAGGGTGAGCGGGGGCAGGATGCCGGGCACTGCGCGCGCCATCATCGTCTTGCCGGCGCCGGGCGGCCCGCTCATGAGGACGTTGTGCCCCCCCGCGGCCGCCACTTCGAGGGCCCGCTTCACGTGCTCCTGGCCCTTGATGTGGCTGAAGTCCACGGCGTGTTCGGGCAAAGTGTGCCCGTCGGACAGGGCCACAACGGGCTCCTGGCGGGGCAAGGCGCGGACGCCTTGCAGGTGATCGGCCAGCGCGCGGAGGTTGGGCACGCCGTAAACGGCCAGGTCGGGCACGAGGGCCGCCTCTTGGGCGTCACACGCCGGCACAAAGAGGCGCCGAAAGCCGGCCTCCCGCGCCGCGGCCGCAATGGGGAGGATGCCGCTCACGTGGCGCACGGCCCCGTCGAGGGAGAGCTCGCCCACGAAGATGGCGTCTTCCACCGAGGCCACGACCTGTCCTGTGGCCAACAGGAGCCCCACGGCCATGGGCAGGTCATAGGCCGGCCCCTCCTTGCGCAAGTCGGCCGGCGCCAGGTTCACGGTCAGGCGCCGGCGGGTGAAATCAAATCCGCTGTTGAGCAGCGCGGCCCGCACGCGCTCCTTGGCCTCGCGCACGGCCACGTCGGGCAGGCCCACAATGGTGATGACGCCGGCTTGACCGCGGGAAACGTCCACCTCCACTTGCACGGGAACGCCTTGAACGCCGATCACGGCGCAGGAATGGACTGTGGCCAACACGTGGTGTTCCTCCTCGTCGCGGCGATCTGTCGCTGTGGAAAGGCCCCCCGATCCTCGGGGGGCCAGAGGCATCTCGGGGGCTACTCGAGCGTCTGTCCCGGCTCCAGGGCGTAGATCTGGAGTCCGTCAATGTCGGCCGTCAACTCGCGCAGCTTGTCGGGCGTGCCGGTCAGGAGGGGGAACGTGCCGAAGTGCATGGGGACAACGGCCTTGGCGTTCAGCAGGCGGATGGCCTTGGCGGCCTCCTGGGGGGACATGGTGAAGTGATCGCCGATGGGCAGGAGGCAGAGATCGGGCTGGTAGAGCTCGCCGATGAGAGCCATGTCCCCGAAGACGGCCGTGTCGCCGGCGTGGTAGACCTTGTAGCCGTTCTCGAACTCGATCACGTAGCCGGCCGCCTCGCCGCCGTAGATGATCTGGTCCCCGTCCAGAATGCCACAGGAGTGGACTGCGTGGGTCATGGTGACCCGAATGCCCGCCACGTCCACAGTCCCGCCTTTGTTCATGGGGATGCACTTCTCCTCGGCCACGCCCTTCTTCTGCAGCCAGTTGATGAGCTCGAAGATGCCCACCACTGTGCAGCCGGTGGCCCTGGCAATGGGAGGCGCGTCGCCGATGTGGTCGAAGTGACCGTGGGTGCAGAGCATCACGTCGAGGGCTTGGATGCCCCCCTGTTTGAACCGGTCGGGGCAGGCGGGATTGCCATCAACCCAGGGGTCGATCAGGATGCGCGTGCCGTTGGGGCTCTCGACGAGGAACGTGGCGTGGCCTAACCAAGTCAGCTTGATGCCGGCGTTGAGCGTGCTCATGGCTCCCTCCTTCTCTCGTGCTGTACCTCTTCGTACCGGCCCGAACGTGGGACGGCCTTGGCCCGGCCAACGTGTTGTCTGGAGTATATCCGAACCGTTCCCCTCGGCAAGTGGGGACCCCCGGCGCTCAGCTCACCAAATCCTGGAACCGGATGGACCACATGACGGGGGGGCGATTGGGGAAGGCTCGTAGACGCACACGAAAGGCTACGTCCTTGACCTGGCATAAAGGTACTTGGCCTAAGGAAAAGCGACCTGGATGTCGTGGTCGGTGTATGGCGTGTCCGGCAAATTGAAACAACACGATTACGCCCACAATACTGTGGGCACGCAGAGTTTGGAGGTCTTGGGCGTCAATGTGCAGATCATTTAACCACCTATCGTGGTGCTCGTCCCCATGAGCGCGATGTGTGCAATTCTGGTCGTGACATCCTGCACACCGACAGGCCGGCCGAAAATGCCAAATAGCGCTCAAAATCTGCCATCTAGCCTTGAAGAGTTGAGCGCTCAGCGCGCTCCTGTTGTGAAATGATTTCATCTCCACAATAGCGACAACCCAGCTTCGGCCAACTTGCCCAACAGCAACCCCATCAGGTAATGGGGCGTGCTCCCAAGGTGGTGCTCGACGGCCGTCGAGTTGAAAAACCCACTGTGCTTCTTGTATTTCAAGAACATACTGGGGATTGTGCTCGCGAATGGTGTTATCGTTTGACAGATATGGGTTAAGGTAATCCATGTTGATCTCCCGCAACATCATGTTGACACTTCAGCATTGAACCACAAATTATAAAGTTCTTCTCCCATTGCATCGGCTACATCGCCGAGTTTGGTTTCGTCCACAAATCCAGTCTTGTGGTCCATAATATTATGGATCTTTCCGTTAACAAACATATATACAGCAACTATATCTGGGGAAATTGCACTAAACTTATCTTCAGTGGAATTCAAAGAGCCCCGAAGTTGAAGCTGATAGCGTTGAAGGGCAAGGTTAATTGTGCGCAAGATAAGCAATGAGTGAGTTGTGACAAGTACGGGGAACCCCTCATTGACCATGTAGAGGAGAGATTCCGTGAGCAGGCGCTGCGCTTTAGGATGAAGGTGAAGTTCCGGTTCTTCTACGTGGAAGGCAAGTAATGACGGGGAAAAAGTTTGGTGTTCCTTATTCGCGAGCAGAGTAAAGATGAGGGCTTGGAACAAAGGCCAGCCTGCCATCTGCCCCGATGACGCCATCTCTATCTCAAAAGCTCTTTGATTCTCCACAACCCATTGCCACATATTCGCAAACCGTCCTCGCCTTTCATATCGAATAGCACCTGATAGTGCTTCGGTCATACGCTGCCAGATTCGTTGAGCCCCCTCAGGCCACTTGGCATGCTCACTCAGTTCCCACATATGTTCGGCAGCCTGAAGGAGTTCTGAAAACTCTCTCATCGTGATAGGCAGGGCTTCATGGTAGAGCATTCCCCGGGCGAAGTTAATAAATCTCGAGAAGTAGGTACGCTCGGCGGGGATAAAGATTGCACGGCGCTTCGCTTTGGCACGCCACAGATCGCCTTGCTCGAGCCATGTCTTCAACGTAGATGACCAAGGAGCTAGCGGCTGAATTTTGCGCGTCTTGGGGTTCATGGAGAAAGATAACCGGCTCGTGCCATCTTCCCAAATAACGTTGTGTGTGTGTTCTAAGAAGGCGTTCGCTAAGGCACGACGGCCGGAGCGCAATCGTTCGATAACAGAACGGAGCAATGTCTCAGGGGCTCCTACCTCACCGTAATGAGCAAGTAGGTATTCCCAATTGCGGAAGAAGTAAATGAGTTGGGTAATCCACGACTTTCCGGTGCCTTGGGGACCAATGAAAACGGTCAGCGGCAAAATCGTCACCGTCTGTGGTGAATCCAAAGGCCCAAAGCGACTCCGTGTAATTCCCTTTGATGATGGCCGAAAGCTAAGCAAGGTTTTATCATTGACTATCTGTGCTCCCTGTTCCACACTTTGCCTCCCTATGCTGCCTGATTGATCTGGCACCTTGAAACCCGAGACTCCTGCTGAAAGTATTTGTTCGTAGTATAGGAGAAAATATCGAAGAACACAACTTGTACACGTATTTCGGTGAAGGAAGCAAAAAAGAGAGGGCCCTCAAGCCCCTCTTGTAGTTTTGGCAAACAAAGTTACAGTTTCCTCATTCTCGAAAGGTCCTCACACAAGGGCCAACAAGTCGGCCAGGAGGGCGCTTGCCGTGACCGTGGCCCCGGCTCCCGGCCCTCGAATGACCAACGGGCGAGGCGTATAGCGCTCGGTCTCGAAGAGGATCAGGTTGTCGGGCCCCTGAAGCCCTCCCAGAGGCCCATCTCGGGGGACGTGGGCCACGCCCACGCGGAGCTCGTCGGGCGTGACGGTGGCCACGTAGCGCAGGGTGTGGCCTGTGGCCTCCGCCTGTTGGAAACGTTGGGCCATCGCGTCATCCACGGCTTCCAGGGCCACGAGCACCTCTTCCACGCTGGCGTCCGCTGGTGTGGGCGGCGCGAGGGATTCCACGTGGACGTGGGCCAGCTCCCGCTCGAGGCCCATGGTGCGGGCCAGGATGAGTGCCTTGCGGGCCACGTCGAGGCCGTTCAGGTCGTCGCGCGGATCGGGCTCGGTGTACCCGAGCTCCACAGCCCGGCGCACGGCCTGCGAGAAGGCCAGGCCCCCTTCCAAGTGGCTCATGATGAAGCCCAGGGTGCCGCTCAGCGCCCCCCGGATGGCGCGCACCACATCGCCGGTGTCGAGCAGCATCTGGAGCGTGCGGATCACGGGCAGGCCGGCGCCCACTGTGGCCTCGTATCCCAGTGGGCCTGAGGTGAGCCGGCGAAATGTGGCCATGTCGGCCGTGAGGGGCTTCTTGTTGGCCAGCACGATGCCATAGCCCAGCTCCTGAGCGCGCCAGAACGCGGGGCCAATGGCCGTCACCTCGGCGGCGGTGGCATCCACCACCAGCGTCTCGCTCCGGCCGGCCACGTCCACGATGGCGGCGAGGTTCTCCTGGTGGTAGCCGCGCGGGTGTTCGGCCAGCCGGCTCCCCGCCGCTTTCAGGCGACATAGCTCGCGCAGCAGGGGTTCACTCAGCGGAGGGGCGCCCGGCTCGGCAATGACGGCGCCGTCGCGGTCGGCCAGTGCCACGTACTCGAAGGCAATGCCCCGTTGGGCGAGCCGGCCCCGCACGTCCAAGATCATCTCCACCAGGGCGCGTCCTACCTGGCCGACGCCAAATTGGATCAGTGCCACGGTGCGCACGCTTTTCCTCCGTTGCTCACCCGTTTCGCCCCGGCGCGGGCCCACCCAGCCGAAAGGCCGCGTGAATGGCCCGCACTGCCTCGTGGGCGTCTTGGTCCAGGACCACCAGCGACAGGTTGTATTCGGAGCTGCCCTGGGCAATGCTGAGCACGTTGATCCGTCGCTGGCCCAAGGCGCCGAAGATGGTGGCTGCCACGCCCGGCGTGTGGCGCATTCCGGCGCCCACGGCCGCGATGATGACCACGTTGGGCTCGGCCCAGATGCGGTCGATGTGTCCTTGGTCCAGCTCCCGGGCGAAGGCGTGTTCCAGGGCGTGAACCACGCGCTCGCCGGCCTTCTCCTCCACCACGAAGCAGATGGACTGCTCCGAGGAGCTCTGGGAAATCATCAGCACGCTGACCCCCTCGCGCGCCACGGCCTCGAAAACGCGCGCGGCCACCCCCGGCACGCCCAACATGCCACGCCCTTCCACGGTGATGAGTGCTAACTTGGGGATCATGGTGACGGCCTTCACAGCCCGGCCGCCCCGCACCGGCTCCTTGACGATCAGCGTGCCCGGGTGGTCGGGGTTGAAGGTGTTGACGATGCGGATGGGAATGCCCTTCTCCACGGCCGGCCGCACGGTCTTGGGGTGGAGCACCTTGGCCCCGAAGTAGGCCATTTCGGCCGCCTCCGTGTAGCTGATGCGCTCCAGCGTGCGGGCGTCGGGCACGATGCGGGGGTCGGCCGTCATCACGCCGTCCACGTCGGTCCAGATCCAGACCTCGTCGGCGTCGAGGGCATAGCCCAGGATGGCGGCCGTGTAGTCGGAGCCGCCCCGGCCCAAGGTGGTGACGTAGCCTTCGGGCGTGGCCCCCATGAAGCCGGTGACGACCGGCAGCACGCCCTTCTGGAGCAAGGGGATCAGGCGTGTGCGCACCCGCTCGGTGGTGAGGTCGAGCAGGGGGTTGGCGGCGCCAAAGGTGTCGTCCGTGACCACAAGCTCGTCGGCCATGAGGGCTTCGCCGGGCGTGCCCTCGGCCTGTAGCACGGCGGCCACCAGGTGGGCGCTGAAACGCTCGCCCAAGGAGGAGATCAAGTCCATGGCGCGCGGTGTCACCTCGCCGAGCACGGTGATGGCCGCGCAGAGGTTGGAGAAGCTCTCCAGCTCCCGGTCCACGAAGTCGAGGACGTGGTGTCGGCCGGTGCCCAACAGGGCCTTGGCCGCCTCCACGTGGCGCTGCCAGATCTCGTCCCTCGTCTGTGCCGGGGTCTCCGTGTCCCCGCGGGCGGCCGCCGTGGCCGCCTGGATGAGCCGGTCGGTGACGCCCCGCATCGCGCTCACCACGCCTATGACCTGGTGGCCTTCGGCGTGCCACCGCTTGAGCAGGGCCACTGTGCGCCGAATGGCCTCGGGGGAGCCGACAGACGTGCCGCCGAACTTCATCACATACCGCCGGGCGCTCATGGTCTCCTCTTCCCTCCTGGGTGATGGGTTCACAGGCCCAAGTACGCTTCCACGGCCTCCACACGTGGGGGGACTGGCTCCGGCCGGCCGCCCAGCCGTATGGCCGTGTCGGGGTCTTTGAGGCCGTGGCCGGTGAGCACGCAGACGATGCGCTCGGAGCCGTCCAGCCACCCGTTGGCCAGCGCCTTGCGCAGCCCGGCCACACTGGCCGCGCTGGCCAGCTCGCAGAAGATGCCCTCGTGGGAGGCGAGGAGGCGATAGGCATCCACGATCTCCTCGTCCGTGACCGCCTCGATGCGCCCCCCACTTTCGTCCCGGGCCCGCACGGCCCGCTGCCAGCTCGCCGGGTTGCCGATGCGGATGGCCGTGGCCACCGTGCTGGGCCGTTCCACAGGGCGGCCGAGCACGATGGGCGCCGCGCCGGCCGCCTGAAACCCGAAGAGGCGGGGGCGTTGGCTTGCCCGTCCGGCGCGGTGGTATCGCTTGAACCCCTCCCAGTAGGCCGTGATGTTGCCGGCGTTGCCGACGGGCAGGCAGAGCACATCGGGGGCATCGCCCAAGGCGTCCACGATCTCGTAGGCGGCCGTGGCCTGTCCCTCGATGCGGTGGGGGTTGATCGAGTTCACCAGGGCCAGCGGGTGGCGCTCAATCAGCGTGCGCACGATGCGGAGGGCGTCGTCGAAGGAGCCGTCTACGGCCACGATGCGGGCGCCGTGGATCAACGCTTGGGCCAACTTGCCGCCGGCGATCTTGCCCCGGGGGATGACCACGATGGCCTCCAGGCCGGCTCGTGCAGCGTAGGCCGCGGCCGCGGCGCTGGTGTTGCCCGTGCTGGCACAGATGACCGCGCGGCTCCCGGCCTCCAGGGCCTTGGCCACGGCCACCACCATTCCCCGGTCCTTGAAAGAGCCGGTGGGGTTGGTGCCCTCGTATTTGAAGTAGAGCTCCGGCACGCCCAACAGCTCGGCCAGGCGGCGGGAGCGGATGAGGGGAGTGTCTCCCTCGTTGAGGGTGAGCGGTGGCGTGTGGTCGGTCACCGGCAGGAAATCGCGGTACCTGGCAATTACTCCGGTCTTCATGGTGAGAGCCTTTCAGGTGTTTGGGCATTTCTGGAACGTGCTCCCATGCGCCTACGGCAGAAGAAAAGAAAAAGCCTTCACACCGTGAAGGCTTCATTGCCCATAGAAGACGAGGGCCACTTCGCGGAACGTTCACACCAGCTCGCCGGCCAGAACCCGTGCTTGGAACTCCGCCTCATCCATCCGCCCGCTTTCGACGAGGAGTGCCCGCAGGGCGTGGAGTCGCTTGCGCGCCGGGTGGTCGAAGATGACCACGCCCAACGTGTCCACAAGAACGCGGTAGCGCAGGCTGACGGTGCTGGCGCTGACGCCGTAGAAGCGCCCGATGGCCGCCTGGCGGGTGGGTGCCACGAAGGCAAGACGCCGGACCAAGTATTCCAAGCCGGCCAGCCACCCCTCGACGTGGTGGAGCGCCGGCACCTCCTCGCCCACTATGAGCACGAAGTCGCCCCACAGCCGCTCCATGCGCTCGATTTCGGCGATGCCCAACTCCCTGCGGTAGAGAGCTCGGGCCGATAGGTGGGCCACCGACCACCACGGGTGTGTTGTGGGCGAGGGAATCTCCAGCTCACGGCGCACCTGCCACCAGTCCAGCGGCTGGCCGAGCTCCTTGGCCACCAGTTCGTCAAACCGGCTCTCCAGCGCGTTGAGGAAGCGCAGGCGTTCGGGCACTCTGCCCTGCAGGGCATCGGCTGACAGCGACCAGTGTGTCAACCAATCACGAAGACGGTCCAGCTCACCGCGCGGCATGGCTCTCTCCTTTCGGCAAGTTCAGCGCGCTCCCTCTCCAACCGCGCGGCGCCCGTCCCAAGGTTGGCTTCGCCGAAGGAAAAGGATGGCTTCTACAGCCACCAGTTTAGCAGAAGTACAGTGGTGAGCAAACTCACGGCGGTTGTGATGAAGACGCTCATGGCCATGAAGGGCGGGTTGGTGTCGAACTCGGTGGCCAAGATGGTGGTCATGACCGCCGTGGGCATGGCGCTCTGGAGCGTGACCACGCGGGCCGTGAAGGGATGCAGCCCCAACAGACCGCTGGCGCCCAAGGCCACGCCGGGTGCCACCAACAGCCGCAACAGCACCACAGCGCCCAAGGCTTTCACGTGAGTTGGGCGAACATGGCCTTGGACCGTGGCCACGAGCTGAACGCCCAACACGGTCAACATCACGGGCACGGCTGCCTGGCCAAGGAGGCGCACGACCTTGAGGAGCGGGCCGGGAAGGGTGGCGCCGGCGAAGTTGATCAGCCCGCCCAACAGGGCTGCGTACACGATGGGCACGCTGAAGACCCGCTTCAGGGCCATGAGGGCCGACGTGCGCCCCCGGGCGGCCAAGTAAACTCCCAAGCTCGATGAGATCAGGGCGCTGACCGTGAAGTAGACAGTGGCCCTGGCCAAGCCCGCCTCGCCGAAGGCGAACAGGGAGACGGGCAGGCCGAAGTTGCCCGCGTTCATGAGGAGCACGGCCACCAGGAAGGCGCTCCGCGTGGGACCGTCCAGCTCGAGCCGACGGGCGACACCGGCCCCTATCCCCCACAAAACTGCAGTGGTGATGCCCAACACCGCCGCGATCTGCACGAACTCCTGCCCGGCGACCCGCGATTGCAGCAGGGCATCCAACACCAACGCCGGGCTGAAGAGGTAGAACGACGCCCGCGAGATGGTGCGCACGTCCAAGCGAAGGCGCGGCTGGGCTGCGGCTGCCACGCCTGCTGTCATGAAGACCGGGAGGACAACGTTGAGCAGCACGCTCATGAGCTGCCCTGTGCTGTGTCAGCCGCTCTCATCTTCGTCGTAGGCGTCGCCGTAGGCGTCGCCATACCCCTCTTCCCACTCCCACTCTTCGTCCTCCACCTCATCCTCGTCGTCCTCGGGCTGTACAATGTGGAAGTCGTACAACTCCTCGGGGAACAGGGCAACGTCGCTGCCGTAACCGTCGACCACCACGCCCACATGTTCAAGGTCGAAGGAGAGGTCCACGAAGGAGGTGGGGTCGAACAGGCCCTCGTTGAGCTTGAGCATGGCGAGGGCCTCTTGGGCAGCCTCCACCACGCCCGGGTCGTCGTGGCGGAGCAGGGCGTTGAGGGCCCGGTAGGCCCGCTTGCCGCCGATTTCGCCCAAGGACCAGATGGCCACCTCGCGCACCTCTGGGTCGTCGTCCTCCAAGAGGGCAATGAGCCGGCCGACAGCCCGCTTGTCCCCCAGCTCGCCGGCCGCCCGGGCGGCCTCGTAGCGCATCTCAGGGTCGTCGCTTTCCAGCTCGCGCCCGACAATGTCGCACCAGTAGGGGTCGGCGCTGCGCCCCATGGCGAAGATGGCGCTCACGCGCATCTTGCGGTTGACATCGCGGTAGGCGCGCCCGATGATGCCCCGCACGCGGGCGTCGCTGCTGTAGGCCACGGACTCGACGGCCCGCCGGCGCAGTTCGGTGCTCAAGGAGCCATCGGAGATGACTCTGATGAGCGCCTCGACGACGGTGCGGGCGCGTTTCTCGCTCAAGTGGCCCAGCTCGCCGGCCAAGACGAAGCGCCCCAGCGCGGCTGCCGCGCGAGCCCGCACCGCCTCGCTGGGATCAGAGTGCAGCAGGCGCAACAAGGGCGTGATGAGCGAAACGCTTTCGTCCTCCCACAGCCCGTCCACGGCCACGGCCCGCACTTCCGCATCTTCGTCCTCCAGGGCCAGCCGGACGACGGCCGTGAAGTCGGCGTAGACATCGTCCTCGGCCAGCTCGGCCATCATGCGCACGGCACGACGGCGCTTGGTGGGTCGCACGCGGGGCCAGACGGCGGCGAAGCGCCGTTGCTCGTCGTCTGTCATGGCCGAGAGGTGGTAGAGCATGGCCAGGGAGATGCGTTCGTCGGGCGATAACAGGTGTTCAAGAGCGCGTTCAAATTCCCGGTTCATGGTTCGTCTGCCTCCTCCTCCAACACGCCGGACTGGTTCGGGGTGTCGGAGTCGGTCCATCAGCCCTCCGTCGTGCTCGAATGCTCTCGTGGGCTTGCTGCCGGCTTCGCCTCACGTCTTGACCGCCACATTATACCACCGACCCATGGGGAACCAAAGTTATCTTTGTCCCTGTCGGAGTGGGGGCGAGCAATTCCTCCGGCCTCGATTTCTGCCGAGGGGGAACGGCTAGGCGGCCGGTTTCTGGTCGGGACAGTCGAGGCGCAGGTCAGTGATGGCCAGGGGGCGCTCCATCAGCAGGCA
This sequence comes from Ardenticatenaceae bacterium, assembly GCA_026989095.1. Taxonomy (GTDB): domain Bacteria; phylum Chloroflexota; class Anaerolineae; order Ardenticatenales; family Ardenticatenaceae; genus WFWG01. The sequence goes on from JALSKA010000013.1 coordinate 24,395, forward strand.
GTAGTGGGGGGCCTCCCGGGCAGGAAAGCGGTCGAGCTGAAAGAAACGGCACGTCAGGCACATGCGCGCCACGGTGATGAGGCCCGCCCTCTGCAGGGAGGCGATCAGCTCCATGAGCGCCAGCATGAGCTCACGGCGCCTTTCCGGCGGCAGGGCGTCCACGTGGGCCTTGAGGGCATTCGCCCACCCGGCGAGGCGTTCGGCCAACGCCCGGCCTGCCGGGGTGAGCTGGAGCAGGGAGACCCGCTGGTCGGCGGGGAAGGGGCGTTTGGTCACGAAGCCTTTGGCCACCAGCGCAGCCACCGCGTCGCTGACTGTGGGCTGGGTCACTTGAAACTCGCGCGCCAGGTGACCGACGCGACAGCGGCTTGGGTCGTGAACGAGGAGGTAGATGAGCACCCGCACTTGAATGGGGCTCAAGCCGTGGGCTTTGGCCTCGTTCCACACCAAGTGCCGGAAGAGGTGGACCAACCGCTCCAAGGCGGCCACCACTTTGGCGCCAACGTCCTGGTGTTGGGTCTCCGGGTGAAAGACAGAGTCCATGATGGTGTGATCGGTTCCGGTGAAATTCCGGTCGGGGATGCCCACACGGGCATCCCCGCTCTTCACCCCGCACCGGCGCCTCCCAAGGACGTTGGCGGGGCGGCCGACACCGGGTCACCACTCCCCGTCCCCAGCGTAGGGCAGGCTCCACAGGGCCACTTGCATGACGACTGACTTGAACCACGCCTGGTGCATCTTCTCCACGTCGTCGGCGCTGTGGCCCTTCTTCTCGAGGAAGGGGCGAATGGTGGCCGTGATCGGGTAGATGAAGGCGATTAGGTACCGGAGCGGTATGTGAGGCGCCGAGTCCACCCGATCAGTTTGGTTCTTCTTGGTCCGGTGATGGCGCAGGCCGATCTCGTGCTGGTAATTGAGCCAGTCCCGGTCGTAGGGCCGGCGACAGGTGTCCAGAATCCACTGGCCAAAGCGCCGGCGCACGGCTTCCAAGTACTCGGGAATGGGCTGGCCCGTTGGGTCGGCAAAGTAGGCCACAAGGTGCGGGTGGGAGCCGACGAAATTGTACCACAGGTCGAGCACCTCTTCAACCTGATCGGCCAACACCTCGCCGGCCATGCGCAAGTAGCGCACGTCCTCGTCGGTGAAGAGCACGGTGCTCTTCAGGCGCGCGAAGTCCTCGTCGCTCACCGGAGACGAGACGACTTCCGAGCTGCCATACGTGTAGCCGGGAATGCTCTGCCCGCTCATCGTCGCCCTCCTCACGGGGTTGGCGAATTGATCCTCCCGACCGGCCGCGGCCAATTATATAGGAATCCTATATATATTGTAGCACACCATGCCGTCCGTGTCAACTCCACAATGACCGGGACCATTTGGAAGGCCTGAGTGGAGAGGATACAATACACATGACACATGGCCGACCGATCCACGTCATAGGCCGACGGACGTTCAGGGGACGAGCGAGCTCAGCTTGGCGTCGGAGGGCGGTATCGGGAGCGGGAAGGCAGTGTCCTCAAGGATCGAGGTGCCGGACGACTGGCTGGCGCGCCTGCCGGACGAGCCACCGCGGGGGCTGGTTATGCTCGTGGGCGCGCCGGACAGCGGCAAGACAACTCTGGCCCGCTACTTGTGGGAGCGCTTCGCGCCGCTCGTGGAGACGGCGGCTTGGCTGGACGCGGACATTGGGCAGAGCACCTTGGGGCCGCCGACGACAATGACCCTCGTACTCGCCCGGGCGGCGGCGGAACCGGTGTATCCGCCCAAGGGAACGCGCCGGCGCTATTTCGTGGGCAACACCTCCCCGCGCGGCCACATGTTGAGCGTGGTGGTGGGCGTTGTGCGCTTGGCCCGCTTGGCCCTGCGACGGCGGGCCCACTTCGTCCTGGTGGACACGACCGGGCTCGTCGCCCCGGAGCGGGGCGGCGTGGCGCTCAAGCAGGCCAAGATCGAGCTGCTGCGCCCCCGTTGGGTGGTCGCTCTCCAACGCGAGGCCGAACTGGAGCCCATCCTGGCCCCGTGGGCAGATCACCCCACCATTCGCGTTGTGCGCCTGCCCGTCGCCCCGTCCGCAGTGCCCAAGCCACCGGAACGCCGGCGGGCTCACCGGCGCGAGCAGTTTCGCCGCTACTTCGCCCGCGCCGGCCGGCTCGTGTTGCCCTTGGACCGCCTCCCTGTGGTGGGCCAGGGGCGAATCGAGCCGGGCCTGTTGGTTGGGCTCCAGGACCGGGATGGGTTCACGTGGGCTTTGGGCGTGGTCGAGGAGGTGACGTCGGCCTCCGGCCACTTGGTGGTGCGGACACCCATGCGCGACGCCGCCCCTGTGCGGGCCCTGCGCTTGGGACGGCTCCACTTGACGCCGGACTTCGAGGAGCGCTTTCCCCTCCGGCGCCCCACGAGGTTGGAGGAAGGGGGCGATCGCGGCGGTGCGGGGGAGGAAGGCTCTACGGGCGAAACGAGTGGAGACGACAAATAGCCACGGCCAGCGCGTCGGCGGCGTCGTCTGGGCGGGGGATTTCGTCCAAGTGGAGGAGCCGGCGCACCATCTCCTGTACCTGGCGCTTGCTGGCGCTGCCATATCCCGTGGTGGCCAGCTTGACTTCCACCGGCGTGAACTCCTCCACCGGCAGCCCGGCTTGGGCCGCGGCTAAGAGGACCACGCCACGCGCGTGGCCAACGGCCAAGGCTGTGGTGACGTTCTTGCGGAAGAAGAGCTTTTCCACGGCCACCACTTGGGGCGCGTGGCGCTGCAGCAGGGCCGTCATCTCCGCGTGAATGGTGAGCAGCCGCTCCGGCAGGGGCGTGTGGGCCGGCGTGCGGATCGTCCCGTAAGCCACCAGCCGGAGCTCCCGGTCGTCCCCCTGCACCACGCCCCAGCCCGTGATGGCCGTGCCCGGGTCAACGCCCAACACCGTGGTCACGCGGCCAATTGCTCCAGCACCTCGTCGCTGAACCGCACGTTCGTGTACACGGCCTGCACGTCGTCCAAGTCCTCCAGGGCCTCGATCAGCTTGGCCACCGAGAGCTGCGTCTCCCGGTCGAGGTCGAGGTAGGTCTTGGGAATCATCTTGAGTTCGGCCGACTCGATGTGGACCTGCTGGGCGTCCAGTGCTTCCCTGACCTTCTGCAAGTCGGCCCGCCCGGTGACGACTTCGAGGTAGTTGTTGTCCTCGTCCACGTCCTCGGCGCCGGCGTCGATGGCCTGGAGCATGAGTTCCTCGGCATCTTGGCCGTTCAAGGGGATGAGAATGATCCCCTTCTCCTCGAACTGCCAGGCCACGGACCCCCCTTCGCCCAAGGAACCACCGTGCTTGCGCAAGGTGGAACGCACCTCGCCGACAGCACGGTTGCGGTTGTCGGTGAGGCACTTGATCATGAGGGCGGCACCACCAGGGCCGTATCCCTCGTACCAGACTTCTTCCAGGGCCTCGCCCTGGAGCTCGCCTGTGCCCCGTTTGATGGCCCGCTCGATGTTCTCCTTGGGCATGTTGGCCTGCTTGGCCTTCTCCAGCACCATGCGGAGGGTGAAGTTGACGCTTGGATCTCCCCCGCCCAAGCGGGCCGCCGTCTCGATCTCGCGGGCGAGCTTGGTGAAGAGCTTGCCTTTCTTGGCGTCCACAGCCGCCTTGCGGTGTTTGATGTTTGCCCACTTGGAGTGTCCGGCCATACGCCCCTCTCCTTCCCTATTTCAACACCTCGTGAAGAGCCGACTTTCCTCATTCTTTCGCCGGTGGAGGGCTCTTCCTCCCGTGTCAGGCCGAGCCGAATTCGGACGAGCTCACTTGAGCGCGGCCTGGGCCTCGGCGATGATCTCCTCGGGGTTGGGCCCCTCGCCTTTCTTGAAGGCGCTCTTGGCCTTGGCGAAGGCCTTGAAGTCCTCGGGGGCCCACTGCTCCTTGGGCTTGAGGGCCCAAGCGGGGTACTTCTCCAACAGCTCGGGGGGAATGTCGCCCGCGGGGGCCTGGGTCTCTTGGGCGCCCTGGGGAGCCGGGGCCGAGGCCAGGGCGTCCTCCTTGGCTTTCTCCAGGGCAGCCTGGGCTTGAGCCACTATTTCGTTGGGGTCCGGCCCCTGGCCCTTCTTGAAGGCGCTCTTGGCCTTGGCGAAGGCCTTAAATTCGTCGGCACTCCACTCGTCCTTGGGCTTGAGGGCCCACGTGGGGTATTGGGCGGCCAGCCGCTCGACGATGGCTTGGAGCTCTTGGGCCGAAAGCTCCCGCCGGCGGGTGACCATGGCGTCGCCAGCGCCCTCGACGGCCTCGCCCCGTTTGGCCTTCTCCAGGGCTTCTTGGGCGGCCTGGAGGATCTCCACCACGGGCTTCCCCGTGCCCCTCAGCTCGGCCACTTTGGCCTCGGCTGCCTCGCGGAAGTCGTCGGCCGTCCAGAGCCGGCGCGGCTTGAGGGCCCAATCGGGGAACTGGGCGCGCAGGGCCATGAGGGCGGCCCGGCGCGGGTCTTGGACGGCCTCGGCGCTCTCCTGGGCCGAGGCTTGGCGGGCGGCGCCCAAGGCCTCCTGGAGCTTGGCCTGGGCTTGGGCCTGCACCTCCTTGGGGTCGGGGCCTTGGCCCTTCTTGAAGGCGCTCTTGGCCTTGGCGAAGGCCTTGAAGTCGTCAGGGGCCCACTGCTCCTTGGGCTTGAGGGCCCACTCGGGGAACTCCTGCTTGAGCTGGGCCAACACCTCGTCGGGAATCTCGTCCGGCGTTGCCGGCGTGGCCTGTGCGGGAGCTGTCTGGGCCGCCGGTGCCGGCCCCACGTCGAAGCCGAACAGGTCGTCCTCGCCCTCCTCCTCGGGCGGGGCAGCCGTCGCCGCGGCGCTCTCGCGGAGAATGCGGCCGGCCTCTTCGATCTCCTTGGGATCAGGCCCCTCGCCCCGCTTGAAGGCCATCTTGGCACGGGCGCGGGCCTTGAAGTCCTCGGGGGTCCACTCCTCCTTGGGCTTGAGGGCCCAAGCGGGCAAGTCGTCGGCGGTGACGGGCCGGCCGCCGACCATCGCCTGTTGAGGGCCGCCGGCGCCGGCCTTTCCGCCCTTGCGCCGCTTCTTGGGGGCCAACACGCGCTCGATCCAGGCGGGGTTGACGTCCATGTAATCGTGAACGTCCAGCACTCCCGGCACCTGGAGCGCAATGCGCCGGATCTCCTCGCGGGCGCTCTCGCAGGGCACGGGGCCGCGCAGCATCACGTGCCCCTTGATGGCGCGCACTTGGACGGGGAGGGGAGCCAGCCACCCGCCGTCGGCTTCTTCCAGGGCCTCGGCCACGGCCACTTCCAGGGCCGAGTCGGAGATGAGCCGGTTCTCCACCTGCCGGACGCCGGGCACTCGGCCGGCCAGCTCTTCGGCGGCGAATTTCATGTTCTCCGTGCGCACGTATCCGCGCAACACGATCGAACCGTTGCTCACCTCCACGTGAATGGCCGTCTCGCCGGTCCGAATGGGGTCGTAGGCCAAAAGTGTTCGCTCGACAGCTTGGCGCACCGCTTCCACGTTGACCATCGTTCCCGAGCCTCCTTCGCGTTCGCCGGTCAAAGATGAGGGACTCTACGGCGTGTGTGCATATAAGGAACAAAGGGCAACCAGAGCATACCATTGAGTGCTTCCCCGGTCAAGTGGGCGAGATCTCGGCCGCGTTGCGCCCGCGCGCCCAAGTTCCGAGTTTGCGTCTGGTTTCGCTGAAAGTTCACCACACGATTTCCATAACTTCTCCTGGGAGGGATGAGTAGGGAGTGTTGGCGGCCAATCTTCGCAAGAATTCCCTAAAAGGAAAATTATGGTAGAATAGAGACAGGCCGACACCGGTGGCCGGGGAAGGACCTAACTTTTCACCGGAAGAACAACCTACTCAAAATCAGTATAAGAGAGGTGCTCCTATGCCACGAAGGATACTTTCCCGACTGGATGATCGCGACCGACGCATTCTCTCCATCCTGCAGGAGGACGGCCGGCTCACGTGGGCCACGCTGGCGCGCCGCATGGGCATGTCGGCGCCGGCGATCCTGGCGCGGGTGCGCCGTCTGGAGGAAGGGGGATACATTCGCAAGTACGTCGCCCTTCTCGACCGCCACAAGGTGGGCAAGAATGCCGTCTGTTATGTGACCGTTTCGTTGAACCGCCACGACCCAAGTACGTTGGAGCAGTTTGAGGCCCAGGTGCACGAGTGGCCCGAGGTGCTGGAGTGCGCCCGCATTACCGGTGACGGCGATTATTTGCTCAAAGTCGTGGCCAAAGACGCCCAGGAGTTGGAGAATTTCCTGGCCGAAAAGCTGGGCAATGCCCCGGCCGTGGACCAAGTGCGCACCACCTTTGTGTTGCGCGAGGTCAAATACGAGACGGCCCTTTCGATGGAGTAAGCCGAACTCGGCAACGGGCGGGAGTGCGCCTCCCGGGACTAGGCACCAGGGGGTGGCGTCCCGGGAGGCGTGCTTATTGTAGGCTCAACGTCAGGGCGCGCGCCGCGACGACCTCGCCCAGAAGGGCCTCGAAGGCGCCGACCGACATGGGCCCCAGGTTCTCGCCTGTGCGCAGGCGCACGGCCACGTTTTCTCCCTCCACTTCCCTGTCGCCCACCACTAACATGTAGGGTATCTTCTGGAGCTGGGCCTCGCGAATCTTGGCGTTCATGCGCTTGTCGCTCTCGTCCACGCGGACGCGGAAGCCAGCCTCGAAGAGGCGCGCGGCCACCCGGCGGGCGTACTCCAGGTGACGGTCGGCGATGGGGATGAGCACGGCTTGGACAGGGGCGAGCCACGGCGGAAAGGCGCCGTTGAAGTGCTCGATGAGAATGCCCACGAAGCGCTCGAAGCTGCCAAAGGGGGCACGGTGGATCATGACCGGCCGGTGGGGGCGGTTGTCCTCGCCGATGTAGCTGAGGTCGAAGCGCCGGGGGAGGTTGTAGTCCACCTGCACAGTGCCGAGCTGCCACTCCCGCCCCAGGACATCGCGTACCACGAAGTCGAGCTTGGGGCCGTAGAAGGCCGCCTCGCCTTCCTCCACCGTGTACTCGAAGTCGTAGTCGTCGAGGGCCTTGAGAATGGCCCGAGTGGCCTGCTCCCACACCTCGTCGTCCCCCACGTACTTGTCGCTTTCGGGGTCGCGCACGCCCACCCGCGCCCGGAAACCCGTCAGCCCCACCGAGCGGAAGACTGTGAGGGTGAGGTCGATGACGCTCTTGAACTCGGCCTCGAGCTGGTCGGGGCGGCAGAAGAGGTGGGCGTCGTCCTGCGTGAAGCCCCGCACCCGCGTCATGCCCAGAACCTCGCCGCTCTGCTCGAACCGGTAGACGGTGCCGAACTCGGCGTAGCGGATGGGCAGTTCCCTGTAGGAGCGCAGGCGTTGTTTGTAGATCAGGATGTGGAAGGGGCAGTTCATGGGCTTGAGCAGGTACTCCTCCTGTTCGTCCACCGTGAGGGGCGGGAACATGGAGTCGGCGTAATAGGGGTAGTGGCCGCTCGTCTGGAAGAGCTGGACCCGCGCAATGTGGGGGGTGTAGACGGGCTGGTACCCCCGCTTGAGCTGTTCGTCCTTGAGGAAGCGTTCCAACTGGTCGCGAATCACGGCGCCGTTGGGCTGCCAGAGGACGAGCCCAGGGCCGACGAGCTCCGGCTCCAGGGCGAAGATGGCCAGCTCGCGGCCCAAGCGGCGGTGATCCCGCTTCTTGGCCTCTTCGAGGCGGCGGAGATAGGCTTTCAGCTCCTTCGAGGTGCGCCAGGCTGTGCCGTAGATGCGGGTGAGCATGGGGTTCTTCTCGTCACCCCGCCAGTAGGCGCCGGCCACTTGCATGATCTTGATGGCGTTGGGCCTGATTTTGCCGGTGTGGTCCACGTGGGGGCCCCGACACAGGTCCACGAAGGTGTCGTGCTGGTAGACGGTGATCCGCGGCCGCTGGTCCTCGGGCAATTTGTTGCCGTACTCGTCGTATTGGCCCCGCGCGAGCCCTTCGATAAGCTCCAACTTGTAAGGCTGGTCCTTGAAGAGCTCACGGGCCTCTTCCACGGAGACTTCCCGGACGCGGAAGGGGTGGTTGCCCCTGATGATCTCCCTCATGCGTTCCTCGATCCACGCCAGGTCCTCCTCTGTGGGCGAACGGGGCAGCTCGAAGTCGTAGTAGAAGCCGTCCTCCACGGGGGGGCCAATGGCAATGCGTGCCCCCGGGAAGCGCTCCATGACGGCTTGGGCCATGATGTGCGCGGCCGAGTGGCGAATCTTGTAGAGCTCGGGGTCGTACCCCGGCGGAATGTGCTTTTCCGCCTCGGCCTTGAGGACTTCTTCCCGCGATGTGGACATGAGCTCACCCCCTGTGCGAATTTCAGCCGGGCTGAAACGAAAAACGCCCCCGCCCGCGCCGGGACGAGAGCGTTGCTCCCGCGGTTCCACCCCGCTTGGCCGGCCTGTGGCCGGCCCTCTTCGGCGGCAGATAACGGTGCCACCCGGGCTGCCCTACTGGGCCCTTGGCCGTTCCGGCAGCCGGCTCGGGGAGGGTATCCCGACGCCCGTCGGCGAGCGGGGCT
>JALSKA010000014.1 GCA_026989095.1 Ardenticatenaceae bacterium
GCAACGGGCGTAGTCGGGCGTGGCCTTCCCCTCCAGCAGGCCGGGAATCTCCCGGAACTGCCGGCGCACTTCCTCGATAATGGCGCCGGCCGCCTTGCCCACGGCCGTCATCGTCAGGGCCGTGAAGAGGAAGGGCAACGTCCCGCCGATCAGCAGGCCCGGGATGATGCGCACGTCGCCCACCAGGTCCACTACCTGCAAGTCAACGGCCTGGGTGTAGGCCGTCATCAGGGCCAAGGCCGTCAACACGGCCGAGCCGATGGCGAACCCCTTGCCCGTGGCCGCCGTCGTGTTCCCCAGCGAGTCCAGCGCGTCGGTGCGGTCGCGCACCTCCTCGGGGAGCTCGGCCATCTCCACGATGCCGCCGGCGTTGTCGGCCACCGGCCCGTAGGCGTCCGAGGCCAGGGTGATGCCCAGCGTGGAGAGCATTCCCACCGCGGCCACGGCCACGCCGTAGATGTCCCCCAGCTTCACGCTGGCCAGGATGGCCACGATCACCACCAACACGGGCGGCACCGTGCTCAACATGCCCACGGCCAAGCCCTGGATGATCGTCGTGGCCGCGCCCGTCTCGCTCGCCCTGGCGATCATCTGCGTGGGCGGGTAGGCGTAGGAGGTGAAGTACTCCGTGCTGAAGGCGATCAGGATGCCGGCCACCAGGCCCACGAGAATGGCGCCGTAGACCGACCACCCGAACCCCATGCTGATCACCACGAAATAGGCCAACACCGCGAAAATCAGCGCCGCGCCGTAGATGCCCCGGCGCAGGGCGTTCAGCAAGTCCCCCTGGGTGGCGTCCTCGCGGGTGCGCACGAAGAAGGTGCCGATGATGGAGGCCAGGATGCCCGCTCCGGCCACCAGGAAGGGCAGACCAATGCCCTTCAGGCCGTGTATGGCCCCACCAATGGCCGCGGCCGCGATGATGGAGCCCACGTAGGACTCGAAGAGGTCCGCCCCCATGCCGGCCACGTCCCCCACGTTGTCGCCCACGTTGTCGGCGATCACCGCCGGGTTGCGCGGGTCGTCCTCCGGGATGCCGGCCTCCACCTTGCCCACCAGGTCGGCGCCCACGTCGGCCGCCTTGGTGTAGATGCCGCCCCCCACGCGGGCGAAGAGGGCAATGCTGGAGGCGCCGAAGCCAAAGCCGGCCAGGATGTCAATGTTCCCGAAGATGGTGTAGAGCACGGCCAGCCCCACGATCCCGAACCCCACCACGGCCAACCCCATGACCGCCCCGCTGGAGAAGGCCACGCGCAGCGCGGGGTTCAACCCCTTGCGGGCCGCCGCGGCCGTGCGCACGTTGGCCCGCACGGCGATGTTCATCCCGATGAACCCCGTCAGGGCGGATGTGAAGGCCCCCACGATGAACGTAATGGCCGTGGGGACATTGATGAGCACGGCCAACACAATCGCCACGACGACCACGAAGACCACCAAGTACTGGTACTCGCGCTTCAAGAACGCCGACGCGCCCTCCTGCACGGCCTGGGAAATGCGCATCATCTCCGCCGTGCCCGTCTCCGTGGCGAGCACCTGGCGGGTGAGCACGCCGGTCATGAGCAGGCCGAGCAGGCCGGCACCTAAGCCCAAGAGTACGGGGGACATGCACACACCTCCTTCCTTTCGCAGGTTTGGGGAAACGTGGCGCGATTCTAACACATTTTCGACTCCTTCGCAATTTCCCCACACTTTGTGCCATTTGGTACAAACTGAGGCCGACAGAGCCTGAACCGCCCCGGCGCAGCCGGCCTGGGGCTTGCTCCAACGGCGGCTTGGTGGTATCCTCATAGCCGTGGGAAAAGCCCGAGGGGAAGCGAGGGAGGGCATGATGGGGCGACAACAGCCAATTTGCCCGGCCTGCGGGGCGGCCAACGCGCCGGGGGCGACGTTCTGCGGCACGTGCGCGGCCTCCTTGACGGCGACGGCCCTGGCCCGGCGCGAGCCGCCGAGGGCCGTGTTGGCCCGCTGGCGCGGCCGTGACACGGCGCTGGCCGTCGGCGTGGGCGCTCTCGTGGTCCGGCTGGGCGTGTGGGCCGCCAGGCACGCGGTCAGGGCCCTGGTGGCGCGCTCGCGCCGCGGCGGGGAGCCGTCGGGTTCCCCCGCCGCCCCTCCTGCCCCTCGGCCCCGCGCCCGCGTGCGCCGCTTCTGGGCCGTGGGCGACGCCGGGGGGCTGCGCCGGTGGGGGCTGGAGGAGATGCTCGTCGAGGAATGGCCGGGAGCGGATCATGGCAGCTAAGCCCGTCGTGGCCATCGTCGGCCGGCCCAACGTGGGCAAATCCACCCTCTTCAACCGCCTCATCGGCGAGCGCAAGGCCATCGTCGAGGACCGGCCGGGCACCACGCGCGACCGCCTCTACGGCGAAGCTGAGTGGAACGGCCGGGCCTTCATCGTGGTGGACACGGGCGGCCTCCTCCTCCAGGACGAGGATGTCTTCGCCCCCCACATCAGGGAACAAGTCCGCGCGGCCGTCGAGGAATCGGACGTGATCCTCTTCCTGGTCGATGGCCGCGAGGGGCTGACCGCGGCCGACGAGGAGATCGCCGAGCTCCTGCGCCACACGGCCAAGCCCGTCTTCCTGGCCGTCAACAAGGCCGACAACCTTGCCCGCCGCCTCGACGCCGTGGAATTCTACGCCCTTGGCCTTGGCGAGCCCATGCCCATCTCGGCGCTCCACGGCATCGGCACCGGCGATCTGCTCGACGCCGTGGTGGAGCGCTTCCCGCCGGCCACGTGGCCCGACGAGGAGGACGAGAGCGTCCGCGTGGCCATCGTGGGCCGGCCCAACGTGGGCAAGTCCAGCCTCCTGAACCGGCTCTTGGGCGCCGAGCGGGCCATCGTGAGCGAGCGGCCGGGCACTACCCGCGATGCCATCGACACCCGTCTCACCTGGGACGGCCGCGCCGTGACCCTCATCGACACGGCCGGCATCCGCCGGCGAGGGCGCATCGAGCGGGGCGTCGAGCGCTACAGCGTCGTCCGCGCCCTGCGGGCCATCGACCGCGCCCACGTGGCCCTCCTCGTGGTGGACGCCACCGAGGGCGTGACCGCCCAGGACACCCACATCGCCGGCTACATCCTCGACGCCTACAAGAGCGCCGTCGTGGTGGTCAACAAGTGGGACTTGGTGAAGAAGGACACCTACACCATGCTGGAGTACGAACAGCGCGTGCGCCAGGCCCTCAACTTCATGGACTACGTCCCCGTCATCTTCGTCTCGGCCAAGACGGGCCAGCGCGTGCGCAAAACCCTCGACCTGGCCGTTAAGGTCTACGACGAGCGCTTCGCGCGCATTCCCACGGGCGAGCTCAACCGCCTGATCGCCGAGGCCACGGCCCGCCACTCGCCGCCCAGCGAGGGCCGGCGCAAGCTGCGCATCCGCTACGTCACCCAGGCCGACGTCAACCCGCCCACCTTCGTCTTCTTCGTCAACCACGTGGACCTGCTCCACTTCAGCTACGAGCGCTACTTGGAGAACACCATCCGCAGCGCCTACCCCTTCCTGGGCACCCCGCTGCGCTTCGTCTTCCGCACGGGCGAGGGGGACGAGCGCGTGGAACCCCGCCGGCGCCGGCGGAGGGCTCCGCGCCCCTGAGCTCCACGGAGGCCAACCACGCGGTGTTTGGAGGAACCCCATGTCCACGAGTATAATCCTTCAACTTGAAGATGTTATCTCCCTCCGAGAACGAGAGCGCCCCCCGGGCTCCTACACGGCCTACCTGTTCAACGCCGGCCAGGATAAGATCCTCAAGAAGCTGGCCGAGGAGGCCGGCGAAACCATCATTGCCAGCAAGAACAACTCCCGGGAAGAGCTGATCTACGAGGTAAGCGACCTGGTTTACCACTTGCTCGTCCTGCTGCGCTGGCACGGCATCCCGTGGGCCGACATCGAGGCCGAGTTGGCCCGACGCCACCACCCCACAACCGACCAGGAGGAAAACGCATGACCGCACGAGCCCTGATCAGCGTCTCGGACAAGCGTGGCATTGTTGACCTGGCCCGAGCCCTCGTCGAGTTGGGCGTGGAGATCGTCAGCACAGGGGGCACGGCCCACCTCCTCCAGGCCCACGACATCCCCGTGACGCCCGTCGAGGAGGTCACCGGCTACCCCGAGATGCTGGGCGGCCGGGTCAAGACCCTCCACCCCGCAGTCCACGGCGCCCTCTTGGCCCGCCCCGACCACCCCGGCGACGCCGAGGACCTCATGCGCCACGGCATCGTGCCCTTCGACTTGGTGGTTGTCAACCTCTACCCCTTCGAGGCCACCATCTCCCGGCCCGATGTCACGCCCGAGGAGGCCATCGAGCAGATCGACATCGGCGGCGTGGCCCTGTTGCGGGCCGCGGCCAAGAACTTCCGCCACGTCACCGTGGTCAGCGACCCCGACGACTACGATCTCGTCGTGGAGACCCTGCGCCAACGCGGCTGCGTGGACGACCGGCTCAGGGCCCACCTGGCCGTCAAGGCCTTCCACGTTACGGCCCGCTACGACGTGGCCATCAGCGCCTGGCTGGCCAACCACGTCCGCGAGGAGAACGGCGAAGAGGCCACCGACCCCTTCCCGCCCATCTTGACCCTCCACGCCCTGAAGGCCACCACCCTGCGGTACGGCGAAAATCCCCACCAACAGGCTGCCCTCTACCGCCGGCCCGGCGCCGGCGGCCTGGCACACGCCGAACAACTTCACGGCAAGGCCATGAGCTACACCAACTGGCTCGACGCCGAGGGGGCTTGGCTGGCCGTGAGCCAGTTCCGGCAGCCGGCCGCGGTGATCGTCAAACACGCCTCGCCCTGTGGGATCGCCGTCCACCAGCACCTGGCCGTGGCCTACCGCCAGGCCCTGGCCTCCGACCCGGTCAGCGCCTTCGGCGGCATCGTGGCCGTCAACCGCCCCCTCGACGCGGAGACGGCCCAGGAGATCGTCAAGCTCTTCACCGAAGTGGTCTTGGCGCCCGAGTTCACCCCCGAAGCCCTGGACGTGCTCACCGCAAAGGCCGGCCTGCGCCTCCTGCGCGTGCCTGCCCTGCGCAATGCCCACGTTGAGCCGGAAGTGCGCGCCATTCCCGGCGGCTTCATCGTCCAGACCCGGGACGCCGTGGAGGAGCCCGTGGTTATGCGACCCGTGACCGAGCGCGCTCCCACGGAGGAGGAGCGGCGGGCGCTCGAGTTCGCCTGGCGGGCCGTGGTGGCCGTGAAGAGCAACGCCATCGTGCTGGCGCGGCCGGCCGATGGGGGCATGGCCACCGTGGGCATCGGGACGGGCCAGCCGAGCCGGGTGGACGCCGTGCGGCTGGCCGTGCAGAAGGCCGGGGACCGGGCGGCCGGCGCGGTGTTGGCCTCCGACGCCTTCTTCCCCTTCCCCGACGGGGTGGAGCTGGCCGCCGAGGCCGGCGTGACGGCCGTCGTTCAGCCGGGCGGCTCCCGCCGTGACGCCGAGGTCATCGAGGCGGCCAACCGGGCCGGGGTGGCCATGGTCTTCACGGGCACGCGCCATTTCCGCCATTAGGAACGAGACCGCCGCGGGGAGCGCAGGTGTCCGTGGGGCCTTGTGGGCCCCCGGGCAGGACGGGGGTCTGGTCTGACGGAACGGGAAGGAGTGTGGTGTGGTGAGCGAGGGCGTACACAATGCTCATGAGATGGAAGGGCTCCGCCGATTGGTCAACACCCTGAGCGAAGTCCCCCTGCTGGCTTCCCTGTCGCGCAGTCAACTGGCCGAACTGGCGCGCCTGGCTACAGTGTGCGAGTTCCCCCCCGGCACGCCCATCATTGAGGAGGGCACGCCGGGCGACTGTTTCTACATCGTCGAGGAGGGCCACGTGGTCATCGTCAAGCGGCTGGGGGAGGAGGAATTGCCCATTGCCCGACGTGGCCCGGGCGCCCTGGTGGGGGAGATGGCCCTGCTCGAGGAGGCCGTGCGCTCGGCCACCGTGCGCGCCGAGACGGGCGTGCGGGCGCTGCGCATCTCCCGCGAGGGCTTCGAGCGGATGTTGGCGGCCAGTTCCCAAGTGGCCCTGGATGTCATCCGCGAGATCAGCCGCCGTCTCCGGGACACCGACCACCACATGATCCAGTCGCTGCTCCAGAAGAACAGGGAGCTGCGCGCGGCCAAGGAGCTCCTGCGGAAGAGCTACGACGCCACGTTGGTGGCCCTCAGCCGGGCGCTGGACCTGCGGGACCGCGAGACCGAGGGGCACTCGGTGCGCGTGGCCAACTTGGCCGTGGAAATTGGCGCCAGCTTGGGGCTGGACCGCACACAGTTGGAGCACCTGTGGCGGGGCGGCCTGCTGCACGACATCGGCAAGATCGGCGTGCCCGACACGATCCTCCAGAAGCCGGGGCCCCTCTCGCCCCAAGAGTGGGAGATCATGAAGCGCCACCCCGTGTGGGGAGCGCGCATCCTGAAGCAGGTGGACTTCCTGGCCGAGGCCATGCCGGTGGTGCGCTACCACCACGAGGCGTGGGACGGCAGCGGCTACCCCGAGGGGCTCTGCCGGCGGGAGATTCCCCTGCTGGCGCGCATCTTCATGGTGGCCGACACCTACGATGCCATCACCAGCGACCGGCCCTACCGGACCAAGCGGCCGCCCGAGGTGGCCCTGGCCATCATCCGCGAGGAGAGCGGCCGACAGTTCGACCCCGAGATTGTGAGCGTCTTCGAGAGCGTCTTCCCGCGCATCCGCAAGGTGGCCGGATAGGATCACCCTGCGGGCGCCAGGGCCCGGCGCAGGGCGTCGAGCGCCCGGTTGGCCACCCAGCGCCTGCTGTGTTCGTCGCGGCCGCCCAGCTCGAAGCGGTGTGTCAGGGGGGCGCTTCCCTCCCGCGCCACCACGATGACTGTGGCGCCCAGCCGCCGGCCGTAGACTCCCTCGTCGGCCCCGGCCGTGCCCCATACGACCAGCGCCCACATGCTCCCGCCGCGGCCCAACAGGCGCGAGGCCCACGTGACCGCGCGGGCCTCGTCCGGCGTTCCCTCGGGAGGAGCGGCCACCTCGGCGTGGACCACCACAGAATCGTCACCTTCGGCCTCCCGGAGCCGGCGGGCGACCTCGCCCCCGGTGTTCGTCTCCACCAGTGCCATCGTCTCCCCGCGCCGGCGCAGCAGGCGCACGACCACTTCCTCGATGGTCTCGTTCCCCTCCCCGTAGATCCACGTGCCGATGCGCCGACGCACCTCCCGCTCCACTTGCGCGATCATCACCTCGGCCTCGCGGGGTCCTGGGGCGCGCGCGGTGATGCGCACGTCCACCTGGCCCATGTGGGCGGCCAGGCCCACGGTGGGGTTGCTCAGGCGCATCAGGTCGGCTAGGTGCTGGTCTACCACGCTCTCGCCCACCCCGATGGTGCGCAGCACCTTGGTGCGGATGGTGACGGGGCGGTCCACCAGCTCCCGCAGGAAGGGCACCACCTGCTCGTCCACCATGCGCTTCATCTCGCGGGGCACGCCCGGCATGGCAATGATCCACTTGCCCTCGTGGGCGACGATGAACCCCGGGGCCGTGCCGATGGGGTTCCAGAGCACGCGGGCCCCCTCGGGCACATCGGCCTGGCGCAGGTTGTTCTCGCCCGGCTCCCGCCCCATCCGCCGGAAGAGGGTGGTCAGGTGCTCCACCAGCTCGGGCCGGCGCACCAGGGGGCGGCCCGTCACGTCGGCGATGGCCTCCCGTGTCACGTCGTCCACCGTGGGACCCAGGCCCCCGGTGGTCAACACCACGTCGGCCCGGCCCAAGGCGTGGCGAATGACCTCGGCGATGCGCCGGCGGTTGTCGCCCACTGTGGTCTTGTAGTAGAGGTTGATCCCCGCCTCGGCCAGCCGGCGGGCGATCCAGGCGGCGTTCGTGTCCACGATCTGGCCCAGGAGCAACTCCGTGCCGACCGTGATCAGTTCCGCGTTCACCGCGTTCTCCCCACGTGAATGTGGTTGGTCAGGATCCAGAGCTGTCCCCAACGGCGGGCCTCGGCCCGGTAGTGGCCCGGCTCGTGGGCGGTGAACCACAGGGCGCGCTCCCCTCGGACGCGGGCCACGGGGGTGCCGTCGCGGTAGAGGGTGATGTGCGCCTTGCGTGGCGCCTGGAAGAGGAGGGCCACCGGCCCCTCCGCGGGCACCTCGTCGCCCACGGTGAACCGCCGGCCGTCGGGCAGGTGGGCCTCGAAGCGCGTGCCGGCCGCCTCCCCCCACGTGCGGTTGGCCATGATCACCCGGCCGGCCCGCAGGGCGCCCAGGATCTGGGCTGCGGCGCCGGCGAAGTCGGCCTCCAAGGGGCTGTCGAGCACCAGGTAGTCGGTCAACGCCCGGAAGACGTGCTCGTAGGGAAAGACCTCCCAGACGCGCCCCAGGGCACGCACTCTGGTGGCGTGGACATCGGCGCCCACCACGCCCGTGGGCCGCCACCCTTCCACGGCCAGCCGGTCCCACCAGGCCAGCGTGGCCGGCGTGGGCCCTCTGACGACGAATTGGGGGAGAAAATAGTTAACATAACGACGACGAGGGCTGTACCGCTCGATCCACTCGCTCATGTAGTTCCACAGCTCGATGCCGGTGAAGCCCCGTAGGTTCCAGTCGTCCCACCGGAAGGGCCGCGTGTACTCGTTGGTCACCCGCTCGTCGGGGTGGGCCACGAACCCCAGCCCGCCCTTTTCGGCCACCAGGCGGACGTACTCGGCCGGGGGGAGGGTGTTGGGGATCAGCTCCTCCAGGCCGCAGACCAGGTAGTGATTGCGCTCCGGCGTGATCTCGTAGCCGGCCAGCACGGCCACGCCGTCGTGCCAGCCCGCCTCGGCGCCGGCGCGCAGGTCGTCGTGGTCGGTGATGATGATCCAGCGCAGGCCGGCCCGCTTGGCCGCCCGGGCCACGTCGGGCACGCGGCCGGTGCCGTCGCTGTAGGTGGTGTGGATGTGGAGCACGCCCGGGCAGAGGTGGTAAACGGGCGGGGGCGCGGCAGGGGGTGGCGCGTCCGCGCGGGTCATGGCTCCTCCGCCTCCTTGGGCCGGTCGAAGCTCTCCACGAAGGGCTTGATGTCGAGCACGGGCGTGCCGTTGAGGGCGTCGAGCTCCCGCACGTGGAGGATGTGCCCCTCCTCGATCCGCTCCACGCGGGCCACGGTCGCCCCGATGGGGTTGGGCCGGTACTGGGTGCGGGTGGCGAAGACGCCCCGCAGGGGCACGGTGGGATCGTCCTGGGGGTGGAGCTGGAGTTTCACCTCGGAGATGTGGTGGAAGTGGAAGAGGACCAGGATCCAGTCGCCGGGCTCCAGGCCAAGGGTGCCCGGCGCCCACCGGGGGTCGAGGACGATGCGCATGGGCGTGGCCCGCAGGGTCTCGACGGGCGTCCACTCGTTGAACTCGTTTTCCACGAAGCCGATGGGCGTGTAACAGACGGGCTCGCTCATGGCTCCTCCACCAAATGAAGCTCCCACGTCACTTCGGCCACGCCGCGCAGGCTGGCCGTGGCCGAGCAGTACTTGTCCTGGGAGAGCGTGATGGCCCGTTCCACTTTGGCCCGGTCCAAGTTGCGCCCCCGGACCGTGTAGGTCAGGTGGAGGCGCGTGAAGGCGCGCGGGTGCTCCTCGCGCCGTTCTCCCCCGATGGTCACCTCCACGGCGGAGAACTGCTGGCGCATCTTGCGCAGAAGGGCCACCACGTCCATGGCCGTACAGCCGGCCGTGCCGATGAGCAGCAGCTCCATGGGGCGGAAGCCGGCGTTGCGCCCCCCGTGTTGGGGCGCCGCGTCCAGGGTGAGGCGGTGGCCCGAGTCGGCCGTGGCCTCGAACTGCATTTCCCCTTTCCACACGACACGGGCTTGGTGTGCCATGTTTTCCTCCTCGGTTCAGGAGTGGTCTGGTGGCGGCAGAATGTCGAGCAGGCCGGCCAGGTCGGCGCCCTCGTGGTCGGGCGCGTAGGCGGGGTCGAAGGGGCGCTCGCCCCGGCGGTTGGCCCAGTAGCACCGGAGCCCGGCCGCCTTGGCCCCCGTGGCGTCCAGGGAGGAGCCGGCCACGTGGAGCACGTCACGGGAGAGGAGGCCGAGCGTTTCCAGCGGCAGGTAGTAGATACGGGGGTGGGGCTTGTAGACGCCCGCCTGCTCGCCCGAGAAGATGTGGTCGAAGGCCAGGTTCCAGTGGGCCTGGAGGGCCTGGAGCATGGCGTCGTCGCCGTTGGAGAGGAGCGCCACGGCGTAGCCCCGCGCGCGCACCTCCTCCAGCACGCGGCGGGCCTCGGGCCACAGCTCCAGGCGGTGCCAGGCGGCCACCAGCTCGTGGCGGGTGGCCTCGTCTGCCTGCAGGCGGAACCGGGCGAGGGCCTGCTGGAGGGCCAAGTCGGTCAGGCGGGCGAAGGGCACGCGCCCCTTGAGCAGGGAGTTGCTGATGAGGGTGCCGGCCTGTTGGGTGCGCCGCCAGAGGGCCAGCAGCGCCCTGGCGCGGGCCTCGCCCAGGCCCAAGTGGGCCCGGAGCGCCGGCACCAGGCTGCGCTCCAAGTCCGCCAGCGCGCTGTAGACGTCGAACGTGACCAGGCGCACCATGAGCTCTCCGGTCTCACTCCTCCCGCCGCAGGGCCTCGGCGGCCTGTTGCACCTCGTCCGGCGTGGCCTCGGGGCGGCGAATGCCCACCAGGTCGGGGTCGCTCAAGTCCACGGGCTGGGGCAACAGGAGGCGGCGGAGCCAGCTCACCATTTCGCCCTGGTAGCTCTTGCACATGATGATGGTTGAGGGCGACAGGCGCATCACCTGTTCGGGGATGTTGCCGAAGAGGCGCTGTTCGAACACCCCCTGCTCCGAGGCCCCCATGATCACCACGTCGTCGGGCCGGATCACGCCGACGATGCCGGCCACCACGTGCTCGGCCTCCTGTTCGAGCACCTGCACGCGAACGCCCAGCTCCTCGGCGAGCCGGCCGATCTGGCGGCGGAACGCTTCCACCTCCTCCGCCGGCTGGCCGGGCGTGACTACGTGGAGGGCGCAGATGTCGATCTCGTGCCCGCCCTGTTCGGGCTGGGCGTAGAAGGAAACGATGTCGCGGGCCAGGGCGAAGGCCAGGCGCACGTTGGCCCCCCGTCCGCGACAGGGCAACAGGAGGCGCTGTGGCGCCTCCCAGGGCCGGCGGAAGCGCACCACGGCCACGTCGCAGGGCGGGTTCTTGCTGATCAGGTCGATGACCGAGCCGAAGGCCACGTCGCGCGAGTGGGTGTAGCCGGGCCAGCCCAAGAGCATCACGTTGGCCCGCCGCTCGCGGGCTGTGTTCATGATGGTCTGGCCGATGTTGCGCCCCAGGCGGATCATGGTGCGCACGGGCACATCGAAGCTCTTGCCGGCCTCGATGGCCGCCTCCAGCACGTGGCGGCCGTGTCGCAGGAAGATGCGCCCCTCGCTGATCGTCATGGCGCGGGGCACGCGGATGACGTGCAGGGCGAAGAGCTCGCCGTCGTGGACCGCTGCCAGCATGGCCCCCAGTTTGCCCAGCTCCCGTGCCTGGCCGATGTCGCTCACCGGGACCATCACGCTGTACTGCTTGATGGCCACGATTTCTTCCATTAATATAGGCTGGGCCTCGGCGATCCGGCGCTCCTGCTGGCGCACCCCGTATCCCAGGTAGATGACCACGCCGCCGGCGATCCAGAGGATGGTGGTGTACCAGGCGATGGGGCTCAGCTCGAAGAGGGTGAGGGAGAGGGCCAGGCAGGCCACGATTCCGGCGATGGGCCAGTAGGGAAAGAAGGGCACGGTGAACTGGCGGTCCAAGTCGGGCCGGCGTTCCCGCAGGGTGATGAGCGAGTAGCAGACCATCATGAAGAGCAGCAGGAACATGATGTCGGCGCTGGCGGCCACGTCCTCAATGGGCAGGGCGATGGCCATGAGAATGATCAGGGCCCCGCTGATGAAGATGGCGTAGTGGGGCGTGTGGGTCAGGGGGTGGATGCGGCCGAAGACGGCCGGCAGGTTGCCGTCCCGCCCCATGGCGAAGCTCACCCGGCTGGAGCTGTAAATGGTGGCGTTGAGGGCGCTCATGGTGCTGGCCAGGCCGGCCAAGAGGAGGGCCACTTTGCCGTAGGGCATCAGTTGGCCGGCGGCCTCGGCCATGCCCAGCTCGCCCAAGGTGCCCAGGTACTTGTAGATGGGCATGTCGGGCGGGGCCTCGATGCCGCCCAAGACCACGAAGGCCACCAGCAGGTAGATGACCACCACCGACCCGATGCTCAGAAAGATGGCCCGCGGGATGTTGTGGGCCGGGTCCTTCACCTCCTCGCCGCTCTGGGCGATGATCTCGTACCCCTCGAAGGCGATGAACGTGAGCCCCATGGCCACGAAGACGCCCAGCCACCCCTCGGGCAGGAAGGGCGTGTAGTGCTGCCAGGCGCTGGGGTTCCCGAAAATCTTGAACACGCCGAACCCGACGAGCACCAACAGGATGAAGACCTTGAGGCTCGTCACGATGTTGCCGACGAGGCCCGTCTCCGACGCGCCCCGGAAGTTGATGAAGGTGAAGAGCAGGGCCACCAGCACGCTGATGGTCACGGCGACGAGCTCCCGGGGGAAGGGCAGCGGCCCGAAGGCCATCTGGAGCAGCTCGGTGGCAAAGGAGCCGAAGCCCAGGGCGTAGAGGGAGCAGGCCACGGCGTGGGCGAACCAGCTCATCCAGCCGGAGAGGAAGCCGAAGATGTCGCTCATGCCCTGCTTGACCCACAGGTAGCCGCCGCCGGCCTCGGGAAAACAACTGCCGAGCTCGGCGTAGGCGGCGCCGATGATGATGGCAATCAGGCCGTTGAGGAAGAAGGCCAGCAGGAGCCCCGGCCCGGCGTGGCCGGCCGCGATGCCGGTCAGCACGAAGATGCCGGCGCCGATCATGGCCCCCACGCCGATCATGGTGATGTCCAGCAGGCCGAGGTCACGGCTGAGGCTGACGGACGTCTCGCCGGCGGCAAGGGACGGTGCGGTCTTGGCCATGATGCGCTCCTGGCGAAGTGGACTTGGGCTCCTGTCCGCCGGGCGCGCGGGCCCGGATGCGCGGGGCGAAAACGCGCCTGTCAACGTGTGCGGACGAAACCCTGCAAAGCATAGCGGCAAAGAGGGGGGAGGGCAAATTGGGGCGGGGAGAGGCGTGGTAGCCCCGGCCCCCCAACGGGGCCGTAGAGCTCGGCCCCGTTGGGGAAACACACTTGTCCGCCGTGGCCGGGGGACTACGTGGCCGCCCTGATCTCCTCCACGGCCTCGGGGTTGACCAGGGCGCTCAGGTCACCGGGAGGGGCGCCCAGGTAGGCGGCCCGGATGACCCGCCGCATCACCTTGGCGTTGCGCGTCTTGGGGATGTCCCGCACGAAGCGCACCTCTTTGGGCGCCAGCGGCTTGCCCATCTCCCGGGCCACCAGGGCCCGCAACTCCTCGCGCAGCCCCTCCGAGGGCTCGTGGCCGGGTTGGAGCACCACGAAGGCCACCACAGCCTGTCCCTTCACCTCGTCGGGCACGCCCACGGCGGCCGCCTCGGCCACGGCGGGGTGGCCCACCAGCACGCTCTCCACCTCGGCCGGCCCCACGCGCTTGCCGGCCACCTTGATGGTGTCGTCCGAGCGGCCCAGAATGTACCACTGGCCGTCCTCGTCGATGGCCGCGAAGTCGCCGTGGACCCACACGTCCGGGAAGCGACTCCAGTAGGTCTGGAGATAGCGGTCCGGGTCCTTCCAGAACCCCCTCGTCATGCCGATCCAGGGCTTGCGCACCACCAGCTCGCCCACGGCGCCCCTGACGGGGTTGCCGGCCTCGTCCACCACGTCGGCCGCCATGCCCGGCGGCGGCCCGGCGAAGGCACATGGCTTGAGGGGCGTGAGCACGTTGCCGATCAGGATGCCGCCGCTGATCTCCGTGCCGCCCGAGTAGTTGATGATGGGCACCCGGCCGCCCCCCACGGTCTGGAAGAACCAGAGCCAGGGGTCGGGGTTCCACGCCTCGCCCGTGGAGCCCAAGATGCGCAGGGAGCTCAGGTCGTGGCGCCGGACAGGCTCCTCGCCGTGGGGCATGATGGCGCGCACGAAGGTGGGGGCTACGCCCAGGCAGGTGACGCCGTGGCGTTCCACCAGGGCCCACACGCGGTCCACGTCGGGGTAATCGGGGGCGCCGTCGTAGAGGAGCATGGACGCCCCCAAGAGGGTGACGCCGAAGACCTCCCACGGCCCCATCATCCAGCCCATGTCGGTCATCCAGAACATGGTGTCGAAGGGCTGAATGTCGAAGCCGTGGGCCATGTCCTGGGCGCCCTTGATGGGGAAGCCGCAGTGGGTGTGGACGGCCCCCTTGGGCCGGCCGGTGGTGCCGCTGGTGTAGATGATCATGAGCACGTCCTCGGCATCGGTGCGCTCGGCCGGGGCCTCGGCCGGCCGGCCGGCCACGAAGTCGTGCCACCAGATGTCCCGCCCGGGGGTCATGGGCACTTCAGTGCCCGTCCGCCGGTAGACGATCACCCGCTCCACGGAGGGCACCTCGGCCAGGGCGTCGTCGGCGACCGGCTTCATGGGCACCACCTTGCCCCGCCGGAACATCCCGTCGGCCGTGAAGAGGGCCTTGGCCTCCGCGTCGGCCAGGCGGGTGGCCACGGCGCCGGCCCCGAAGCCCGAGAAGAGGGGCAGGATGATGGCGCCGACCCGGGCCACGGCCAGCAGGGCCACGGCGATCTCGGGCACCATGGGCATGTAGAGTCCCACCACGTCCCCCTTGCCGATGCCGGCCTGCCGGAGCGCGGCCGCCACGCGGTTCACCTCGCGGTAGAGGTCCCGGTAGGTCAACAGGCGCGTGTGGCCCTCCTCGCCCTCCCAACGGATGGCCACGCGGTTTTGCGTTGGCGTGCCCATCCACTTGTCCACACAGTTGTGGACAATGTTGAGCTTGCCCCCCACACACCAGCGGGGCCACTGAATGCCCTGGGAGAGGTCCACCACGCGGGTGTAGGGCTCGTAGAACTCAATGCCCAAGTCGTCGAAGACCGCCTCCCAGAACCACTCGATCTCCTCCGTGGAACGGGTCACCAACTCCTCGTAGGTGGCGATGCCGTGGCGATCCATGAACCGCTTGAGCCGGCTCCTGCGGACGTACTCCTCCGAGGGGTGCCAGACGAAGGGTTGGCCGAACGGGAAGTGGGCTTCCGCCGTCATGGGAACACCTCCTATGGTGTGTTTGCGTTTGGGTCCAAGTCTGGTATAGTCTTCCTGCGTGCGAGGTACAGTTTGGCGGTTCGTCTCCCTCATTCTACCGGCGGTGGGCGGAGAAGAGCAAGTCCGACCACCGTGGAGGGGTGGCCCCGCCTCGGTCAGTGCGGCAGGACGGAGACGATGACACCGATACCTCCCCTTCCTCCTGAACAGCTTCGCCGGCGGTGCGATCCGGCCCACCTGGGCTTTCAGACAACTGACGATGTGGTGCCCTTGGAGGAGATCGTGGGCCAGCCCCGTGCCGTGGAGGCCGTGCGCTTCGGCGTTCGCATGGCACGGGAGGGCTTCAACATCTACGCCCTTGGCCCCAGCGGCACGGGCAAGCACACCCTGGTGCGCCGTGCGCTGGAGGAGCAGGCCGGCCGGCGCTCGCCCCCTCCCGACTGGTGCTACGTCTACGATTTCTCGGCACCCCACCGCCCCAGGGCCCTGCGGCTGCCGGCCGGCACGGGGGTCCGGCTCCGGGAGGCCATGCGGCAGCTCGTCGCCGACGTGCGCTCGGCCCTGCCGGCCGCCTTCGAGAGCGACGAGTACCAGACGCGCCGCGAGGTGATCCAGCAGGAGTTCGTGGAGCGCCAGCAGAAGGCCTTCGAGACCCTCCACCAGAAGGCCCAGGAGCGGGGATTAGCCCTCCTGCACACGCCGGCCGGGTTCGCCTTCGCGCCCGTGCGCCAGGGTCAGGTGCTCCCGCCGGAGGAGTTCCGCCGCCTGCCCCCCGAAGAGCAGGAGCGCATCACGGCCGACATCCAGGCCATGCAGGAGGAGCTCCAGCGGGCATTGCGCCAGATGCCCCGCTGGCAGCGGGAGCTCCGCCAGAAGCTCATGGAGCTCGACCGCGAGGTGGCCGGTTACACCGTGCGGCCGCTCGTCGAAGAGGTGCGCCGGCACTACCAGCACCTGCCCGAGGTGATGGCCTACTTGGACGAGGTGGAGGCTGACATCATCGCCAACGCTGCCCTCTTCCTGCGTTCGGAGGCCCAGCAGGCCGCGCCGCCGGCCGTGGCCGACGCCCAACAGCACGCCTTGGGCACGCCCCTGCGCCGCTACGAGGTCAACGTCCTCGTGGACCACGGCCAGGCGCGCGGCGCCCCCGTGGTCTACGAGGACAACCCTACCTTCGCCAACCTGCTCGGCCGCGTGGAGCACGTGACCCACATGGGCACGTTGGTCACCGACTTCACCCTCATCAAGCCCGGCGCCCTCCACCGTGCCAACGGGGGCTATCTCATCCTCGACGCCCACCGCCTGCTCCAACACCCGCTCGCCTGGGACGGGCTCAAGCGGGCGCTCCGCTCCCGCCAGCTCCGCATCGAATCCCCGGCCCAGACGTTGGGCCTCGTGAGCACCGTCTCCCTCGACCCCGAGCCCATTCCCCTGGACGTGAAGGTGGTGCTCCTGGGGGACCGGCGCCTCTACTACATGTTGAGCCTCCTGGACCCCGATTTCCCCGAGCTCTTCAAGGTGGCGGCCGACTTCGACGACCGCATGGGGCGCGCGCCCGACGACGAACGGCTCTACGCCCGGCTCCTGGCCACGCTGGTGCAGAGGGAGGAATTGCGCCCCTTCCGCGCCGACGCCGTCGCCCGGGTCATCGAGGAGAGTTCGCGGTGGACGGGCGACGCCGCGCGCCTGTCCACCCGCATGAACCGCGTGGTGGACCTCTTGCGCGAGGCCGACTACTGGGCGGGCCAGGCCGGCGCCGGGATGGTCGAGGCCGAACACGTGGCCCAGGCCGTGGAGGCTCACGTCTTCCGCGCCGACCGCGTCCGGCAGCGGGTGCAGGAGGAGATCCTGCGGGGCATCCTGCGGGTGGAGACTGCCGGCGAACGGGTGGGCCAAGTCAACGGGCTCTCGGTCATTGACTTGGGCAATTTCGCCTTCGGCCGGCCCACCAGGATCACGGCCCGCGTGTGGGCCGGCCGGGGAGCCGTGGTGGACATCGAGCGGGAGGTGCGCCTGGCCGGCCCCATTCACTCCAAGGGAGTGCTCATCCTCTCGGCCTTCCTCGAGGGGCGGTATGCCGCCGAGCGGCCCCTCTCCCTTTCCGCCAGCCTGGTCTTCGAGCAGTCCTACGGCGAGGTGGAGGGGGACAGCGCCTCGGTGGCCGAGCTCATTGCCCTGCTCTCGGCCATCGCCGACGTGCCCGTCAAGCAGTCGCTGGCCGTGACCGGCTCGGTGGACCAACACGGCAACGTGCAGGCCGTGGGCAGAGTGAACGAGAAGATCGAGGGCTTCTTCGACATCTGTCGGGCCCGGGGGCTCACGGGCGACCAGGGCGTGGTGATTCCCCGCGCCAACGTCGGCCACCTCATGGTGCGGGAGGACGTGGTCCAAGCGGTGGCCGAGGGGCACTTCGCCATCTACGCCGTCGAGACGGTGGACGAGGCCATCGAGCTTCTCATGGGCATTGAGGCCGGCGAGCGGGATGAGGAGGGAGCCTACCCCGAAGGGTCCCTGAACGCCCTGGTGGTGCAGCGTTTGGAGCAGTTGGAGAGGGAGGCCAAGCGCCGGCGGGGAGGCGGGCCCGACGGCGAGGAGGGTGAGGAGGACGGGGATCCGTCCCACGGCGAGGCGACGGACACGTCGGGGGAGGGGAAGCAGGAGCCGGACGAGGAGGAAGGGGAGGAAACGCCGTGAAGGGCGCGCGCGGATTTCACCTGATCCGTCACATCCTGGTGGCGTTGGACGCCTCCTCCCACAGCCGGGCTGCCCTGGGGGCGGCCGTGGAGTTGGCCGCTGCCTTCCGGGCCGACGTGCGGGGGCTTTTCGTCGAGGACATCGAGCTGCTGGCCCTTGGGGGCCTTCCCGCCGCCGAGGTGGGGGTCTACTCGGCCGGGCCCCGGCCGCTCAGCCGCCGGTACCTGGAGCAGCAACTGCGCGCCCTGGCCCGCCGGGCCGAAGCCATGCTCGCGGAGGTGGCCGGCCCGCGGCAGGTGCGTTGGACTTTCCACACGGTGCGTGGACAGGTCCACGTGGCCCTGTTGGAGGCCACACCCGAGCACGACATCGTCTGCCTGGGGGTGGCCGGCCGGTCGGCCGTGCGGGGCCAGGGCCTGGGCTCGACGGCGCGGGCAGCCTTGCGTTCCTCCTCCAAGCCCCTCCTGGTGGTGCGCCGCGGGACTTCCCTGAGGCCGCCCGTGGCGGCGGTGTGTCTCTCCTCCCGCGTGGCGCCGGCGCTTCAGATGGCGGCCGGGCTCCGCGAAGCCCTGGGTGGACGGCTGATGGTGTTGGCAGCCGGCCCGCAGAGCCCCGCGCGCGCCGAGGCGTGGTTGGCCGAGCACGGGGTGCCCGCCCTGCTCCGCCGGGTCCCCGGCCGCGACGCGGAGACCGTCGCCCGGGCCGTGGCCGAGGTGGGGGCCGGAGTGGTGGTCATGGCGGCGGAGAGCGCTTCCCCTGAGCCGGCCCACGTCGAGTGGCTGTTGTGGCGCACCGGCGTCCCCGTGTTGTGGGTGCGCCCCTGAACCCCGAGGTGCCCGGAGGCCGTATGGGCCGCGGTTTCCAGGCCGTTGCTCCTCCCAGACTCGGTTCCCTCACCCTGGGGCTTCTCGTGGTGGTGCTCCTCCTGCTCCCCTTCGAGGTCATTCGCCCGACGCTGTCGGTGGGCCCCCTGCGCGTGACCAACGTGGAGCTGGCCTTGGGCGCCTTCGTCTTGGCGGCGACGGCTGGCCGCCCCCGTTGGCACCCTCGGATGTCCGACGGGGCGCTGGCCCTCTTCCTGGGCGCGGCCTTGCTCTCGGCCCTGGTGGCGCCGGCCTACCGTCCTGAGGCGCTCAAGTTCGCCCTGCGCCTGGCGGCCGGCGCGGCCTTTATGGGCGCCGTGGCTGTCTGCCTCCGGGAGACGTGCTCTTGGCGACCGTTCCTGTGGGCCGCTGTGGCGGGAGGTGTGGCAAGCGCCCTGCTGGGCCTCGGCGAGGTGGCGGGGTGGAGCTTTCTGGAGCCGTGGCTCCCGGCGTTCAAGGAGAGCCCCAGTCGCGTGGGGGGCACGTTGCGCCTGAGCGGCTCCTTCCAATACGCCACCATTGCCTCGGCCTACTTCGAGATGGTGTGGCCCCTGGCGGCCGTGTTGGCCGCCTCCGGGCGGGGCCGGGAGCGGGCGGCCGCCTTGGGCGCCGTGGGCCTGTTGGGCGTGGCCGTGGCCCTGACCTTGACGCGCAGCGGCGCGGCCACCGTGCTCCTCACGGCCCTGGTGCTCGGCGGAGGGGCCGTGGCCGACCGTCGTCTGAGGCCGTTGGCCGTGCCCGCCACGGTGGCCGCGGCCAGTGTGGTGGCGGCCACCGCCCTGTTGGCCTGGAGCGCGCCGGCCGTGCGCGCCCGGCTCGTCACCGAGAATGACCTGACGTGGTACGGGGCGCGGTACACGGTGCCGGCCGCCGTGCGGGTTCGCGCCGGCGACGTGGTGACAGTGACGGTTGAGGTGGAGAACACGGGGGCGGTCACGTGGACGCCCGAGGGCGAGACGGCCTTCGCCTTGGGGGCCTATTGGCGGCGGGCCGAGGACGGCGCCACCCTCGACGTGCCCCACGTGGAGTGGCCCCTTCCACGCCCGGTTCCCCCCGGGGAGCGCGTGCGCCTCCGCGTGGCCGTGCCCGTGGCCCTCCCGCCGGGCACCTACCGGCTCACCTGGGGAATGCTCCAGCGCCAGATCCTCTGGTTCCGCCACCGCGGCGTGCCCGAGGCCACGACGCTGGTCGAGGTGGAGGGCGAGGGACACGCGGAACCCGTTCACCCCGATGCCAGGCCCCCGGAGCCCGTGCCCACGACCCCGCCCACGGTCTCCCGCCGCGACCTGTGGCGCGCCGCGTGGGCCATGTGGCGCGAGCGCCCGCTGCTGGGCCACGGCCCCGACACGTTCCGGCAACGTTACGGGAGCTATCTGGGACTCCCGGCGTGGGACCGCCGCCTGCACGCCAACAACCTCTACCTGGAGCTGCTGAGCGGCGTGGGGCTGGTGGGCGTGGCCGGGTTTGTGGCCTTCCTCCTGGCCGTCGCGCGGGACCTGTGGCGCCACTGGCGGACGGCCGAGGCCGACGGGGCACTGTGGGCCGCCGGGGTGGGCGCCGGGGTGCTGGCCTTCGCCGTCCACGGGCTGTTGGACGCCTTCTTGGGGTTCACGCCCACGGCCTCGCTCTTCTGGCTGCTCGTGGGCGTGGGACGGGCCCTGGTGGAGCGGGGCGCCGAGGTCGGCGCGGCCGGCGGGCGTTAGCCGCGTGTCGCGCGGGCGTAGAGGGCGGTCAGGCTCTCCACGGTGCGCTCCAGGCTGAAGCGGGCTTCGATGACCTCCCGGGTTCGTCGGGCCAAGGCCGTGAGGTCCTCGTCCAGCAGGCGCGCTGTGGCCTCGGCCAGGGCGAGGGGATCGCCGGTCGGGGCGCTTTGGGCAACGCCCAGCTCGTGCAGTTCGGGGACGAGGCCCACGGCCGTGCCGGCCGTGGGCGTGCCGCAGGCGGCTGCCTCGAGGATGACGAGGCTCTGGTTCTCGAAGCGGGAGCTGCTCACCAGCACGTCGGCGGCGCGGTAGAAGGGGGGCAGGTGGTCGTGGGGCACGGGGCCGTGGAAGGTGACGTGATCGGCCACGCCAAGAGAGCGGGCCAGGCGCACCAGCGGGGCGCGCAGGGGGCCGTCGCCCACAACGTGCAGGTGGACGCGGGGGTGGCGGGCGCGCAGGTGGGCCAGGGCCTGCAGGAGGGTGGCCTGGTCCTTCACGGGCACCAGGGAGGCCACGTGGAGCAGGGCCGGTCGGCCCGTCAGGTTCACACGGTCGCCCGAGGGCGTGAACCGGCGGGCGTTGACCCCCAACGTGCAGGCCACCACGCCCCGGGTGCGCCCCCGCGTGCGGACCAGGCGTTCGATGGGGCGGGAGCCCACGGCGATCACGTCGGCCCACCGCAGGGTGATGCGGACCAGGAGCCGGTTCCAGCGGCTGAGCTGTCCCCCGTAGCCGATCTCCGGGATGGCGACGAGCTCGCCCCCGAAGAGGGAGACGAGGGCGGCGCGCCCCGTCATCCTGCCGGCCACGGTGGCGAGGGCCCCGGGTTCGTCGCCCCAGTAGGCGTGGTAGAGCTCCGCGGGCGTGGCCCGCAGGGCCCGCAGGGCCCGGGCGAAGAGGGGCAGCCGGCCCAGGCCGCCCACAGTGCCGCCCCCCAGTGCCTCGACCTGGATGCCGTCCACGGCGTAGGTGTGCGGCCTCGGAGGGTAGCGCAGGGTCACCACGGTGACGTGACACCGGGCCGCCAGCGCCCGCGCCAACTCCAGGAGGGCGGGGATGCACCAGTCCCGCTCGTGGGCGCTGAAGCCCGGAGTAATTAAGGTGACTCGCATGGGTCCACAGGGTCCACAGGTGGCTCTGCCCGCATATCGCCGCCCGGCTCCAGCCGCTCCTCCTCGCGCCAGTACGCCTCCAGGCTCACGCCCAAGCCCTCGGCCAGGCGGTTGACGAAGTTGAAGTAGGCCACGATGCTGGCCATGTCCAGGATGGCCCGGTCGTCCCAGCCGGCGCGGCGAAGGCGTTCCACATCCTCCTCGCGGACGGCCCAAGGTGTGCGGGTGAGCTTGATGGCGTACTCGAGCATGGCCCGCTCGGCTGGCGATATGGGCGCGTCGGCCAGGCCTGACGCCAGCTCGCGCACCAACGTCTCGTCTCCGGTGAGCCGACGGAGCGCCGCTCCGTGGTGGGTCATTCAGTACTGGCACCGGTTGGCCGCGGAGACCACCAGGGCGATCATCTCCCGCTGGGCGCGGCTGAGGGGGGATGGGCCGTACATGAGCGTCCGGTAGAGTGCCCGGTGGTCGAGCATGGCGGCCGGGTTGAGGCTGTGGACGGCCATGATGTGGGCCGGCTCGCCGGTCTGGGGATCAGCACAGCGGGCATACGCCCGCCGGAGGGCGTCGTCGGCTTGGTCCGGCGGAACAACGCGAATCCAGGCGGCTGATTGGGTGTGGGCGCTCATCGTCCGGTCCTCCTGTCACCGTGTTGCCGTTCGGCGCGGCCGGTGGCATTGCCCCTTTACGATACCCGCAAGCGGCGCGGAGGGGAAACCGGACGCGGGCACGGGTGGTAGGTTCCCCGGCCACCGGCAAGTGTGCTATACTGGGGCCTCACACGTGGGCAGTGGTGCCCGGACAGGAGGGAGCCAGATGCGATACGACAGGCGCGGGCTGGTATATGGGGTGGCCGCCTATGTGATTTGGGGGGTCTCTCCCGTCTACTGGAAGCTCCTCAAACAGGTGCCGGCCACCCAGCTCATCGGCCACCGGCTGATCTGGTCGTTCCTCTTCTTGGTGGGCCTCTTCGGGGTGACGGGCCGGCTCCGCCGGCTGCGCTCCCTGTGGCGCAACCGCCGTGTGGTGGCCGTCTACACGGTGGCCGCGTTCATCCTGGCCGGCAACTGGCTCATTTACGTCTGGGCCGTGAACGCGGGGTTCATCGTGGAGGCCAGCCTGGGGTATTTCATCAACCCCCTGCTGAGCGTGCTCTTGGGCATGGTGGTGCTCCGGGAGCGGCTGCGCCCCTGGCAGTGGGCGGCTGTCGGGCTGGCCGCGCTGGGCGTGGGCTACTTGACGGTCACCTACGGCCGGCTGCCCTGGATCGCCTTGGCCCTGGCCGGCACCTTCAGCGTGTACGGTTTGGTGACGAAGGTGGCGCCGTTGGACGCCCTGGAGGGGCTCACCCTGGAGACCGGCGTGCTCTTCGTGCCGGCGCTGGCCTTTCTGGCGTGGGCCGACGCGCGGGGCAGCGGGGCCTTCCTGCGCGCCGGCGCCTGGCCCAGCCTGCTGATGGCCGGCGCCGGGGCCTTCACGGCCGTGCCGCTGCTCTTCTTCGGCGCCTCGGCGCGGCGCGTTCCGCTGAGCGTGGTGGGCGTGCTCCAGTACCTGGCGCCCACGCTCCAGTTTCTCATTGGCGTCTTGGTCTACCGGGAGCCTTTCTCCGCCTCCCAGCTCGCCGGCTACGGGGCCGTCTGGGTGGCCCTGCTCATCTTCTGGGCGGACGGGTGGAGGGCTTCCCGGGTCAGGGGCGAGGAGTTGGCCCTCTCAGGCTGAGGGAGCCTGCGGGCGGGCCCACACCCAGCCCCCGGCGGCTCACCCCGGGCTGCCGGGGCGCAGAGTTGCGAGCACGGCGCGCACGTCCTCGGCCGGCACGCCATCGGTGACGATGACGTCGCCCACGGCGCGCGGCAACACGAGGCGCAGCCGGCCACGCACTTTCTTCTTGTCCCCCTGCATGGCCTGCCAGACGGCCTCCGGGTCGGCGGGGTAGTGGACCGGCAGGCCCAGCCGGCGGAGCAGGGCTTCCACGCGCGCGGCCAGGGCCTCGTCGGCCAGGCCCACGCGCGCGGCCAGCCGAGCGGCCAGCACGAGCCCCACGGCCACGGCCTCGCCGTGGGGCAGGGCGTAGTCGCTGACCACCTCCAGGGCGTGGGCGAAGGTGTGGCCCAAGTTGAGCACGGCCCGGCGCCCGCGCTCGAAGGGGTCCTCCTCCACAATGGCCTTCTTGACGGCAATGGCCTCGCGGATGAGGGCCGGCCAGGCCCACGCCCCGCTCTCCAGCCACGCCAACAGGTGGGGGGCGCCGATGAGACCGTGTTTGACCACTTCGGCCAGGCCGCAGCGCCGCTCCCGCTCGGGCAGGGTGCGCAGGAAGCGGGTGTCGGCCACCACGAGGGCCGGCTGTTTGAAGGCGCCGATGAGGTTCTTCGCCCGGGGATGGTCCACGCCCACCTTGCCGCCCACGCTGGCGTCCACCATGGCCAACAGCGAGGTGGGCATCTGGACGAAGGGGATCCCGCGCATGTAGGTGGCGGCCACGAAGCCGGCCAAGTCGCCCACCACGCCCCCGCCCAGGGCCAGAACTGTTGAGGTGCGGTCGAAGCCGTCTTCCAACAGGCGCCCGTGGAGCCACAGGGCCATCTCCGGTGTCTTGGAGCCCTCGCCGGCCGGCACCTCGTACACGCGGGCCTCCAGGCCGGCAGCAGCCAGGTCGGCCTGAACCGAGGCCGCGTGCAGGGGGGCCACGTGGCTGTCGCTGATGATGGCCACGGTTCCCAGGAGCTCTCTTTCCCTCATCCAGGCTCCCAGGTCGGCCGTGGCGTCGAAGCCGATCAGGATGGGATAGGTGCCCCCGGGGTGCCGGACCCACATCACCTCGGGCGGCGCCGTTGGCGTGGGCTTGGCGTGGGGCACCAAGGCGAGGAGCTCCTCCACCACGTCGTCAGGAGAGCGGCCCGTGGTCTCCACCCGGTGGGGGAGGAGGTCATACGCGGCGCGCCGGCGGGCGTACAGCTCGCGGAGGCGGGCCAGGGGATCAGGGCCGGCGAGCAGGGGGCGCTGCTCGATCTCCCCCCGGAGCCGTTCCACGATGGCCTCCGCCGTGGCCCGCAGTTCCACCACGATGCCGTTGGCGCCCAGGGCGCGGCGGTTCTGGGCGGCGAGGAGCGTGCCGCCGCCCGTGGCGATGACCAGGCCGTGCCGCTGTCCCAGCTCGGCCGCCACCGCGGCTTCGGCGTGGCGGAAGGCCGTTTCGCCCCTCCTGGCGAAGAGCTCCGGGATGGAAAGGCCCGTGCGGCGCTCGATCTCGGCGTCCATGTCCACGAAGGGCCGTTCCAGGCGCCGGGCCAGGAGTCGGCCCACGGTGGTCTTTCCCGTCCCCATGAAGCCGGTGAGCACGATGTTGGGGTCCACGGCATCTGCCTCCTACTCGAGCCCCACGTCCCAGCGGTAGGGCCTCTGGCGCACGCCCTCCCGCACCCAGCGGGCGTGTTCCTCCAGCAGGAGGGCGTACCGGGCGCGCATTTCGGCCAGGCTGTCGCCGCCCAGCTTCTCGATGAGGGCATCGGCCACCACGAAGGCCAACATGGCCTCGCCCACTACCACGGCCCTGGGCACGGCGGTGAAATCGCTGCGCTCGTAGACGGTTGGCTCTTCCTCTCCTGTGGCCAGGTTGACCGAGGGCATGCCCTTGAGGATGGTGGAGATGGGCTTCATGGCCGCCCGCACGACGATGGGCTCGCCGGTGGTGATGCCCCCCTCGAAGCCCCCCGCGTTGTTCGAGGGGCGCACGATGCGGCCCTGGTGCCACCGGAACGGGTCGTGGACGTGGGAGCCCCTCTGGCGGGCGTTGTGGAAGGCCGGCCCGATCTCCACGCCCTTGATGGCCGGGATGCTCATGATGGCCTGGGCAATGCGCGCCTCGAGCTTGCGGTCCCAGTGGACGTGGCTGCCCAAGCCGGGCGGGACGCCCGTGGCCACCACCTCGAAGATGCCGCCCAGGGTGTCCTGGTCGCGGATCACGGCGCGGATGGCCTCCCTCATGGCCTCGGCGGCCTCCGGGTCGGGGCAGCGGACGTCGTTCTCCTCGGCGCGCCTCCAGCGTTCCGGGTAGTCCATGTGGTCTACGCGCGCCTCCACCGGGCCGAGGGCCACGACGTAGCCGCCCACGTGGATGTCGAAGGCGGCCAACAGGCGCTTGCAGAGGGCGCCCACGGCCACCCGCATGGTGGTTTCGCGGGCGCTGGCCCGCTCCAGGGCGTGGCGGAGGTCCTCGTAGCCGTACTTGAGGCCTCCGGTCAGGTCGGCGTGGCCCGGCCGGGGACGGGTGATGGGAGGGATGTCACGCCCCTGCCAGTTGGGCCAGTCGTCGTTGACCACGTGCAGCGCAATGGGCGCGCCGGTGGTCTGGCCGGCGATGATGCCCGACGTGATGCGCACGCGGTCCTTCTCGATCTTCATGCGCCCGCCGCTGCCGAAGCCCCGCTGCCGGCGGGCCAGCTCGCGGTTGATGTCGTCGGCCGTCAGGGAGACGCCGGCGGGGAAGCCCTCCAGAATGGCCGTCAGCGCCGGGCCGTGGGATTCGCCGGCGGTGAGGAAGCGCAACATAGTCGTTTTTCCTCCTGCATGGGTGGTCCTCTTCGGCGGTGAGCTCATTGGGCTTCGAGGGCACGCCGCATGACATCCAGGGGAGGGGGCGTGCCCGTCCACAGCTCGAAGGCCACGGCGCCCTGGTGGAGCAACATGCCCAGCCCGTCGATGGTGGTGGCGCCGGCCCGCCGGGCCCGGGCGACCAGCGCCGTCTCGCGCGGCGTGTAGACTGTCTCGTACAGGGTCAGTGAGGGGGGGATGGCCACTTCTTCGGGCAGGGGGCAAGCGTCGGCGTGGGGAGCCATGCCCACGCTGGTGGCGTTCACCAGGAGGTCGGCCCGGGCCAGGGCGGCTTCGAGGGCTTGGACGGCGTTCAGGGGGATGGTGGAAACGTGGGCGCGGAAGAGGGCGCCCAGCTCGTCGGCCAGCCGGCGGGCACGGCTCAGGGTGCGGTTGGCCACGGTCACTGTGGCCCGGGCGGCCAAGAGGGCGTAGACGATGGCGCGCGCGGCCCCGCCGGCGCCCAGCACCACGGCGCGGCAGTCGCGCGGCTCGAATCCCCCCTCCCGCAGGGCGCGCAGGAAGCCGATGGCGTCGGTGTTGTGGCCTTCGAGTACGCCGTCCCGGTTCACGATGGTGTTGACGGCGCCGATGGCCCGTGCTTCCACGGTGACTCTGTCCAAGGCCGACATCACCGCCTGCTTGTGGGGCACGGTGACGTTGGCGCCGGCGAAGCCCAGGGCCCGCAGGCCGCGCACGGCATCATCGACGTGTGCGGGGGCCACGGGCAGGAAGAGGTACTCCCAGTCCATGCCCAGGGCCTCGAAGGCCGCGTTGTGCATGGCCGGCGAGCGGCTGTGCGCGACCGGCCACCCCATGATGCCCACATACGTTGGCATGAATCCCCCCTACGTGGCTGTGCCCGCCCGAGTCAGGCTCAGCAGGGTCTCGGTGAATCCCGGAAAGCTGTCGGCCATGACTTCGGCGCCGCGAATGGTGGTGGGGCCCTCGGCGATGAGGGCGGCCACGGCCAGGGCCATGGCCAGGCGGTGGTCCCCGTGGCTGTCCACCTCGGCGCCGCGCAGGGGCGTGGGGCCGTGGACCACGAACCCGTCCGGGCGAGGCTCCACGCGGGCGCCCATCTTGTTCAGCTCGCGGGCTACGTTGGCGATGCGGTCGGTCTCCTTGACCCGCAGCTCGGCCGCGTCCTGCACGAGGGTTTGGCCGTGGGCCTGGGTGGCGGCCACGGCCAGGATGGGAAATTCGTCGATGGCCCGCACGACGAGCTCTCCCCCAACGTGCGTCCCCCGGAGCTCGCCGGCGCGCACCCGCAAGTCGGCGATGGGTTCCACGTCTGCTTGGCGCCGGCGCTCCACGGCGATGTCGGCGCCCATGGCGGCGAGGATGTCGAGCAGCCCGGTGCGCGTGGGGTTGACGCCCACGCCGGCGACGAGCAGTTCGCTGTCGGGCACCAGCAGGCCGGCGACGACGAGGAAGGCCGCGGAGGAGATGTCGCCGGGCACGTGGAAGGGGGCCTCGTCCGTGCCGAGGGGGCGCAGTGGGGCCTTGGGGCGCTCCACGCGCACGGTGGCACCTTCCACGTGGATGGGGGCGTGCATGGCCTTCAACATGCGCTCGGTGTGGTCGCGGGCCGGGCCGGGTTGGTGAACGGTGGTCACCCCGTTGGCCTGGAGGCCGGCCAGCAGCAAGGCGCTCTTGACCTGGGCGCTGGCCACGGGCATGGGGTACTCGATGGCTTCCAGCCGGCCACCTTGGACGGCCAAGGGCGCGTAGGCCCCGTTCTGGCGGCCCAGGACGGTGGCCCCCATGAGGCGCAGGGGCTCGGCCACGCGGCGCATGGGGCGTCGGCGCAGGGCCTCCCGGCCGGTGAGCACGCTGAAGAAGGGCCGGCCGGCCAGCAGGCCGCAGAGCAGGCGCATGGTGGTGCCGGAGCCGTCACAGTCGAGCACGTCGTCCGGCTCGTGCAGGCCGTCCGGGCCCACGCCGTGAACGGTGAGGGATGTGGGGTCGTCGGGCGCCACGTCCACGCGCACGCCCAGGGCGCGCACGCAGGCCAGGGTGGCCAGGCAGTCGGCGGCCGGCAGCCAGCCCCGCACGGCCGTGGGGCCCTCGGCCAGGGCGCCCAGGATGAGGGCCCGGTGGGAGATGGACTTGTCGCCCGGCACGCGCACCACGCCCCGCAGCGGGCCTTCCGCCGGGGACAGGGTGAGCGCGGCGGGCGGGTGGCGCTCAGAGGACATGGCCGTTGCTCCCCGTGTCATGGGATGGTCTCGCCGTCGCCCGAGGCCGCGTGGGGCGGGGCACCGTATTTTTCGGCGTACCACGCTCGACGCCGTTCGGCTCCGGCGGTGAGGAAGGCCCGCAGTGCCTCCTCGTCCTGTCGTCGGACGGCTTGGGCCAACTGGCCCACGGTGGCGCCGAGGCGCTCGAGGGCGTCGGCGATGAGGTCGGCGTTGGTCATCACGATGTCGAGCATCATGCGCACGTCGCTGGCCGCCAGGCGGCTGGTGTCCCGGAAGCCGGAGGCGGCAAGCTGTCGCGCGCGGGGGTCATCATTCTGCAGGGCCGTCTGGACAAGGGCCGAGCTGAGCAGGTAGGGCAAGTGGCTGACGGCGGCCACCAGGCGGTCGTGCTCCTCGGCCGTGAGCCAGAGGGGCGTGGCCCGGAGGGCGCGCACCACGGCCTCAGCCTCGTCGCGCGCCGTTTCCTCCGTGAGCCGGGTAGGGCAGAGGGCGAAGGTGGCGCCGGCGAAGAGGGTGGCCTCGGCGTGGCGGAGGCCGGCCACCTCCTTGCCGCACATGGGATGGCCGCCCACAGCCCGCACGCCGTCGGGCAAGCGGTTCATGTGGGCCACGACGTGGCGTTTGGTGCTGCCCAAGTCGAGCACAAGGGCCCCCGGCCTCACGTGGGGCGCCAGGCAGTCGAGCAGCTCCAGGATGGCGCGCACCGGCGCGGCCAGCACGACGAGCGAGGCTTCGGCCACGGCGTCCCCGATGGCGCTGGCCGCCTGTTCGATGGTGCCCGTGCTCACGGCGTGGACGAGCGTCTCGCGGTCCGGGTCAAACCCCACGATGAAGCGGGCCAGCCCGGCCTGGCGGGCGGCCATGGCGAAGGAGCCGCCCATCAGTCCCAGGCCGAGCACGGCGATCTGCTCGTAGGTGGGGTGGCTCATGGGGATGTTCTCCTCGCGCGTTGCGTGTGGGCGTCGTGTCGTCCTCCTTATAGTACCGCCCTCTCCCCGTTTGGCAACCCCCGTGTCCGCCAACTGGGGAACAAGGGGAGGGGGCGAAGTCCCGGGGGCTCCACGCCCCTCCCGCCTGCCGGCGTTCACGCGGCCACCGTGGACGCGCCGGCCGGCGATGGGCGGGCCACGGTGCGCCCCACCGCCTCGGCCACGCGCACCACATCCTCGACGAGCCGGGCGAAATTTTCTGGCGTGAGGGATTGGGCGCCGTCGGACCAGGCGTTGGCCGGGTCGGGGTGGACTTCGATCAGCAGGCCGTCGGCGCCCGCGGCCACGGCCCCGCGCGCGATTGGGGCCACGTGTTGCCAGAGGCCCACGCCGTGGCTGGGGTCGGCGATGACCGGCAGGTGGGTCAGTTCCTTGAGCACCGGAATGGCGTTCAGGTCGAAGGTGTTGCGGGTGGCCCGCTCGAAGGTGCGGATGCCCCGCTCGCAGAGCATGACGTGGTAGTTGCCCTGGCTCAGGATGTACTCGGCGGCCAGCAGCAGCTCCTCGATAGTGCTGCTCATGCCCCGCTTGAGGAGCACCGGGCGGTTGGTCTCGCCCACGGCTCTCAGGAGGGGGTAGTTTTGCATGTTGCGGGCGCCGATCTGGAGGATGTCGGCGTAGTGGGCCACGAGGGGCACTTGGCCCGGGCTCATCACCTCGGTGACGATGAGCAGGCCGGTGGCCTCGCGGGCCTCGGCCAGGAGCTTGAGCCCCTCTTCGCCCAGCCCCTGGAAGCTGTAGGGGGAGGTGCGCGGCTTGAAGGCACCGCCCCGCAGGATGACGGCGCCGGCCTCCTTGACGGCCTGGGCCGTGGCCAGGATCTGCTCCCGCGACTCCACAGAGCAGGGCCCGGCCATGATGACGACGTGCTCCCCGCCGATGCGCACGTCGCCCAGCTCGATCACAGTGTTCTCCCGGTGAAATTCCCGGCTGGCCAGCTTGTAGGGCCGCAGGACGCGCATGGCTCGTTCCACCCCCTCCAAAAGGCTCCACTGATCTGGGTCCAAGTGCCGCTCGTCGCCGATGACGCCAATGACCGTGCGCTCCTCGCCGCGCGAGATGTGGGCCCGAAAGCCGGCGTCCTCGATGCGCTGGAGCACGTGGCCGATCTGTTTTGCCGTGGCATTCGGTTTCATCACGATGATCATTGGTTTCCCTCCTCGTGAAGTTTCAGGTTCAGGTCGGTTCGAGTCGTCCGAAGGTGAGGCGGCATGGTGGGCTCCTGCGTTCGTGTGGCACGGGCAGGGACACCCCAGTGAGTGGGGGCTCTCCTGCGCGGGACGGGGGAGCGCGGCCCCGTCGGCCGGCAACGTGGCCGGCACGGTGGCCGAGCGGGACGTGGGCCGGCCGTGGCAGCGTCATGATCGCGACCTCCTCCCCGTGCCGGCGGAGATGGCGCGCACGAGGTGGTCCCACCTGAAGCTGGGCCCTCCCATGTGCTCCAGCGCCAAGCGGAGAGTGCCGGCCACCACGTGGGGCACGGGCACGAGCTCGGCTTCGGCAAGCGTGGTTTGCAGGGTCTCGCCGGCCCGGCGGAGCAGGGCAGGGTGGAGGTCGGCCAGGGCGCCGGCCACGACGACTGTGAGCGCGTCGCCCTGGAGACCCAGCAGGTGGGCGAGCAAGCGGCCCGCCTCTCCCAGCGCCCGGCCGGCTTCGTCGAGCAGGCGAAGGGCGACCTCGTCTCCACGGTGGGCCGCCGTGGCCACGGGTTCCGCCAGGGCGGCCCAGAAGGCGGGGCCAGCCTGGCCTTGGGCCAACCGGAGGAGCTCCGGCGCGGAAGCTGTGCCCGTGTGGGCCAGCAGGAGGTCGAGGAGGGGCGTGGGCGGGCCTGTGAGCTGTGAGGATATGGCTGCCTCGAATCCCCGGTGGCCGAGCCACGCGCTGGTGGGCCGGTCCGCCAGGGAGAGGGGGGCTTCGGAGCCGGCGAACGGGGCGGGCTGGTGGCGGCCGGCGGCGTCCACGCCGAGGGCGCTCCAGCGCGCGTCGGCCAGGAGCACGACGGCCGGGGCCGGGCAGCCGGCCGCCGCGTGGGCGGCCGTGAGCCGGTCAACCACGCGGATTTCCTCATCCCACCCGTACCGCTCCCGCAGCGCCTCCCGCAGGGGCTCCGGTTCCCGGGCGTCGAGGCTCAGGACGACGGCGCTGAGGCTCTTGGGGCGCAGGGGCCGGGGGCGGGCTTCCAGGAGGGCGGCGTCCAGGGCGTCGTAGAGGCGCGAGAGGACCAGGCGGCCGGAGGGGAGGAAGAGGGAGGAGGTCGAGCAGTAGTGGGCCAACACTTCGCCGTTCGTGGCGCCGATGACTGTGGTGTAGCCCCCGGCGTGGGCGTCGAGGGCGAGAACGAGGGGGCCGCTCGGCGCGGCGTCCAACACCTCGTCTTCCGGGGAAGGTGGGGAGAACTCGACGGCCCGGTCGGGGCGCAGGTGGCGGGCGCCCCGGATGTAGACGTGGTGGATTTCGTCCTGGGCGCGCTCGGTGTTCCAGTGGATGAGCACGCGGATGCAGCGCCGGAGGGCGCCGGGCACGTTCATCTCGTGGGTGCAGAAGAGGGCCACGTCGTGCCAGCCGAGCTGGCGGGCCGCCACGGCGGGGAACTCGGCGTTGAGGTCCGGCGTGGTGCTGAAGATGACGCTGGCCACGTCCTCGGGGCGAATGCCGTTGGCGAGCACCAGGCGGCGCAGGAGGTCGCGGGTGGCTTCCAGGATGGCCTCACGGTCATTGGAGTCCACCGTGGTGGCGCCGCGCACTCCCCGACATACGAGTCCCATGTGCCTCCTCCCTCACCAACAAAAAAGCGTGGAGCTGGCTGCTCCACGCTTCTGTTCGGTCCTGGTCGGGGCGGCTAGGTGAGGCCCTCAAGGTATGGCGCGTCGCAGCCAGGCGCCGGGAGGCACCAGGCAAAGTAGAAAAAGTAATACGGCGCGCCAAAGCCCTGAGCGGACGGCCGTCTGGCCGTCCCGGCAGCGGGCATCGTTCCGTTGAACGCAATGCTGAACATGTGCATGGACCTCACCCCACGTGTGGCTCCTATGGTAACAGAAGTGGCCCGATTTGTCAACGGGGATTTTGCCGTATCGCGGAGTTTTCTCTGCGGTGCCCCGATGGGATGTGCCCACGCGCTGAAGGCGTGTTGGAAGAGGGCGGGCTCCCGCCCGCGCCACCTTACGGCGTGGCGTCTTCACCTCCCCCGGCGCGTGGCCCACGTGCGGCGATTTGGCGCAGGGTGGCGATGATGTCGTTGGGGAAGCCGGCGATCTCGGCGAAGGTGAGCAACGGGTCGGGCAGGGTGTCGGCCTGGAGCCACGCCAGGCGCAGCCAGAAGCCGGGGAGCACCGCGGAGCGGTAGACTCCCTCCTCGCCCACGTCTGCCGCTTGGAAGCGTCCCTCAGTGTCCCGTACCCAGAACTCGGCCCCGCGGCGGCTGGGGCGGGAGTCGATGAGCCAGTACTCCTGGACGCCGTAGCGCTCGTACTCGCGGAACTTCTCCACGTAGTCCCGGCGGACGCTGTCGGCGGAGACGACCTCGACGACGAGGTCGGCGGGGCCGGCGAGGCGCTCCTCGGTGAG
>JALSKA010000015.1 GCA_026989095.1 Ardenticatenaceae bacterium
GGTCGGCCAGGGCACGGTAGTGAGCGATGGCCACCTCCACGTTGCCCACGCGGGCGGCCTCACGGGCCAGTTGCACCCGCACGCTGTCAGGGGGCGTGGGTGTGGGCGAGGGAATCGGTGTGGGTGTGGACGCGGGGCGCGCTGTCGGTGAGGGGTCTATTCGGCCCTGGCGTGGAGGTTGAGACGCCGGGGCCTGGGACGCCGTGGGCTCCGGCCGCGCGGCCTGGCGGGGCAACAGCCCCCCACAGGCGACGAGCCCCGTGATGAGCAGCAAGCAGACCACGGTGACGACTCCACGGAACACCCGATGCCGCCCTCCCGCAAGGGATGCCGTGTCGGGCGCTGGTCCCGGGCCGTGCAGTCGCCCGAGGCGCCCGGCCACCCCTTGCTCCTCACCACACTGTACCGACCAAGAGCACATCGTGCTCGCCTCACTTGCT
Source organism: Ardenticatenaceae bacterium (assembly GCA_026989095.1). Taxonomy (GTDB): domain Bacteria; phylum Chloroflexota; class Anaerolineae; order Ardenticatenales; family Ardenticatenaceae; genus WFWG01. The sequence goes on from JALSKA010000015.1 coordinate 441, forward strand.
CCGCGACGCTCAAGCGCGTTCCGTTCCGGCCGACAACGGCTCCTTCCGCGGCGATTCCACAACGCCTGGAGTATGGCACGCCCCGAGGGGGCTGTCAAGGTCACAGGTCTCGAGCCCGTTGACAGCCCCCTGACGCCATGCTAGAATCCCCCAGACATCACGCACGGCGTCTGAGGAGCGGCCATGCCACTTGTGCACACCATCCACTTCCGCGTCCGCCACTATGAATGTGACGCCTACGGCCACGTGAACAACGCCAATTACCTCCGCTACATGGAAGAGGCCGCCTTCCGGGCCTCAATGGCCGTCGGATATGGGGTCGAAGCCTACCGGGAGATGGACCGCCGCTGGTGGATTCGCGAGACCGAGGTGGAATACCTTCACCCCCTGCGCTACGGTGACACGGCCGCAGTGCGCACGTGGGTCGCTCACGCCCGCCGGGTGCGCTGTCGGCGCGTGTACGAAATTAGGCGGGGTTCAACGGGCGAATTGGCCGCCCGCGCGTGGTCCGACTGGGTCTTCCTGGACGGTTCGACGGGCCGGCCTGCCCCCATTCCCGAGGAGTTGTGGCGCGCCTTCGGGCTGGACGACACGGCCAAGGATGTGCCCTGGGATCGCTTTCCCAAGGCTCCGCCCCCGCCTCCGGGCGTCTTCCGCACGCGCCGGCGAGTGGAATGGCGCGATCTCGACACGGAAGGACACGTCAACAACGCCAACTATCTCTCTTACCTGGAGGACTGCGGCGTCCAAGTGGCCAGAGCCTTCGGGTGGCCCGTGCGGCGCATGACCGAGGCGGGCTTTGCCGTGATCGCCCGCCGGCTGCGCATCGAGTACCGCGCGCCGGCTGTGTTGGACGACGAGCTGGAAATTGCCACGTGGCTTTCCAACGTGCGGCGGGCCACGGCCGTTCGCCATTATGTCATCCACAGGGTGAGCGACGGCGCCCTCATCGCCCGGGCGCGCACACTCTGGGCGTGGGTGGACGTGAAAACCGGCCGGCCCATTCGCATCCCCGACGCCTTCTACACCGACTTCGCCACCAACATCGTGAGCGGGTGAGCGGAGCGGCCCGCGGGAAGTAGGGGGATCACGTTTTCAGAGGCCAGAAGGTTGACACAGCGTCTTTTTATGACAAGTTTATGAGCACAGACACTCATGTCACAAGAAGCATCAAGGTTCCACTTCGCCCGGACACGCTGAAGTGGGCTATGCAGCGGTCCCGTCTTGAAGTGGAAAGCCTTGCCCGTGCCCTGCGCGTGACGCCGGAGAGAATCAATGCTTGGCGCGAGGGCATCGAACAACCAAGTTATGCACAAGCCAAGAAACTGGCCCAGAAGCTCCACATTCCTTTCAGCCAGCTTTTTGTTCCTCCCCCTGATCAGATCCAACTGCCCCTGCCGGATTTCAGGCGAGGACCTGCACACGGAAAGGAACCCAGCCCCGAACTCGTCGAGGCCATCTACGATGCCCTCCGCAAACGTGACTGGTATCGGGCCTACCGTCACAGCACACCCCATGCACTATGTCCGTTCGTGGGCAGCGCCACCTTGGACCACCATCCCGAAGACGTGGCACAAGCCATTCGAGACTTTGTACCCGTGCAAGCTCTCCAAAGACAAACGACAAAGTGGCAGCAATTCTTGACGAAAATTGTGGAAAGCGTCGAGTCTATCGGCATTCTCGTGCTACGCCAAGGATATGTGGCAACAAACACTCATCGGCCATACGATCCCGCTGAATTCTCCGGTTTCGCCATCGCAGACGAAGTAGCACCAGTCATCTTTCTGAACAACAGGGATTTCGTAGCCCGTTTGAGCTTCACTCTCGCCCACGAATTAGCGCATATTTGGCTAGGACAAAGTGCCCTCGACGCGGAGTTGGACACGTTTGAGGCGTCCACTCCTTCAGAAGACTTTTGTGACCGTGTCGCCGCCGAGCTGCTCATGCCATCCTCGCTGTTCGTGGAAACATGGCAAGGAGGGGACCCTTTTGAGCGCGCCCAGGAACAAGCATTTCGGTTTAAGGTGAGCGCATGGGCAGCTCTGAGACGAGCACAAGAACTCGGCCTAATACGTGAGGGGGAATATAGGGAAGCCTTCATTCGTATACGCCGTGAGACAAAGAAGGAAAAAAGGGCAAGAGAGGGAGGAAATTTCTGGACCAACATTCCCATTCGCAACAGCCCAACTTTTACAAAGGTGGTAGTACAAGCGGCTCTTCGAGGTGAGATGAGCCCAAAAGAGGTTGCTTCTTTGCTCAATCTTCGTTTGGGTACTGCTTTGGATTACTTGGACAGGACAGCGGCCTCATTCAAGGTGAACCACGTTTACCCTTCGTAGCCTGTGCCTTTCAAGTGCGATGTATTTCACTCATGACGGCCATCATCGAAATGTGGAACGGCGAGATGGTTGACTTTCCCCCGCGTTCCCCGTGAACACACACGAGGGCGCCCTCTTTAGGCGCCCTCCGTGTGTGGCCAGTTCCCCGTCGGCAGGCCCCTACTGGCCGTCCTCCACCCTCTGCTTGAAGGCCGGCAGAGTCTGGAGCATGGAGACGATGTCCAGCCCGGTCAATGCCTCCACCACAGTGGGCACTTGGGCCATGATCTCGGTCACGTCCTGGGTCACCTTGGAGGCGCCGGCCCCGTTGGCGTTGCCGCCGATGATCACGATGCGCTCCGTGCGGCTGAGGGGCTCTGCCACGGACTGGGCCAGGACCGGCAGGGTCTTGAGAATCTCCTCGAGCACGGCGGCTTGGTTGTACTCCTGCCACGCGGCCGCCTTCAGGCGCATGGCCTCGGCCTCGGCCTCGCCCTTGGCGCGGATGATGTCCGCCTCGGCCAAGCCGCGCAGGCGCTCGGCCTCGGCCTCGGCTTCGCCCGTGGCGCGGATGGCCGTGGCCTCGGCCGCGGCCTGGGCTTCGCGCTGGTAGCGCTCGGCATCCGCAATGGTCTGGAGCCGGTAGCGTTCCGCCTCGGCCGGCTTGCGGACAGTTGCCTCCAGCTCCTTCTCCTTGCGCAGGGCTTCCTGTTCCTGCACTTCGATCTGCTTGCGCTTGGCCACAACTTGAATTTCGACTTCCTGCTCCTTGATCTTCTGCTGCTCGATAGTCTGTTGGAGCGTGTAGGCCAATTCGGCCACAGCGCGCCGGCGGTTCACTTCTTCCTCGTACTGGGCCTTCTGGATTTGATACTCCTTCTCTGCCTCGGCGATGCGCGCTTGGGCCTCGTACTCTGCCTCCTGGGCCTCCTGGTTGGCGCGGGCCGCCTGCACACGGGCGTCGCGTTCGGCCAGGGCCCGGCCAACTTCGGCGTCGCGCTTGACCTCAGCAATGCGCTTCTGGCCCAAGGCGTCCAAGTATCCCTGGTCGTCCCTGATGTCCCGGATCGTAAAGGAGACGATGCCCAGCCCCATGTTGGCCAAGTCGGCCGCGGCCACTTCCTGAACCCGCTGGGCAAAAGCGTCCCGGTCCTTGTAGATCTCCTCCACCGTCATCGTGCCCAGAATGGCCCGCAGGTGTCCCTCGAGAGTTTGCAGGGCCACGTTGCGAATCTCGTCCATGGACTTGGAGAGGAACTGCTCGGCCGCCGTAGCAATGCTCACCTCGTCGCCCTTGATCTTCACCTGGGCCACGCCGTCCACCGTCACGGGCACGCCGTGCAGCGTGTACACTTTGGGCGTGAGCACGTCCAAGGTCATGATCTCGAGGGAGAGGCGGTCGAGCCGCTCCAGCACAGGCAAGACGAAGGTGCCGCCCCCCTTCACGATGCGGAAGGCCCGAGTAATCACCTGACCCGTGGCGGGATCGCGGTATTTGTACTTCCGGCCCGAAATGATCAGGGCCTCATTGGGACCGGCCTTCACGTACCGGCTGGCAAAGTATCCGCCCACGAGGACGAGCAGAAAGAGCAAGCCGGCCACCGCCATAACGGTGACGACAAAGCCTACCATCGTCTGTGCCTCCTTTCTCGCCGCTTGGGGGTTCGTTTAAGTCGTTCGCCGTACCAGGGCCACAGAACCCTGCAGCTCCTGGACGATCACCAGGGTATCGCGGGGGATGGGCTCACCGGTCACACTGCGGGCGGAGAGGTTCATGCGCTGTCCGCGCACAATCAGGCTCACCTCGCCGGTGCCTTGGGCCGGGATAGGCGTGATGACCGTGCCAGTAGCGCCGTAGAAGTCCTCGATGGCCACGGTGCTACTCCCTTGGGCCCCCAGCAAGACCTTGCCGTAGAACCAGAAGGTCACGGCGCCCAGGATGATCCCTCCCAACAGGGCCAGGGGCAGGCCGGCCACGTCGGGAAGGCGCAGGAAGTGGCGGGAGATCAGGCCAAAGGCACCGAAGGCCCCCAAAGCAGTGGAGAGCACGATGGGACTGAAGGGGGAGAGATGCACATCGTGATCGGCCGACGTGGCGAGCTCGTGTGAAACGTCATGGTCGGCCCCTATGTCCACGCCGTGATGGTGTTCCACGCCCAAGCCGTGATGGCCCACATCGTGAACACTGCCAACGTCGTGCGAGCTTTCCGCGCCCAAGTGGCCGCCGATGAAGAGGAGACCAGCCCACCCGATGCCGAACAACAACAAGCCCAGGTACACCCAGTCCAGCGCAGTTAACATGGGCCACTCCTTTCCCCAAGGTGCCGAAATAGTCCGACACCCCCAGGCCTTCTTGTCCCGTCGGCGAGGCAGGCGACGATACACCCTACAGGTGTACTCCAATGATACCAAAACCGAGACAAAGTGACAACGCTCATCCCCACCCCGATTTCTGTCCAATACGCTTGCGTAACGGATGGAGTTACAAGCTTCGTGGAAATGGAACACCTGTCAGAAAAGCGCGGGAAACACCTGCCCGAGGACCATGACCATAGGGGGATTGACAACCTGCCCACTTCTCCCTACAATGTGTGCATACGTTCTTTGCAGGCAAACGAAGCTGAGGAGCGGAGAGGAGGAAGTCATCCATGTCCAGCCGAGTCGGCACACACCGTCCTACGCCCCTGAGTTCCCCCCCAAAGAAACCCTACACCAAGCCGGCCATCATTCACGAACTTCGCTTGGAGGTTCACGCCGGCTCACCCATTCGCCGTCTGCCCGATCCGTTGGATTTGCTGGGCACAGGACCGAGCAGGTAAACTTCTCCAGGATCACTCTCATTGCACTCTCATTGCCCTCATCCTCCATAAGTCTCAGGCCCGCATAGCGAAGTGCGGGCCTTTTCACAGTTTCTTCAGGACAAAGGAGTCGAGCCGTGCGCGCAAGTCGGTATCTGCTTGTACCCTTAGGTGTGAGCCTAGTGCTAATCCTGTTCACCTTTGGGTTGTTGCCCCGCCCGGCACGCGGGGCCGCTACCTCCTCCTCTCCATCGCCGGCCGCGTGGAGACGCCTGGACGACGGCCGGCTGCTGGTCACCTTCTCGGCGCCGGCGTATCGCTTGGAGAAGCAGGGAGAGTACGACCTGATCGTGGTGCCCGGATTCGACCACGCCAGCCGGCCCGGCACTCCCCAATTGCCCTCCAAGAGCGTGCTGGTGGCCGTGCCGCCGGAGGGCGCCGTCGGCGTGCGCATCGTGCGGCACGAGTGGCAGGAGCTCGCGGGCACATACCGCCTGGCCCCGGCGCCCCAGCCGGCCCCCCTCGAGGAGGACCTCGTGCCGGGCTCGTGGGCGCCTGCGCCGCCTGTCACGCCCACCGAGGGCCTCTACCCGGCCACGCCGGTGGAGGTGAGCCCGCCGGCCTGGATTCGCGGCCAGCGAGTGGTGCGGCTCACCTTCTTTCCCTTCCAATACGAGAGCACGACCGGCCGCCTGCGCCGCAACGAGTCGGTACACGTCGAGATCACCTTCCAGCCCACCGCCGTCCTCGACTCAGCCCCCCCTTCGCCGGACGACCCCTTCGACGTGGCGTTGCGCCAGAG
>JALSKA010000016.1 GCA_026989095.1 Ardenticatenaceae bacterium
TGAAACAAGACGGCCCCTACACCATTTACCCGGTCATCGCCAACCAAGACGCCTTTGGCATCGACCACTCGCCCATCTGCTCGCCTGTGAGCGTCAACCTGCCTGAGGCACGGGCTGGTGTGGTTCCAAGGGGAGCGTGTTGTCTTAGGCCCCACCCCCCAACGCCGCTTTCCGCGCCCAATAGACGAGGATGCCGGCCGCCTCGCGCAAGACGTAGAAGAGTTCCTGGAGCGGGGAGCGGGAGATGGGCGACGTGCGGGTGGGCGATCCCAGTACCTCGAAGCCCAGATCACGGGCCATGAGCTTCAGGCGGGCCATGTGAAAGGGATCACTGACCACCACCACGCGCCGCACGCCCTGGGGAGCTGCCAGCTCGGCCACGTTCTTGAGGCTCTGCCAGGAGCTCTCCCCTGCTTCCTCGGCCAGCAGGGCCTCGGCCGGCACACCGCGAGCCTCCAAGTAGGCTCGCCCCACGCCCCCCTCGCTGAAGCGGGGATCGCGGCCGTGTCCGCCCGTGGTGATGATGAGGGGCGCCACCCCTTGCCGGTAGAGGGCCAGGGCGTGGTCGAGGCGGGCGCGCAGCACGGGCGAGGGCACGCCGTTGTACTGGGCCGTGCCCAAGACCACGATGGCGTCGGCCGGGGCGGCCTCGTCGCGGCGCCCTTCCAGGTAGATGCGGCCCACAAGGGCGAAGAAGACGACCACGAACAAAGTGCCCGCCCACGCCAAGGCCCGCCGCACACCCCCGACCACCCCCCTTGTGGGGCGGCGCACAGGCCACAGCCCCCCTTGCCCCTCGGTCCGTCGGCCGGCCGACGCCCCGCTCATGGCCGCAGCTCCTCCTCGGACGGGGGCACAGGCCGCGCCCGCACCGTGCGCTCGTGGCGGTAGGTGACCAGGCCGGGCCGTCCCCCCGGCAGGCGGCGCACGTGGCGCCGCTGGGTGCAGTCCACGGGCACCTCGTCCCCGCCACGCCGTGCCGGCGAGAAGTAGGCGGCCACCTCGGCCGCCCGGCGCACGACCGGCTCGGGCACCGGCCGGCCGGCCGAGCGGATCACCACGTGGCCGCCGGGCAGGCCCCGCACGTGGAGCCAGAGATCGTCGGGCGAAGCCCGCCGCAGCACCTCCTCGTTCTGGCGCGCGTTGCGCCCCACGTCGAAGGCGAAGCCGCCCACGTGCAGGCGCAGGGGGCGCCCTGGGCGCGGGTGCCGCCGGCGAACGCCCGGCACCAGGCCGGCCTCGGCCAGGGCCTCGCGGACGGCATCGATCTCCTCCCGGTCCTCGGCCAACTCCACGTCCGCCTCCAGTTGGTCCAGGAAGGCCAAGTCCCGCTCCAGCGCCTCTGTCCGGGCGGGCACCTCCTGTGCCGCCCGGCGAGCCTTCTCGTAGCGCCGGAAGTAGGCTTGGGCATTCTCCAGGGGGGTCAGCGCGGGGTCGAGGGCAATGGTGCGGGGGGCGCCGTCGAAGCCGGGCACGGTCACCTCGCGGGCTCCGGGGGACACGTTCCACTGGTAGGCCAACAGGAGTTCGCCAGCCTCGCGCAGGCGGCGCACCTCCTCCTCGGCAACGGCCTCGGCGCGCAGCCGCTCCAGGGCCCGCTCCAGGCGGGCGCGCGCCTCGGCGATCAGGGCGCGCACGTGGCGGCGGGCGGCCGCGTAGGGGTCGGCGTCCACGCGGCCGGCGAAGTAGCGCCTCATGGCCTCGCCGACGTCGGCCACGCGCTCGCGGCGGGGGAACTGGCGGAGCTCGTAGGGGGCGAAGGCCACCACGTGGCCGGCCCCGTCAAGGGCCACGTGGGGCGCCCAGCCGCCTGTCTCCAGGGGAGCCAACAGCTCCTCCAGGGCTCGGCCCAAGGCCTGGGGGTCCACCTCGGCCGCGGGCACCTCGGGGTTGCCACAGGCGCGCGCCACGGCCTCGCGGGCCATGGTGGGGCTCACGCCCAGCAGGCCTTGCACCAGCGCCCGGTGGGCCGGCTCTGTGGGCGCGACTCGGGCCAGGAGGCCGGCCACGTCCGCCGGCCCGCACGCCGTGGGCGGGCGCTTCCCCGCCGGCACCGGGGGGAGCTGGTAGGGACGGCGCGGCAGGGTCACGCGGTAGCGGTTGAGCTCCGGCCCGATGCGCTTGAGGGCGTCGAGGACGATCCCCTCCCCGTCCACCAAGACGATGTTGCTGTAGCGCCCCATCACCTCGGCGACGAGGCGACAGGGCCCGGCCTGGCCTTCAAAGTGGAAGACAAGCAAACGCTCCCACTCCGGCTGGGTCACATCGGCCAAGCGGGAGCCGCGCACCCACTTGCGCAGGAGCAGCACCAGAGGGAACTCCCCCTCCACGCCCCGGCGAAGGCGCTCCGGCACCGGCACCACGCGGGCGTGCTGGGGGTGAGCGGAGATGAGCAGGTGAGTTCGTCGGCCGGCGTAGAGCTCCAGGCCCACGCTCCACTCGTCGGCGAGAACGACCCGCTGCACCCGGGCCCCCAGCAGGGCCTCCAGCTCGTCCCGGAGACAGGCCAGGGTGAGGAAATCAACGTGCATGGTGACAACCCGGTCGAGTTCAACGCGCCGCCAGTTCAATCGCCCAAAACAACACAGGGCGGCTGGGGAGCCGCCCTGTGTTAGCTTCAAGTGCCGGCGGTAGGACTCGAACCTACAACCTAGGGCTTATGAGTCCCTTGCTCTGCCAATTGAGCTACGCCGGCAAAAGAAAGGGACTGGGCAAACCAGTCCTCAGTAGCGGGGGTGGGATTCGAACCCACGACCTTCGGGTTATGAGCCCGACGAGCTACCACTGCTCCACCCCGCATCGGCACAGGGAAGTATACCCGAAAACACGGAGTTGTCAAGTGCCCGCCGTGCCCCTCCCGCGGCCTCTCTCGAGATCGCGGGAAGGGCACGGGCCTAGAAGTGAATGGGGTTGCCCTCGGCAGCGAGGGCGGCCTCGGCGATGACCTCGCTGAGCGTGGGGTGGGGGTGGACGGCGTCGGCCAGCTCGGCCGGGGTGCTCTCCAGGGTGCGGGCCAGGGTGAACTCGGCGATCAGCTCGGTCACCTCGGGCCCGATCATGTGGGCCCCCAGGATTTCGCCGTACTTGGCATCGGCCACGATCTTGACGAAGCCCTCGCCCTCGCCGATGCCCAAGGCCTTGCCGTTGGCGCTGAAGGGGAACTTCCCCACCACCACCTGGTAGCCCCGCTCGCGGGCCTGCTCTTCAGTGAGCCCCACGCTGGCCACTTGGGGGGTGCAGTAGGTGGCCCGGGGCATCATGTCGTAGTCAAGGAGGTGGACCGACTTGCCCGCCACCAGGTCGGCCACGAAGATGCCCTGGTGGGAGGCCACGTGGGCCAGGGGGAGCTTGCCGGTCACGTCGCCGATGGCGTAGATGGTGGGCACGGTGGTGCGCAGGTGGTCGTCCACCCGAATGAAGCCGCGCTCGTCGAGGGCCACGCCCACCTCCTCGAGCCCCACGTTCTCCACGTTGGGCCGGATGCCCACGGCCACGAGCACGCGGTCGGCCTCGATGGTCTGTGCGGGGCCATTGCCCTGGGCCGGCTCCACCCGGACGCGCAGCCCTTGGCCGGCGCGCTCCACGGCCGTCACCCGGCTGTTCGTGTGGAAGCGGATGCCCAGCTTCTTGTACGCCTTCTCGATCTCGGCGGAGATCTCCCCGTCCTCCATGGGCAGGAGGCGGGGGAGGAACTCGACCAGGGTCACGTCGGCCCCGTAGGCCCGGTAGACGTAGGCGAACTCCATGCCAATGGCCCCCGCGCCGACGATCACCACGGAGCCGGGCACGCTGTCGGCCACGATGGCCTCACGGTAGGTCATCACGCGCTCGCCGTCCACCTCGATGCCGGGCAGCGTGCGGGGGCGGGCGCCCGTGGCCACCACAATGGCGTTGGCCCGGTAGGCGCGGCCGTCCACCTCGACGCTCTGGGGGCCGGTCAGGCGGGCCGTGCCCCGGATGTGCTCCACGCCGTACTTCTTGAAGAGGTAGCCGATGCCGCCCACCAGCCGGCGCACAACGCGCCGGCTGCGCTCCACGGCCACGGCGTAGTCGGCCTCGAAGCGCTCGAAGGAGAAGCCGAACTCCTTGGCCCGGCGGGTGATCAGCGAGACCAGCTCGGCGTTCTTGAGCAGCGCCTTGGAGGGAATGCACCCCCAATTGAGGCAGACGCCCCCGAGCGCCTCGCGCTCGACACAGCCCACCTTGAGGCCGTTTTGGGCCGCGCGGATGGCGGCCACGTAGCCGCCCGGTCCGGCGCCGATGATCAGCAGATCATACTGTTCGGTCATGGGTTCCCATGCCTCCTTGTACTGGAATGTGATGGCCCCGGCCCGGGTTCACAGTGACGGCAGGTGCTCCACGATTCCCGGGGCCTTGATGGCCAAAACCATCTGTTCCCTGGCCACGAAGGTGGCCGGGAAGTGCCGCTGGGCTTCGGCCTCCATGTCCAACAGGAACTCGTCATCGTGTTGGGGGTCGTGGTGGAAGAGCACCACGCAGGGGATGTTGGCGGCGCGGGCCACCTCGATGGCCATCTCGGGCGTGCTGTGTCCCCATCCCTGGCGGCAGCGCGCCGCGTCGGTGTACTCGGCCATGGTGTACTGGGCGTCGTGGACGATCAGGTCGGCGTTCTGGGCGAAGTGGATCAAGTGTTGATCGCCCCCCACGTAGCCCTCCACGTCCGTGGCGTAGACGAAGGCCCGCCCTCCCCACTCGACGCGGAAGAGGTACACCCCCTGAGGGTGGGCCCAACTGTGCATGATGTGGACGGTCAGGGTATCGGGGTCGGAAGGAGGCGTCCGGTCGGGGGGCAAGTACTCGGGCAGCGGGGCCCCGGGTGCCCAGATCAGGGTGCCGCCGCCGTGGATCTCCACCACGTCCCGCTGTGCGGAGTTCTCGTCCCAGGGGAGGGGAAAGAGGGGCGGCGAGAACTGAGCCCGCAGGAACTCCTCCAAGGAGTTCTCCGGGGGCGGGGGGCCGTAGATCACCAGGTGGGCGTCAGGGTAGCGGATGGGCGCGAAGAAGCCCAGGCCCTCGATGTGATCGCGGTGGAGGTGGGTCAAGAGCAGGACGAAGAGCTCCCCCCGCACCGGCCGGCACTGGCGCCCCAAGGGGATGATGCCCAGGCCGGCGTCCAGGATCAGGCGCCGGCCGGCCACGTTCACCTCCACGCAAGGGGTGTGACCGCCGACGAGGGGGGAATTGGGGGCAGGGTATCCGCCCCGCACTCCCCAAAAGCGGATATGGAAGTCGTGGGGAGACGTATGATCACCTGGAGGCACCAACACACTCCCTTGGCGGGGGTTCTCCGGGGCTCACGTGGACGCGAGTCCACCGTGCCGGTCACGGAAACGCGGCGGCTGCGCCCATGCTATCACATGTCCCTCACTCTGTCAACGTCCTACTCGTGGGCGTTTTGAACATTTTGGGTGAGATGCCCATCTCCTTCATCTTTCTCCACAGGGTCGTGCGGCTAATGCCCAGATGTTCTGCCATGCGGGTGACGTGGCCCCGGTAGGCCCAGCCGGCCCGCATGATGGCCTCCCGTTCCATCTCCGCCAGGGAGAGCACCGGCTCGGGGGTCGAGGCAGTCTCCCCGAGGGCGTGGCACTGTCGGACGGCGTGGGGCAAGTCCTGTGGGCGGATGCGCCGGCGGCCGTCCACGGTCACCAGGCGCTCCAGCAGGCTCTCCAGCTCGCGGACGTTGCCCGGCCAGGGGTACTGGGTGAGCAGGGACATGGCCTCGGGGGTGACGGTGATCTCACACCCGATCTGCCTGGACATGCGCTCCAGGAACTGCCTGACAAGGATGGGCACGTCCTCGGCGCGGAAGCGGAGCGGGGGCACTTCGATGACGAAGACGCCGAAGCGGTAGTAGAGGTCGGCCCGGAAGCTGCCCTCCTGCACCAGGCGCTCGATGTGGGCCGAGGTGGAGGCGATGATGCGCACGTTGACGGGGATGGGCCGGGTGCCGCCCAGGCGGAGCACGTGGCCGGTGTTGATGGTCTGGAGCAGGGCGGCCTGCATTTCGAGGGAGAGGGCATCAATTTCCTCGAGGTAGAGGGTGCCGCCGTCGGCCAGCTCGAACTTGCTGGGCCGCCCCTCGGCCACGGCGCCGCTGAAGGCGCCCCCCTCGTAGCCCAGGAACTCGCTGACCATCAGCTCGTGGGGGATGGCGCGGCAGTTCAGGGCGATGAAGGGGCCTCCGGCGCGCACGCTCTCGTTGTGGATGGCTTGGGCGAGGGGGGTCTTGCCCACGCCCGGCTCCCCGCGCAGGAGCACGGGCGCCTGCCCCTTGGCTGCC
>JALSKA010000017.1 GCA_026989095.1 Ardenticatenaceae bacterium
ATGGCCCCCTTCGAGTATCCGGGAGCCCCCCCCCAGCGCGTGGAGCTCCTGGTCAACGGCCGGCCCCCGACGCCCGGCGGACAGGCCATCACCCTGCGCCCGGGCTGGCAGGAGTACACGGTGACGCTGCCCCGCGCCCTGCTGAACACCACGGTCACCAATCGCGTGCGCCTGCGCTGGGCGTGGACGGCCCGGCCGCGGGACGTGCTGCCCCACCTGCGCCAAGTGGGGCGCACGGGGGTGGAGCTCCTGGCCGACGTGGAGGTCACCAGCGCGGGGCCCGACGCCGGCGACCTGGCCTACATCACCGTCAACGGCGAGGACGCCAGCTACCACCGGCGCGGGGTAAACGTCACCGTGCTCGCGCCCCCGGCCGGCGACGTGGTGGCCAAGACGGGGTTCGACACGGCGGCCAACGAGTACGAGGCGCGGAGACTGGCCGAGTTCATCGCCTCCATTCCCGAGGGGCGCGTGGTCGTGGTGGCCTTCCGGGGTGATGCCCTGGCCTACTTGACACCCGACGCCCGCCGAGCCCTCGCGGAGTTGGGCGCCGCCCAAGTGCCCGAGACGCGCGGCGCCGGCTACGCGCTGATCGGCGTGAAGGGCGCGCCGGCGGGCACCGCCCTCGAGGCGGCCAACGCCGAGGGCACGGCTTACGTGCGCCACAGCCCGGACGACCGACCGCTGGCGGCCGCGGTGGATTGGGTGCGCTGGGAGGCAAGTGCGCCGTGAAGGAACGGGTTGCCGGCCTGCCTCCGGCCGTGGCCGGCGCGCTGGTGACGCTGGTTGCGCTGGCCGCCTACGTGCCCCGCATGGCGCCGGGCCTCCTGTGGGGCGATTCGGCCGAGCTCCAGATGGCGGCCTGGCTGGCCGGCCTGGCCCACCCCACGGGCTACCCCCTCTTCCTGGTGGTCGGGTGGGCGTGGACTCACGCCCTGGTTCCCCTCCTCAGCCCGGCAGCAGCCCTCAACCTGTTGGCGCTCCTCTTCGGAGCACTGGCGGCCGGCGGACTGGCCTGGTTCTTGGCCTCTCTGCCGGCTCCCTGGTGGCCCGACGTGTCTCCGGGGGGGCGTTTTCTCCTGGCCGTCGGGGGCGCGCTCTGGTTTGCCTTTTCGCCCACCTTCTGGTCCCAAGCCCTCGTGGCCGAAGTCTACACCCTCCACGCCCTCTTCATCGTAGCCCTGCTGGCCGCCCACGCCCGGCTGCTGGACGCCCCGCCTGTGGCCAAGGAGCGCGCCCTGTCCGCCCTCGCCTTGGTGTACGGCCTCAGCCTGACCCACCACCGCACCACCCTCCTGTGGCTGCCGGGCACGCTGGCCTTTCTGAGCCTGATGTGGCCCACGTGGTGGCGGAGCGGAGCACGCCTGCGCCGGATTGCACTTCTCGCGGCCCTGTCCCAGCTCCTCTACCTGTACGTGCCGTGGCGGGGGCCGAGGACGCCCTACTTGCACCAGTCCTTGGGCGACGGCCAGACCCTCACCCTCTACGATGGTTCCTGGCGGGCCTTTCTGGAACACGTCACGGGCAGCGCCTTTGGCAGTGCCCTGGGCCAAGTTGAGCCGGCCGCCCGGGCGGCGGAGCTGGCCCGACTTTGGGTCGAGAACGTCACGTGGCCCGGCCTGCTGCTCGGCGTGGTTGGGCTGTGGGCGCTGGCCCGGCCGGGCAGGCAGCCCTGGCTGGCCCTGACGGGCGCGGCCTTCGTGGCCCACGTGGCCTTTGGCCTCGTCTACGGCATCGGTGACATCGAGGTGATGCTCATTCCCGCCTGGCTGGTGTGGATCCTGTGGGGCGTGTTGGGCGCGGCCACGTGGGCCCGCCGCCCCCGCCTGGCCGCTGTGGTGATCCTGCCGCTCCTGCTGGCCGGGTGGCAGTTCGCGGCGTGGGAGGCCCAGCTCGACCGGAGCGGCTCCCGCTCGGCCCGCGCGCGGTGGGAGCGCATCCTGGCCGCCGAGCCCCCGGAGGGGGCTATCCTCGTCTCCAACGACCGCAACGAAATGGTGCCCCTCTGGTACCTCCAATTCGTGGAAGGGCGCCGGCGTGACCTCCTGGGGCTCTTTCCCCTCATCACCGGACAGCCCGAGCACGCCAACGTGGCGCGCCTGGTGGACTATGCCCGCACGCTCTCCCGCCCCGTGGTGCTCATCAAGCCGATGCCGGCCCTGGAGGTGCGCTTTTCTTTGCGTCCTCTCCGGGACTCCCTCTGGCTGGTGGAGGGGGACGCGGCCGTGCCCAACCGGCCTCCCCTGGAAGGCGACACGGCCGGTCCGTTGGCGCTGGTGAGCTGGGAGGCCCTCCCACAGCGGGTGGAATCGGGCGGTGTGGTCACGGTGACGCTGGCGTGGCGTGTCTCCACCCCCCCACAGGCCGACGTGACCACTTTCGTTCACCTCGTGGGCGCCGACGGCCGGCCCCTCTCCCAGAGCGACCACGTGCCCGGCACGCCCTATTATCCCCCGAGCCTCTGGCCCGCCGGGGAGCTCATCCTCGACCGCCACCAAGTACGCCTGCCGGCCGCCCCCTTGGACCAGGCCGTCGAGGTGCGGGCCGGGCTCTACCGGCTGGCGGACGGCGAGATCGTGCCCCTGGGCCGTTCCCTCTCCGTGGGGTGGCTCCTGCCGGAGGGCGCCCCGTTCGCCCCCGCGCCCCTCACGTCCCGGGAAGCCCTCGCCTCCTTCGTCAACGGCGTGCGCCTGGACGGGGCAGAGGTGGAGGTGGGGGGAGGGCGCGTGCGCCTGCGCCTCACGTGGCGGTGTGTCCCGCCTGATGGCCGGGACCGGTGTGGGCCGGGGAACCCGTGGTTGTTCGCCCACCTGGTGCCGGGCACGGCGCCCGCGCCGCCCGTGGCCCAGTACGACGGCCCCGTTGTGTCCGGCTATCCCCTGCCGGCCTGGCCGGCGGGGAGCAGCACGACGACAACTGTGGAGCTCCCCCTCGCCCCCTTGGGCGCTCGGGAGGGCAGCGTGTGGCTCGGGCTCTACGACCCCGCCACGGGCGAGCGCGTACCCCTCGTGACTGGACAGGAGAGCGTCCGGGTGAGTACAATACCGCGGGCCGGGACCCAAGGAGAGAGCTCAGGAGGTGGACCATGAGCCGCTTGCAGGGCAAGCGCGTCGCCATAGCGGCCCAGCGCCGGGCCGAGGAGCTGAGCCGGCTGGTGGAGAAGTTGGGCGGAGTGCCTGTGGTGCGCCCCATGCAGGGAACAGTCTTCGAGGCCCGTGAGGAGACAGCCCGCGCCCTGGGAGCTCTGCTGGACGAGGGGTTCGACTGGATGGTCTTCACCACGGGCATGGGCACCGAGGCCCTCTTCGAGGCGGCGGCCGCCCACGGGCTGGAGGAGACCTTCCGAGAGCACCTCGGGCGGGCCTCCATAGCCGCCCGCGGGTACAAGACGCTGCGGGCGCTGCGCCGGCGGGAGTTGGAACCCGACGTCCGCGACGACGACGGCACCACACGGGGCCTGGTGCGCCGGCTGGCCCCCTTTCCGTGGCGCGGCCGGCACGTGGCCGTGCAGCTCCACGGAGACCGCGCCCCCCACTTGTTGGCCTTCTTGCAGGAGCAGGGCGCCCGGGTGACGACGTTGCTCCCCTACCGGCACGTGCCGCCGCCCGAGGAGCAGGTGGAGCGCCTGGTGCAGGAGGTGCTGCGGCGCGAGGTGGACGCCGTGGCCTTCACCAGCCCGCCCCAAGTGCTCTTCCTCTTCGACCACGCCCGCCGGCGGGGGCTCCACGGGGAGCTGGTCGCTGCCTTTGCCGGGGCCACGCTGGCTGTGGCCGTGGGCAAGGTGACGGCCGAAACCCTCCACCACGAGGGGGTTCGGCGCCTCGTGGTGCCCTCTCAGGAGCGCATGGGCGCCATGATCCTCGCCCTGGCCGACTACGTGGCCGGAGGGTAACAAGCCATGCCCCTCGACACCGCTCAGCTCCTCGTCCAGCTCCAGGAGATGGCCAACCACGCCGAGACCCGCGAACGGGGCCGGTGGTTGGAAGAGGCGCGGCGCCTGTTGCACTTGGTGCGCCGGGACGAGGTGATCGGAAAACTGGACCTCCAGCGCCAACGGGGTGTGCCCTGGCTCACGGCCGAGCCCCTGGGCGAGCTGGACGAGCGCCACGCCCCGCCGACGTTGCCGCGCGAGATCACCGTGGCGGCGGCCGACGGCTCCTCCATCCCGCCCGACCGCCACAGCCCCCTCCGCTTCTGCGTGATCAACACCGGCTGGGTGCGCCTGCGCTACGGCGAGAACCCCGGCTTCGAGAGCGGCGTAGAGACACGTGTGCGCTACCGGTACGACGAGCTCTACTTCGGGGGCGATCCCACGCGGCCCGTCGAGGGGAACGTGCTCAGCGCCCTCATGATGGTGGCCGAGCTGCGCGCCCTGCGGCGGGCTGTGGAGGAAAGCCCGCGGCCTGTGGTGGGCCTTCTCGACGGCACCATGATCCTCTGGTCCATTCAGAGCGAGCCCGATGAAGTGCGCACGGCCGTTCTGGAGCAGTACCTGCAGGAGCTGGACTGGTTTGCCCAGGAGCGCGTGCCCGTGGGCAGCTACATCAGCGCGCCGGGCTCCTTCGACGTGAGCAACACCCTGCGCGTCTGGCTCTGCCCTGAGCCGTCCCGCACGTGTCGCCTGTGCGTTCAGGAGGAGGCCCTGCGACTGTGTCGCGAGCTCAGACACGTGCGTGACGCCTACCTCTACGCGGCCGAACTGGCGCCGGGCGAGCGCACGGCGCCCTTTCGCAGCCGCTCCCACGTGTTGACCCACTACGGCCCCCACGAGGTCCACTTCGTCTACCTCCACACGGGAGAGGAGATCGCCCGGCTGGAAGTGCCGGCCTGGGTGGTGGGAGATGAGGAGCTCTTTGGATTGCTCCACGCGGCCGTGGTGGACCAGTGCCGGCGGTCAGGAGACCAGCCACCCTATCCCCCCGCCCTCCACGAGGCCCACGAACAGGCGGTGATCTCCGCGGCCGACCGCCGCTACCTCGAGCTTCTCCTGGAGGAGGTGCTGGCCCGCTTGGGCCGGCCGGGCGGATGGGGGGCCAAGGCGCATCACAAGCGGGTACGCGGCGTGTGAACGGGGCGCCTATTTGCCGAGATGGCTCAACTTCAGTAGTATACTTCACACAGCTTTCACTGATGCGTAAGGCGTCATTTCCACTGTGTTTTCACCCGTTCGTCGCCCCGAGGCGGGCGTGAGTTGCCTATGAGCCGACCGGTCCGTCCCTGGACACCCCAACTGCGGCCCCTCGTGCTGGTGGCCGAAGTGCTCATCGTGCTCCTGCTCATCTGGTTAGCACGTCCCCTCTGGTCGGTGCTCCTGTTGGCCATGGTGCTGGCTTACGTGGTCAACATGCCCGTGCAGTGGGTCACGAGCCGGCTGCGCGTGCCCCGCGTGGTGGTCATCATCGTGATTTATCTCCTCATTCTCCTGATCATTGTCGGGCTGCCCCTGCTGGCCATTCCCTTCGTGGTGGACCAAACCCAACAGATGTTGAGCGGCTTGCCCGGCTTCGTGGCCAACGTCCAGCAAGTGTTGGCCCGCTGGATCGAGTCCCCGCCCACGGTGGAGCTCTTCGGGCTGCGCTATGACCCGTTGCCCCTGATCCAGTCGCTGCAGGGCTATCTCGTCCCCATTGTGACCTTCGAGGTGCCACCTCCCCAGGAGTTGACCCGCGCGGTGGAACAGTTGCTCCGCTCGGCCGCCGGCGTCTTGGGCGTGGCCACCGGGCTGGCCACGAACCTGGTGGGCCGGTTCATGGCCTTGGCCGCCTCCCTCCTGATCACCTTGGTGCTCTCCTTCTACCTGTTGGCCGAGGGGGATGCGTGGCGCCAACGGCTGGTGGCGCTCGTGCCCCCGGCGGAGCGAGACGACGTGCTCGACCTCATTGACCAGACGGCTCACCTCTGGCGGGCCTACTTCCGCGGGCAGCTCATCCTCTCGACGGTCGTGGGCGTGATGACCTTCATCTTGCTCACGGCCATTGGCCTGCCCGGCGCCGCCCTGTTGGCCATTGTGGCCGGCATCTTGGAGGTCCTGCCCAACATTGGGCCGGTGCTCGCCATGATCCCGGCGGCCATTGTGGCCCTCATCCAGGGCTCCACGTGGCTTCCTCTCCCCAATTGGCAGGTCATGCTCCTGGTCTTGCTCATCTACGTGCTGGTCCAGCAGGTGGAAAATAATCTCCTTGTGCCGCGCATCCACTCCCAGAGCGTGGACCTGCCGCCCGTGATCGTCATGGTGGCCGTACTGGTCGGCGCGCTCAAGGGGGGCATTTTGG
>JALSKA010000018.1 GCA_026989095.1 Ardenticatenaceae bacterium
CGCGCGTGGGGATGAATCTGGACCACAGCACAGGGCCGCATGAAAAGCTGCGTGCCCGGCTCGCCCGGATACCACCCCATGAGCCCGGTCCACCCGTGGAGGGCCACCACGTGAAAGGTGCCGTCGCGCCACACGGGGTTCAAGGGCACCTCCTGGTGGTGGCGGTCACAGGCCGCGTGGGGCCGGCCGTCCACGTAGACCAGCGCCTCCGGGTGGCTGAAGTCGCCGGCCTCGCCCAAGGGCAGGTGGAGCGCCACGGGCCAGTCGGAGCGCCACGTGGCCGGCACGCGGAACTGAGTGCGCAGGACGAAGTTGACGCGCGCTCGCCCCCAGTAGGTGCGGGGCGCGATCACCGGCCAATTGGCGTCGTCCACGTCCGGGCCGACGGGCGGAAGGCTGCCCTCGTCTTCCAGTTCCAGATAGCGGAAGGGGGGCAACGGTTCACGGCGAACGTACTCGTGTGAGGCCAGCAGGGCCAAACGCTGCTGGACGCGCTCCAGGGTGAAGGAGAACTCGTGATCCATGTGGTCATCCTCCGCGCAGGGTCCAAAGAGTTCAAGCATTCACTGGGGAGCGTTCAGCCAACCCTACCCCTTTGGCAAAAGGAGAGGATAAGAACGTAAGGTCGCCCGCAGCTCCCCTTACGAAACCCTCGGTCATTTTGGCCCTCGTGCCAAAATGTGATACAATGTTCCATCCCCCCACGACCAGGAGATCGCCATGCGCATTGGATTCATTTCGACGCGGCTCAACGGCACTGACGGCGTCTCGCTGGAGGTCGAGAAGTGGGCCACTGTCCTCCGGCGAATGGGGCACGAGGTGTTCTTCTGTGCCGGTGAACTGGGAGGCTACTCCGCGGGCGGGACGCTCATCCCCCAGCTTCATTTCAACCACCAGTCCATTCTGGTCTTCAGCCGGCGCGCCTTCGGGGACGGGGAGGAGCCGGACCCGGAAAAGCTGGTGGACGAAATCTACGAGATGGCCGACCAGATCCGCGCTCCCCTGCGCCACTTCATCCGCTCCCACCGGCTCGACGTGATCATCGTCCAGAACGCCCTGACCATTCCCATGAACCTCCCCTTGGGCGTGGCTCTCACGGGGCTGATCGCCGAGCTGGGCATCGCCACGATAGCCCACCACCACGATTTCTACTGGGAGCGGGAGCGGTACCAGTTCTCCAAGATCTTCGACCTGTTGGACACGGCTTTCCCGGCCAAGCTGCCCACGATCCAACACGTGACCATCAACACCATTGCCCAACGCCGGCTCAGGGCACGGCGGGGCATTGACTCGGTGGTGATCCCCAACGTGCTCGACTTCGCCAATCCGCCACGCGGCATTGACGACTACAACGCCGACTTGCGGGAAACGTTGGGGCTCAGGCCGGGGCAATATTTCTTCCTCCAGCCCACGCGCGTGATTCGGCGCAAGGGCATCGAGCTGGCCCTGGAGCTCCTCCACCGCATCGACCTGCCCGAGGAGCCGTGCCTGTACATTACCCACTCGGCCACAGACGAGGGGCTGAACTACTGGAACTGGCTGCGCCGCGAGGCGCGCGTGATGAACGTGCGCTTGGAGTTGATCGACTATCTGGTGGGAGCACGGCGGGGGCGGGAGAACGGCCACAAGATCTACGCCCTCTGGGATGTCTACCCGCACGCGGACTTGGTCACGTACCCGAGCAAATACGAGGGCTTCGGCAACGCCCTCTTGGAGGCTGTCTACTTCAAACGGCCTGTGGTGGTCAACCGTTATCCCGTCTACAACGCTGACATCGCCCCCCTCGGCTTCGAGTTCGTGGAGCTGGACGGCTACGTGAACGACACGGCCGTCCAACAGGCCCACGAGTTCCTGCAGGACCCCGAGAGGAGACGCGCGGCAGCCGAGCGGAATTACGAGATCGCCCGGGAGCACTTCTCCTTCGAGGTGTTGGAACAGAAGCTGCGCGAGCTGCTGGCCGTCTTCTCCTAAGGGCCGGCAGGCGCTCACGACCATATGCCGGGAATCGCCCGGCCACATTCGGGACACTGCCCCTCCGGGCCCACGCGGTTTTCCAACACCCAGAAGCCGTGCCGGCGGATGAGCAGGGCGTGACAGCCGGGGCAGTAGGTGTTCTCGAACTCCCCCACCATGCCCGGCAGGTTGCCGGCGTAGACGAAGTGGAGGCCGGCCTCGCGGCCAATGTGAGCCGCCCGGATGAGGTCTTGGGCAGTCGTGTTGCGCGGGTCGGTCATCTTGTAATCCTGGTGGAAGGCTGTCACGTGCCAGGGAATGTCCGGGGAAACTGAGGCAATGAACTCGGCTGCGGCCCGCAGTTCCTCGTCGCTGTCGTTGAAGCCCGGGATGACCAGAGTCACCACCTCCACCCAGAAGCCCATCTCGTAGACCAGGCGGATGGTCTCCAGGACGTGCTCCAACTTGCCTCCCATGTACCGGTAATTCCGGTCATTCATGCTCTTCAAGTCCACCTTGTAGGCGTCCAGCCAGGGGCGCAGGTACGCCAACACCTCGCGCGTGGCATTGCCGTTGGAGACGAAGGCCGTCTTGAAACCCTCCGGCCGGGCCACCTTGAAGATGTCCACGGCCCACTCGGCCGTGATGAGGGGCTCGTTGTAGCTGGAGGCGATCATGGCCGCGCCGAGCCGCTTGGCCAAGGCCACCATCTCCTCGGGGGAAACTTGTTGGGGCTGTACCCCGGCAGCGGGATCACGCAGGGTCTGGCTGGTGAGCCAATTCTGGCAGAAGGGACACTTGTAATCACACCCCAACATGCCGAAGGTGAGCGTCTGGCTGCCGGGCAAGACGTGGAAGAAGGGTTTTTTCTCGGTGGGATCACACTGGAGGGCGCCCACGTACCCCCACGGCACGTAAAGCTTGCCGTCCCGGTTGAAGCGCACTTTGCAGACGCCGCGCAACCCTTCGCCGATGAGGCAGCGGTGCCCACAGGCATAACAGCGAATGCGGCTGTTCTCGGACGACCACAGGTCGCCCACGCGGGTCATTTGGTCCAGCAGCGCCGCCAGCGTCTCGTTCGCCACTTTGGTCTTGCGGGCCATTGTGCTCCTCCCTGAGGTGCGCGGCCTCCCGTTGCTTGTGGCGGGCGGGCCACCTTGTGTTGGGTGGCCCGCCATCCCTGCTGAAATGGTAGCCGCATGGCGCCGCGTGTCAAACGTCAGGACGTGCCGGCGGCGTGGTTCGCCCGTTACTGGACCCGGTAGTTGCGCATCATGCCCCGGTCCTCGTGTTCCAACAGGTGGCAGTGGTAGAGGTAGAGCCCGGTGTACTGCTCGAAGCGGATGAGCAGGCGCACCCGTTCGCCGGGCATGAGCAACACGGTATCCTTCCACCCGTCGTCCACGTACCCGTCCTTGACCGTCTCCCAGTTGGCCCGCTGGGTGGCATCGGCCGGAGGAATCCGTTCCACCACTTGGAAGAGGGGCCCGTGAATGTGCATTGGGTGGGCCGTGTTGTTCGTGCCGTTCGTGCCCGGGGGCACCTCGTTGGCGAATTCCCACAGCTCCAAGGTGTCCAACCGCACGTCTTCGTCCGGCGCTGTGGCCGTCAACTCGAAGGTGCGGCCGTTCTGCGTCCACTCACCCCTTGTGAAGTAGAGGTAGAACGTGCGCGGGTTGCTGGCGTTGACGGCGTCGTCGAGCACGTAGCGCTCGATGGTGGAGAGCTTGCCGCTCCGTTGGACGAGGGGCAGGTAGACGTTGTGGGCACCTGTTCCCGCAGCCGGTTGGGCCGATGCTACCTGAAAGCTCATAACATCGAATTGGGCGCCGTTGGGCAGAGTTGTGTTGTTGCTGAAGCCCGGCGTCGCCCCCGAGAAGCTGAGACTGCGCAAGGTGATGGTCTGGCCGGCCCAGCGCCCGAAGTTGACCAACACCTCCACTCGCTCGGCCGGAGCCAAAGTGACGTAGTTCCGCTCCACCGCGTACTCGAGAAGGCCGCCGTCAGTGGCTATGACCGAGAGGGGAGTGCCGTCGGACCAAGCGAGCTTGTAAATGCGCGCGTTGGAGCCGTTGTAGAAGCGCAGGCGGTAGGAGCGCGGTTCCACCGACAAGGTGACATTGGGCCGGCCGTTGACCAGAATGGTGTCGCCGAGGAACCCGTTGATGTCGGCGCTGTAGACGAGTTGGTTGTTGGCGTCGAAGGTGCGATCTTGGATCACCAGGGGAAGGTCGTAGGCGCCTGAGGGAAGCCCGGCGGCCGCCTCCTCGTCGTCGCTCACCAGCAGCAAGCCCGCCAGCCCCATGTAGACTTGGGGGCCGGTGCGGCCGTGGGGATGGGGATGGAACCAATAAGGCCCGGCCCTGTTGAGGATGGGAAACTCGTACTGATACGATTCGCCGGGTGCGATGGCGAATCGCGGGTGACCGTCCATGTCGTCGGGGACGTGGAGGCCATGCCAATGCACCGTCGTCTCCTCGGCCCCGGGCAACGAGTTCTCGAAGCGCACGCGCCACCGTTCCCCCTTCTTGGCGCGCAGCACGGGCCCCAGATAGGTGTTGGGAAGTGGCT
Organism: Ardenticatenaceae bacterium; assembly: GCA_026989095.1. Taxonomy (GTDB): domain Bacteria; phylum Chloroflexota; class Anaerolineae; order Ardenticatenales; family Ardenticatenaceae; genus WFWG01. The sequence goes on from JALSKA010000018.1 coordinate 4,525, forward strand.
CCAGGGCACCGGCATCGCCAGCGTTGAGGGTAGCCGCGTAGTGCCACACGGTGGTGGCAGGCCCCGATGGGAGAAGCTGGATGTTCTCCGAGCGGGCCACAAGTGTGATGTCCACGTCAACGGCCTGCTGTGCCCGTGCCCACAGCGCGCCACGGACGCCCACAACGTGGCGCAACCACAGGCCACCACCCCCGAGGCCGAGCAGACGCACGAAGCTTCGACGAGTCAACATCCTCCACCTCCTTCGACAGGTTTTCTGTAATGATGCGCGTTTCCACACAAACGTTACATCATCGAGGTGTTCTTGTTTGACATGGCACCACCGGCTCGCCTATAATCCTGCTGGCTCCCGTAGCGGCAAAAGGAGATCCCGCTCATGAAGGATCTGCTGCCGGCCGTTCAAGTGGGCGTGGGTGTGCTCTTCGTGCTTCTAGGAATTCCCCTGGCCAAACGGCGGGTGCCGCCCAACCGGTGGTACGGCTTCCCCACGCCCAAAACCCTCTCGGACCCGCACATCTGGTACGAGGCCAACGAATACGCCGGCAAGCTGTTCGCCAGGATGGGCCTTTTCCTGATGGTCACAGGGGCTGTGCTCTGGCAGTGGCGAGCCCAGCTCTCCGAGCAGACCCTGCTGACGGCGTTCCTGGCGTCCGAACTCGTCTCCGTGCTCGTGGTGCTCCTCCTGAGCTTTCACCGCTTGGGCCGTCTGAAAGACGACGAAGGGGAATGAACGTCACCGTCTGCCGAAATTTCTCCTGCGCACGCTTCCCCGCAACGCTGTTGCCTTCGCCTGTCCCCGGGGTGCTGCCAGGTGGGTTACCATGCCGCCGAAGGGGAGGGATCTCGTGAAGCGTCCAAACAACATCCGCCTGTCCGAGCGAGAGTGGCAAGTGTGGAGGCTGCTCTCCCAAGGCAAGACGAACCGGGAAATTGCCCGGGAGCTGGCCATCTCAGTCGGCACGGTCAAGACCTATGTGAACCGTCTCTACTTGAAACTCGGGGTGACCAACCGCGTGGAGGCTGTATTCCGCTACACGGAGGCGTGCAATGGAGGAGAGGCATCACGCGCGGATGAGCACCGGAAGTGAGAACAGGTGCCAGTGACGGTATGCCCCCGATGACCGACTGCACCTAGGAGTTGGCCGGTGTGCCTATCAGGCGGCCGGGCGCCGGAAATGCTTTCGCCTTTTTGATCACATGTGCTACAATCAAGATGCTGGCGAACTCCATGTGTCCACTTATCAGGAGCCCCTCATGCCCAAGAACGAGCGAGAACACATCAAGCACATCGTCGCCGAGACACTTCCGGAGATCGTCCGAGAAGAAGAGCAAGTGAGGCAGTCCATCCTGGAACTGGGCCATGACCACTTTGCTGATAAAGCTTCTACTGAAGGCCGCTTCGAGGCGATGCTGGCCGAATTGCAGCGCGAGCGCGAGGAACAAGCGAAGCGGTGGGAGGAACTCAACAGGCGGTGGGACAAGCTCGAGGCGGACCGCGAGCGGCGCTGGCAGGAGCTCCGGGAAGAATTTGCCGAACTGAAGGCGGACCGCGAACGGCGCTGGCAGGAGCTCCGGCAGCAGTGGGAGGAGCTCAACAGGCGGTGGGACAAGCTGGAGGCCGACCGTGAACAACGCTCACAAGAACTCCGACAACAGTGGCAGGAGT
>JALSKA010000019.1 GCA_026989095.1 Ardenticatenaceae bacterium
TGCTCTCTGGTGCATTGTCGTCCCGTTCTCCTCCCCACAGGGGCGCTTGCCCCTCTGTGTGGCACCACATGATGGCACGCCGTCAACTCCAGTCCCAGGGGTTCTCCACCATGCCCTCGGAGACGACGATGCCAACGGCGTCCACGCCGATGTGAGCGGCCAAAGCGGCCCCGTACTGCCGCGTGTGGATGAGCACGTCGGGGCGCTCGGCCCGGATGAGCTCGATCAGCGTCTCAATCTCGGCAGGGTCACATCGGTTGTGGAGCACGATGATCTGTTCGATGTGCCCGAACTCGGCCACGAATTCGGCCAGCTTCTCGATGGCCCGCTCGCGGGTGCGCACCTTTTCCAGCGGCTCAATCTCCCCTTCCTCGACCATGAGGATGGGCTTGATGTTCAACATTGTGCCGAGAATGGCTTGGGAGCGATTGATCCGCCCGCTCTTCTCGAGAAAATCGAGGTGTTCGACGAAGAAGACCACGTAGATGTGGTTGATCAATCCCCGCAACATGCGGACGATGTTCTCGACCCGCTTGCCCCGACGGGCGGCGTCGGCCGCAGCTTTGGCCAGCAGGCCCAGGCCGGCAGTGGTGAGCCGGGAGTCCACGGGGTGGACGCGGCAACGCCCCACCATCTGCAGAGCCGCCTGTTCGGCCCGCTCCAGGACGGGGCTGAGTTTCTGGGAAATGTGAACGGAGATGATCTCACCGGCCTCGGCGCTGGCTTGGCGGTAGACTTCGACAAACTGCTGGACTGTGGGCGGGGTGGTGTAGGGTCTTTCCCGCGCCTCCCGGGCCATTTCGGCGAACTCGTCCGGCGTTATGTCCACGCCATCGCGGTAGACCCGGCCGTCGATGTGGACGTTCAAGGGCACCACAAAAATGCCCAGCTCCTCACATTCCTCCGGGCTCAAATCCGCTGTGCTGTCGGTCACCACAGCAATTTTGCTCATTGAGTTCGTCCTCTGGTGAAGCGTTTCCCGGTTAGGGCATCCCGTCAGCAGGTGAAGGGCAGCCCTAACGGTGGGCACCCCTTTGGCTCTGGGTGTGTTGGACTTTCGGCCTTATTCCACGGAGAAGATATAATGATAATGGGGTTGACCGCCTTCGACAACCTCGAATTCCAGGCTGGGAAATGCGTCGCGCAGCGCTTGGGCCAGGGCCTCGGCCTCGGCGGCGCTCACGTCGGCGCCGTAGTAGAGGGTGCAGAGCTCGTGCCGGCCGAGGTCCACGCGCGCCAGCATGTCCCGAATGACGGCGAGGTGATCGGAGCCGGCGGCGACCAGCCGGCCGTCCAGCAGGCCGATGATGTCGCCCTGGCGAACTTCGACGCCGTCCAAATGGGTGGCGCGCACGGCCTGGGTCACCTCACCGCTGATCACGTGTTCGATAGCGCGGGTCATGCTCTTGACGTTGGCCTCCACGTCGGCGGAGAAGTTGAAGGCCATGAGCGCCGCGATGCCCTGGGGCAGGGATGTCGTGGGCACCACGTAGACGGGGCGGTCGGCCAGTTCGGCTGCCTGTCGCGCGGCCAGCACGATGTTCTTGTTGTTAGGCAACACGATGACGGCCTCGGCTTGAACGGCTTGAATGGCCTCCAGGATCTCCTGGGTGCTGGGGTTCATCGTCTGGCCGCCGGTGACGATGGCGCTCACCCCCAGGCTCTCGAAGACCTGGCGAAACCCGTCTCCCAACACCACGGCCACTGTGCCCACGCCGGTGATCTCCTCCATGCGAAAGCCCTTCTCGACCACAGGCGGGTGAGCAGCCTGGTGTTGGGAGCGGAAAGCTTCGTACTGGAGGTCCATGTTTTCCACGACGATGTCGTCCAACATGCCCAAGTTGGCGCCGTATTCGAGTGCCGGCCCCGGGTTGAGGCAGTGGACGTGGACCTTGACCAAGTGGCTGTCGCCGATGACGAGGGCACAGTCACCGATGCTGTTCATGTACTCCCGGATGGCGCCCACGTCCAGGTTCTCGCCCCGGATGAGGAACTGTATGTCATATCCGTAGCGGCCGTCGGCCAAGGGCTCTGGGGGCGCGTCCAACAGCGCTTCCACGTCCACGTGGGCCACGTCAGCGGCCAAAGTGCCCACCTCCTCGCCGCGCAAGTGGCGCAACATGCCCTCTAAGATGACCACCAAGCCCTTGGCGCCGCTGTCCACCACGCCGGCCTCCTTGAGCACGGGGAGCTGTTCGGGCGTGCGTTGCAGGGCTTCGCGAGCCACCTCGACCATGTGGGCCAATTGGGCCATCACGTCGGGGTCCCGGCCGGCCGCCTGTTGGGCCGCCCGCGCCACCTCGCGGGCCACTGTCAGGATGGTGCCCTCGACAGGCTTCATGACCGCCTTGTAGGCCGAGTCCACGGCCACGCGGAACCCTTCGGCCAGGTCGCGGGCGGTGATGCGCTCCTTGCCCTGCACCGAGTCGGCCAGGCCGCGCAGGAGCTGGGAGAGGATGACCCCTGAGTTGCCCCGTGCCCCCATAAGGGCTCCGTGGGCCACGCGGGCCAAGACCTCGCCGGCCCCTGAGTCGCCCGCGTCGGCGATGGCCTTCAGGGCGCTGCGCATGGTGAGCATCATGTTGGTGCCGGTGTCGCCGTCGGGAACGGGAAAGACGTTGAGAGCGTTGATGGCGTGTACGTGCTGCTCCAACCAAGCGCCGGCGGCCTCAAAGAGCGCTTTGAGCAACCGGCCGTCCACGTGTTCCAAAGGCGCCTCGCGCACCTGTTCTGGGATCGCCTGCCGGGTCAACCTTCCATCCTCCTTTCAACCATTTTCGTTCATCAGCCCTGCCCGGCGTTTGCTGATTCCAGGCGGCTATGGTATAGTGTACAGGCCCCGTGGTCGAACGCGGGGCATTTACATGTTGGAACCCCGTAGGCGGCCAAACGTTGCGAATCTCGTGCGACAAGGAGTGTGAGCTATGGCCAAATGTGAGCTCTGTGGCAAGAGACCCCGAGTGGGGAACAACGTCAGCCACGCGAACAACCGCACAAAGCGGCGCTTCTCCCCCAACATCCAGCGCAAGGTGGTCTACATTGACGGCCAGCGCCGCCGCATGAAGATCTGCACCCGCTGTCTGCGCACGTTGGGCAAGACGAAGTAGGTCGAGGGCGGCCTCATTGGTCGCCCTCGCCAGTCTGCCCCACAGCCGCCTCACGAAGCTCCCGGATAGCCTGTTCCACGCCCTCAGGGTGGCCGTACACTGCAGAGCCGGCCACCAGCCACGACGCTCCGGCTGCCACAACGCGGGGCGCCGTTGTCCTGGAAATGCCCCCGTCCACCTCGATGGGCACGTCCTCACGGCCGGCGCGGTCCAACATCCGGCGGATCTGCTCGATCTTGGGCACCACGCTTTCGATGAAGGCCTGTCCCCCGAAGCCGGGGTTGACGGTCATCACCAGCACCAGGTCCACGTCGTGCATGATCTCCTGCACCATGACGGCCGGCGTGGCCGGGTTGAGGGCCACGCCGGCGCGCGCGCCCAGCTCCCGAATGCGCTGTACTGTGCGGTGGAGGTGTCGGCACGCCTCCACGTGAACGGTGAGAACGTCGGCACCGGCCTCCACGAAGGCGTCCACGTAACGCTCGGGCGCCTCGATCATCAAGTGAACGTCGAGCGGCAAGCGCGTGACGCGCCGCAGGGCGGCCACGACCGGCAGGCCCACCGTGATGTTGGGCACGAAGTGGCCGTCCATGACATCCACCTGCACGGCGTCGGCACCTGCGGCCTCAGCCGCCCGCACGGCCGCGCCCAAGTTGGCGAAGTCGGCGCTCAAGATAGAAGGAACAATGTGAACCGGGCGGGTTGTCATGGTGTCTCCGCTCAGGCCGGCTCCTCGCGCAGGACCATGCGCGCGCCCTCCTGCTCGTACCACATGGGCCCTTGGGGCACGTGGGCGTCCACTGTGAGTATCCCCTCGTCCATGAACTCCCAGAGGAGTTGGAAGGGCGCCTTGTCCGGCATCCACTTCTCGACCATGACCACACCGTGGCCCGGCAGGACCGTGAAGACCACTTGACGCGGGTCGTCCGGCCGGCGCAACGCTTCGGAGCGGGCGAAGGCGGCCTTCACGCCGATGGCCTGGGCCTCGGTGGCACAGGAAACCAAGTAATGGTAATACGGTGGGTCAAGGGGGACAAACTCGACCCGTGACGGGTCGTAGGATGCAATGCCCCGGTGGCCGTGCAACTTGGAGCGCACTACGGGCACCTCAACCTCACGGCCGTCGAGGCGAACGGTGATCTTGGGCAACAGGCGGTCCATGTCCATGAGCTCGACGGCCTCCGAGGAGGGCGGGTCGTTCCGCTCTTTGCCCTCCACGTGGCGCACCAAGGCGCCGGTGCCGTCGGGAGAGACGCCCACGATGACGGCCAACTCGTTCTCGGTGATCTGGGCCTTCTCGATGGGGCGGGAGCTCCCCGTGACAGTGGCGATCAGGGCGTTCACCTCGGGCTCCCACGTGGCAAAGCAGCCCTCGCTATACTGGCTGGCCACGGCGCCGGCCACCACGGGCACGTGGACCAACTCCTCGATGCGCACCATGCGGGTGAAGAAGTGGCGCTTGCCCAGCTCCCGCGCGGCCCGGCACATGGCCTCCGGGGCCGACAGCCGGCGCCACACGTCGTAGGGAATGGGGGGCTCCACAACTCGGTGATCGGTCACATCACGGGTGCTGAGCACGGTGACAACGCGCAGGGCTATGTCGTCGTAGAAGGCATCCTCGCCCTGGGCGGTCGTGCTGCGCGGGTAGGCGCCCACCAGGTCGAAGTGGTAGACGTACTCCGGCTCCTCCTCGCCCACCACCAGGAGGATGCGGATGCTCTTGGACTGGGCTTGGAGCACGCGCTGCAACGCGAGAATGGGCCCGCCGCGCCGTCCTTGCTCCACGAGCGTGATGTAGGCTTCGGGGGCGAGGCCGGGAAAGGCGAAATCGGCCGGGTCGGGCGGCTCCTTGCGCAAGACGCGCTCCAAATAGGCCAGCCGGCGGGACAACTCATCGGGCGTGACGGCGATCAGCGTGTACAAGGTGGGCGTGTGGGCAAGGTCAAAACGGCGGCGGGCGGTGAAGAGCAGGGCCCTCCGCCAGTGAAGAGGTTCGCCGAAGGGAGCCGTGGTGATGATGGCATCTGTGGTGCCATCGGGCTGTGCCTGCACAGTGTGCCCCAGGCGCCGGAAGGCTTCCCCCAAGCCCTCCATCACACGGCTCACCAGCGGGGAGCGCTCCTCCCCGGGCACGAAGGCCACGCGCACCTGGCGAAGCCACGGGTGGAGGGGTTTCTGCACCACGGCTTGTGCGTCCAAGTCCAAAGCGATCACCTCCTTTCTCCTCCTCACATCATTCCCCCACGGGCAGCGGGGCCCCGGGCGCCGGCGACGACACGCGGCGCCCTTGGCGTTCGACCTCCGCGTAGAGCTGGCCACATCCGGCGGCAATGTCAATGCCCCGCCGCACGCGCACGGTGGTGGGAATCCCCCGCCCGCGGAGCACGTTGGCGAAGGCGGCCACCCGTTCGCGGCTCGACCCCTGCCAGGGGGAGCCGGGCACGGGGTTGAGGGGGATGAGGTTCACGTGTGCCAGCAGGCCGGAGAGCAGATCGGCCAGCGCGGCGGCCAGCTCCGGGCTGTCGTTGACGTCGGCGATCATGGCGTACTCAAAGGTGACGCGCCGGCCAGTGTGGTCCAGGTAGTAGCGGACGGCCTCCATGAGCTCGGCGATCGGGTACGTGGCGTTGATGGGCACCAACTGGGTGCGGAGCTCGTCCGTGGGGGCGTGGAGGGAGACGGCCAAGTTGACCTGCACCCGCTCGTGGGCCAGCCGGCGGATGGCCGGCACCAGGCCCACGGTGCTCAAGGTCATGCGGCGAGCACCCAAGCGCAGGCCGGCAGCGTCGTTGAGCACGCGCACGGCCCGGAGGGTGTGGCGGTAGTTGCTCAGGGGCTCCCCCATGCCCATGAAGACCACGTTGGTGACGCCGTGGCCCCCCGGCCCTACGCGGCCGCGAGCCCGCACGTGGCGCTCCACGTGGAGCACTTGGGCCACGATCTCGCCGGCGGTGAGGTTGCGGATCAACCCCATGCGGCCCGTCGCGCAGAAGGCGCAGGCAAAGGCACACCCCACCTGCACGGAGATGCAAGCCGTGCGCCTGGCGTCGTACTCCATGAGCACCGATTCCACGCGCTCGCCG
>JALSKA010000020.1 GCA_026989095.1 Ardenticatenaceae bacterium
GGTATCATCCCTTTTGGTGAGATGCCGCTTCTTCCCCGCCTGATTGCTCCCGATTCGCTTTCATCTGCAGGAAGATATAGCACATCTTTCCGAAAGTTGCCAGCCCGTTGTTGGACGACATCTGTCTCCAGCGGGGTTGCTTTGAGCCTGGTGGGGAGTTTCTGGGAGAAGGCTGTCATCGTGCGGCTGTGGGCTCTTGCCGGCTTCCCTCATTCCTGTTCGACGATGACCTCCGTGAGCACCGTGGGGGATGTCGTGCGACCGAGCGGCTGTCCGGTGGCGGCCTCGTAGACCACGAGGGCCAGCGTGTACGTGTCGGCCGGCGTCTCCGGGGGCACGAAGAGGCCCACCTCCATCGTCGTGCGCAGCTCACGGTCGAGTTGAGCGACCACGTTCCCCTCTGGCCCCATGAGGCGCAAGGAGATCTTGAGCCCTGGGCGTTCGCCTGACCACGTGAGGCGCACGGGAAAGGCTTGGCCGCGAAGCGCTCGGGATGGAACGGCCATGCCCGTCAGACTCAACCGGTCGTCCACAACCAGGCGTGTGGCAGCGTGCGCGGGCAACATGTCGGCACGGGCCCAGATCATCCACAGCCGGCCGGCCAGCCACGTGTCGAAGGCGGGCACGAAGGTGTCCTGCAACCACGGGATGCTGCGCTCTGTATCAGGAGGCAACCACGTGAAGAGCGTGGGGGTTGGGGGAGGACCATGTTCGGGGAGCACAACCCGTTCGGGTGCCAGGTCAAGGCTCACTGCCAGCCATAAGGCCTCCTCTCGGTTAGCCACCAGCAGAGGAGAGTCACCCAACCAAGCGCTCAGAAGTGCTCCGCGGCGGGCTTCCTCGGGTGGGATGGCTGGCGGCACGATGAGGCGAGGCCCGACCACACGCCGCCAGAGCGTCGCCGTCTCGCCACCGGGCAGGGGATAGCGCTTCACGGGCTCGAAGAGGAGGGGGAAAATGCCGTCTCGATTCTCATAGACTTCCCGCAAAGCGCGCAGGCCGGCCGGTTCCACGTCGTGGTTGTCCCCGTTCTTCGTGAGGAGCCAAGCGCTGCGCGCTGTGCCCCGCCATCCTTCTCCGTGATCCTCCGTGAGGGCCAACAGGTGAATGTTGGGATACCGGGTCCGAATCAGGTAGCGGTAGGGCCCCCGGTGGATCTCCGGGGAGTTGATCAACATGCCGAACACAACTTGTTCGTCAGGCGGGCTGTTGTCGGCCACGGTGGAGAGCACATCGGGAGCAATCCAGTACTTGGGGTCTGTCAGGCCACGAGCAGGCGGTTGGACGAACTCCACTTGCACCCAGAGGTCGGAGGTGCGGGCTTGGAAGGAGGGCCACAGGTCGAAGGTGAAGAGCCCCCATTGAAGGCCCAGCACACTCACCCAGAGGGACGCCAAGAGTGTGGCCGCGCGCCGTGGCATCCCCCTGAGCGCGGCCGCACAGAGTAGGGCGATAACGGGCAGGAGTGGCACGAGGTTTCGCTCCCCATCTTGGGAGGGGAGGGAGAGGGCCAAGTACGTCGAGAGCACGGTGAGCCAAAGCAGGCGTACACCTATGGGGTCGCCGCCGATGTGGGACCGCCAGCGCCACCAGGCCCACGCGACGGGTGGCAGCACGAGCAGGGCCGGTAAGACCCCCAAGTGGGCTGTGATCAAGTAGGTCGGGTAGCGGGTGTAGTTGCGCAGGCGAAAGGGGTTAAAGGTGTCGTAGTTGCCCCCATACGAGCCGAAGGCGGCTTCCAGCAGGCGGGGAAGAAAGTCCACTCGTCCAAGGTACCAAATGCTGGCCAAACCGCCTGCCACGAAGAGAGCGCCCCAGAAGTGATCACGTGGCCCCTTCGCCCCCCAGAGGGCCACGGCGGCAGCGGCCCAGAGAAGTGTCCACATCACGTAGAGCCACAGCCCCAGGGGAAGAGAAGATACCAAGTCGTAGTGAGGGCCGAAAGTGAGTCCGACTACCAGCCCCCCGAGAACCAAGCCTCGAATCAAGCGAGGCCACGCGGGGCGAACGTGGCGCACCATGTGCCATGTGGCCCGCCAGACGCCGGCAGATGTGGCTTGCCACACAATGGGCAATGCCACCAGAGGACCCACGGTCCACTTGGCCAACATGCCCAATCCTACGCCCACACCCCACACCACGCTCCACGCGCGCGCCCGAAACTGCTCTGTGCGGTAAAGGGCCCAGAGAATGAAGATGACGAAGAACGTTTGCAGGTTCTCCACGTAGAAGAGGCGTGTCATGGCCGCCATCATGGGAAAGAAGCCCAACAGGACTATGGCCAGCAAGGCCGTTCTTTCCCCAAACATCCGGCGCCCCAGCAGAAAGGTAACCACCAGAATGGCCAGGAGCAAGACAACGTTCACGTATTGGGCAGCGTCCATCTTCAGGCCGAACAGACGGTAAAAGGGCTGTACCAGTATGTAGAGGAGAGGAGGACGATAGGGAGTGAGTGTGAGAGCCTGCAGAAGGTTAGCCGTGGACCACGGTTGCAGCACGTCGTAAAAGGCGAGTGAGCGGTTCAAGTGGCCGCCCGCATCACGGCCCAAGGGGGTTACATTGCGCCACACCCAGGAGAGATTAGCCCAAAGGTGAAGGACCAGAAGGCCAACTAGGCTCGTCCACGCGAAAATTGTGCGTGTGGGGAGAAAACCGCCACCCCCCTCTTTCTCGGAAGAGAGCGAAGCTCTTTTAAGGAGCGCTTCAATGCCGTCGGGCATGTGGGCATCGCCGTGGAATCACGTCGAACCAGGAGGGCCGTGCCGGGAGCGAGGCACCGGCTGATCCGGTGGTATCACGTGGCCGTTCAACACGCGCCATACCCCTTTGCCGCGGGCATATTCGTCAATGACAGCGTCGATGCGCTGACCGGCCACGGTGGGAATGACAGGCACATCTACCACCCGGCGCAATATTTGAGCGCGCGCCACAGCGCGATCCACATCGTCGTACCCGATGCCGATGGAGACTTCGGCCACTATGTAGAGCGGTGCGCCGTCATCGCGGCCCAGCCCGGTCATGACCACATCACAAGCCAGGAGCTTGTCCCGTTCCTCCCATGAGATGCTTCCCTGATCAATGGCCGCGTCCAACAAATCGGCCAAATGTTGGGAGGATAGCACACGAATTTTCCTGGCAAGCCGGCCGAAATAACTCGGAGCGTTGCGCCGGTACTGCTCTTCCAACAGCACCCCGCGGATGCTTCCTAGTTGACTGTACATGTCTTCCATTTGTGCGCTCAGATGGTCCACGCGCTTCTCAGTGCGGCGGTGGGCTTCCAGCAATGCCTGCTGGTTCCGCGTGAGCTCGGCCACGGTGGCCTCGAGGCGGTCGAGGCGCTCCTCGGCGCGGCGGTGGGCTTCCAGCAGTGCCTGCTGGCCCCGCGTGAGCTCGGCCACGGTGGCCTCGAGGCGGTCGAGGCGCTCCTCGGCGCGGCGGTGGGCTTCCAGCAGTGCCTGCTGGCCCCGCGTGAGCTCGGCCACGGTGGCCTCGAGGCGGTCCAAGCGTTCGGCTGCCTGTTCGTGGGCTTGGAGGAGCTTGTGGGCAAGCTCTGGAAGTGTGAGAAGCTCTTCGCTCAGGACAAGCCGGCGCAGCTCCGCCTGCCACTCGGGATGCTGCTGTAGAAGGCGAACCAAGTCGTGAAAATCCTGGACGGTAAAAGCCATGATCATCCCCTCACTCTCAACAGATTGTAACCTGTGGGCAGCTCCTTGCCAAATTGACGGCAGAGGATACTCACATCTGTTCGGGGGGCGTGAGATCACTGTCGGCGGGGGCAGGGTGGATATCGGCCGGGCTGCTCGCCTTGGACAGCCCGGCCGAAAGCGGCGACGTTGTTGGAGCTATTGTTGCGCGCGCAATTGGGAGTAGTAGCGGGCGAAGCTGGCCTCGTTGAGGCTGTGCCAGGAGTAGACCCGGTCGCGGAAGGCCAGCCATTGGTCGAAGATTTCGCGGAAGTCGGCGTCTTGGGCTGCCATTTCCTCGAAGAGATCGAAGGAAGCCTGTTCGGCGGCCTGGAGGATCTCGTCGCTGTAGGGGCGCAGCTCGATGCCACTTTCGAGGAGGCGCTGGAGCGCTTCGCCGTTCCGGGCGTCGTAGCGGGCCAACATGGTCATGTTAGCCTGGTAGGCGGCCGTGCGGATGACTTCTTGATATTCCTCAGGAAGCTTGTTCCACTCGTCCAAGTTGATCTGCACTTCCAGCGAGGGGCCGGGCTCCCACCAGCCGGGGTAATAATAGTACTTCGTGGCCTTGTGGAGGCCTAGCTTCTCGTCGTCGTAGGGGCCCACCCACTCGGCCGCGTCGATGGCGCCCGTCTGGAGGGCCTGGAAGATCTCGCCGCCGGGCAAGACTTGTACGGTGGCTCCCAGCCGGCTCATGACCTGGCCGCCCAAGCCGGGAATGCGCATCTTGAGGCCCTGCAGATCCTTGGCCGTCTCGATCTCCTTGCGGAACCAGCCGCCCATTTGTACGCCCGTGTTGCCGGCCGGGAACTGGATGACGTTGAAGCGCTCTGCGTAGAAGTTCTGGAGCCATTCGAGGCCGCCGCCCTCGTAGAGCCAGGCGTTCTGTTGCTGGGCCGTGAGGCCGAAGGGGAGCGCTGTGCCGAAGGCCATGACCGGGCTCTTGCCTATGTAATAGTACGAGGCCGTGTGGCCGATGGGCACGGCTCCCTGGGCCACCACGTCCAGCACCTGTAGGCCGGGGGCCAACTCGCCGGCCGCGCGCGGCGAGATGCGGAACTTGTTGCCCGTCATGGCCGCGACGCGCTCGGCGAATACTTGGGCGCCGCCGAAGATCGTGTCCAAGCCCAAGGGCCAGCTCGTGGCCATCTGCCACTCAATCTCGGGCAACCCCGTGTCCTGCGCGATGACCTCGGTCAACTCCTGCTCGCGTTCCTCGATGGGGGTCTGCGGGGCACCTGTCTCGGCCGCTGGCGTCGCCTGCTGACGACATCCTACTAATCCCACCGTCACTACTGTTGCCGCCGTTCCCTGAGCTGCCAACCTGAGAAAGTCGCGCCGCTTCATCCCTTCCTCCTCCTTGAACTTTTGGGTTTTGTGGGACCGGTGCTGCCTATTATACAGGAAAGGGGAAAAGGCTGTCAACCTGTGATTTTGGATGGGGTATGTCCCAGAAGTCTCCAGATATGTGGTAAAGAGGGGGAAGTGGAGGGTGCGGAGCAGAATCGAGCGGGTTTGGCAATCCCAGGGCCTGCGTTATACTGGAGTGAGATCGGCACCAGCGGAGGAAGAGCATGATTCCCGAGCGGATTCGCCACCTGGTGGAGGAGGCCCTGCGGGCGGCTGTGGAGGCCGGAGAACTGCCGGAGGTTCCCCTGCCGGACGTGCCCGTGGAGCGCCCCAAGCAGGCACAACATGGTGACTTCGCCACGCCAGTGGCCCTGCCCTTGGCCCGCACCATGAGGCGCGCGCCCCGCCAGATCGCCGAGGCTATCGTGCGCCATCTGCCCCCCAACGACGTGATCGAGCGGGCCGAGGTGGCCGGTCCGGGCTTCGTCAACTTCCACCTCTCGCCCGTGTGGTTGGCCCGCCAGGTGGACGACGTGGTGGCCAAGGGCGCCCACTACGCGGACGTCGACGTCGGACGGGGGCGGCGCGCTCAAGTGGAGTTCGTCTCGGCCAACCCCACCGGGCCGCTTACCGTGGGCCACGGCCGCAACGCGGTCATCGGCGATACGTTGGCCAACATCCTCGAGGCCACGGGCTGGCAGGTGACCCGTGAGTACTACTACAACGACGCCGGCCGGCAGATGCGCATTCTGGGCGAGTCGGTCAAACTCCGGCTCCTGGAGGTGCTTGGCCGGCCGGTGGAGTTCCCGGAGGAGTACTATCAGGGCGAGTACATTGTGGAGATTGCCCGTGCCATCTTAGAACGTCATGGGCCGGAGGCGGCCGAGGAAGAGTGGCCCTTCTTCAAGGAGATCGCTCAGGAGATGATCTTCGCCGACATCAAGGCCACTCTCGAACGCTTGGGCATTCGGCACGACGTGTTGACGAACGAGGCATCCTTCTACGAGGACGGCAGCATTTGGCGCGTGGTGGAGGCCCTCAAGGACAAAGGATATGCGTACGAGAAGGACGGGGCTGTCTGGTTTCGCGCCACAGCCTTCGGGGCCGACAAGGACCGCGTGTTGGTGCGATC